>NZ_JBBMRJ010000004.1:0-237731 GCF_037993085.1 Pseudomonas sp. YNh | reverse complement strand
TGGCTACAGAATTTCTTGACGACCATAGAGCATTGGAACCACCTGATCCCATCCCGAACTCAGTAGTGAAACGATGCATCGCCGATGGTAGTGTGGGGTTTCCCCATGTGAGAGTAGGTCATCGTCAAGATTCATTTCGCAAAACCCCTATCTGCGCATGCAGGTAGGGGTTTTGTCTTTGCGGCGCAAATATCCCCAGTCCTGGCCGACCCCCTGTAGGAGCAGCCTTGTGCTGCGAAGAGGCCGGTAAGGCTAAAGATTATCTTTGCCTGCAATGGCCGCTTCGCAGCACAAGGCTGCTCCTACAGGGATCTGTGGTAAGTCGCCTCCCACAATTCGTGCCAGAACACTAGAATAGGCCCACGCACCTATCCAGAAGCGCTATATGCCCAATCCTGTCGAACCCGATGCCCTGGCCCAATTGCCGTTGGACGAGCTTGTCGCCTGCCACGAATGCGACCTGTTGCTGCGCAAGCCTGTGCTGCAGCGCGATGAAAAAGCCGAATGCCCCCGCTGCGGCTACGAGCTCTATGCCCACCGGCACAATGTAGTCAACCGCAGCCTGGCCCTGGTACTGACCGCGCTGTTGCTGTTCGTACCTGCCAATTTTCTACCGATCATGCAACTGCACCTGCTTGGCCAGACCTCGGACGATACTGTCTGGAGCGGCGTACTGGGCCTGTACAATTCGCAGATGCGCGGTGTGGCGGTGGTCGTGTTCCTGTGCAGCATGGCCATCCCTCTGGCAAAACTGCTTTGCCAGCTGGCGGTATTGCTGAGTATCCGCTTGAACGTGGGGCGCAACTTCGGCCTGCTGTTCTACCGCATCTATCACCACTTGCGTGACTGGGGCATGCTCGAGGTCTATTTCATGGGTGTGCTGGTGGCTATCGTCAAGCTGGTAGACCTGGCAGAACTGACCGTGGGCCTGGGGCTGTTCTGCTTCATCAGCCTGTTATTGGTCCAGGTATGGCTGGAGGTGGTCATGTCGCCGCACCAGATCTGGAGTGCACTATCGGGGGAGGACCTGCATGCGGGCGATTGATGCAGGCATTGTTGTCTGCAATGAATGTCATGAACTGAACCGGCAAGTGCCAGATGGCACTTCGCAGACCTGCACACGTTGCGGCGCCATTGTGCATGCCCGCCGCCCGAACAGTATCGTACGTACCTGGGCCCTGCTGATTGCCGCGTCGATCCTGTACATCCCGGCCAACCTGCTGCCGATCATGACCGTGAGTACACTCGGCCAGGGCAGCCCCGACACGATCATGTCCGGCGTCATCACCCTGCTCAAGCACGGCATGGTGCCGATTGCCGCGGTGGTGTTCATTGCCAGTATCCTGGTGCCCACCTTCAAGCTCGTGGGCATCGGTTTGCTGTTGTACTCCGTTCAGCGTCACCAGCCGCTTTCAGCGCGGCAACGGATATTGATGTACCGCTTCATCGAATTCATTGGGCGCTGGTCCATGCTCGATATCTTCGTCATCGCCATCCTGGTGGCAGTGGTGAATTTCGGCCGAATAGCCAGTGTCGAAGCCAATCTGGGCGCTGTCGCCTTTGCAACTGTGGTGATCCTGACAATGCTTGCCGCTTTAACTTTCGATCCCCGACTGATTTGGGATAACACGGAGTCGGATGACGACCATGAGTGACCTGCCAACGGCTAAAACCCGGCCAGCCTCGAACTGGTCGGCCATCTGGATCCTGCCTTTGATCGCCCTGATGATCGGTGGCTGGCTCGCGTGGCAGGCCTATAGCAAGGCCGGCGTGGAAATTGAAGTCCGCTTCGAGTCGGGTGAAGGTATCGTCGCCAACAAGACCGAAGTCATCTACAAGGGCATGCCGGTAGGCAAAGTGAAGAGCTTGTTGCTCGACGCCAAGGGCGACAACCAAGGTGTGATCGCCACCATCGAGATGAACAAGGACGCCGAACCACACCTGACCAAAGGCACGCGTTTCTGGCTGGTGAAGCCGAGTGTCAGCCTGGCGGGTATTACCGGCCTTGAAACACTGGTGTCGGGTAACTACATTGCCGTCAGCCCGGGGGAGGGCGAGCGTACCAAGCGCTTTACCGCCCTGAAGGTTGCGCCGCCGCTCTCGGATTCGGAGCCTGGCCTGCATCTGACCCTCAAAGCCGACAGGCTGGGTTCGCTCAACCGTGACAGCCCGATCTTCTACAAGCAGATCCAGGTGGGTCGGGTGAAAAGCTATCGCCTGTCCGAGGACCAGAGCACCGTCGAGATCAAGGTGTTCATCGAGCCCGCCTACGCCAGCCTGGTGCGCAAGCACACGCGTTTCTGGAACGCCAGCGGGGTCAGCATCGATGCTTCGCTGTCAGGTGTGAAGGTTCGCAGCGAGTCGCTGTCGAGCATTGTGGCCGGTGGTATCGCCTTTGCCACGCCGGAGTACCGCAAGGACAGCCCGCCTACCGATCCTAGCCTGCCATTCCGCCTTTATGAAGACTTCGACGCCGCCCAGGCGGGTATACGGGTCAAGGTAAAGCTGAGCGATTACGAGGGCCTGCAGGCAGGCCGCACGCCGGTCATGTACAAGGGCATCCAGGTGGGCTCGTTGAAAGCCCTGAAGATGGAAGACAACCTGTCCAGCGCATCGGCCGAGCTGACACTGGACCCGCTCACCGAAGACTATCTGGTCGAGGGCACGCAGTTCTGGGTGGTCAAGCCGTCGATTTCCCTGGCAGGTATCACCGGCCTGGAGGCGCTGGTCAAAGGTAACTACATCGCCATCCGCCCGGGTGAGAAGGGTGAACGGCCCGAGCGTGAGTTCGAGGCCCGCGCCAAGGCGCCGCCGCTCGACCTCAAGGCGCCAGGCCTGCACATGGTGTTGTTCGCCGATACCCTGGGTTCTCTGGAAATCGGCAGCCCGGTGATGTACCGCCAGGTCAAGGTGGGTAGCGTGCAGAGCTACCAGTTTGCTCGTAACAGCAACCGTATCCTGATCGGTGTGCATATCGAGAAGGAATACGAAAAGCTGGTCAACGGCTCGTCGCGCTTCTGGAACGTCAGTGGCATTACCCTGACCGGGGGGCTGTCGGGCATCAAGATCAAGAGTGAATCGCTGCAAACGCTGATGGCCGGCGGTATTGCGTTCGACACGCCACGGCCCGATGTGGCGCTGAAGCGCCACATTCCACGCTTCCGTCTGCATGACAGCCAGGAAGCGGTAAACCGCGCGGGTACCTTGATCACCGTCCGTGTAGACCGTGCAGATGGCCTGAAGCCGGGTACGCCAATCCGCTTCCGTGGCCTGGATGTGGGCAGTATCGAGAGCGTCGACCTGACCGATGACTTGCAGGCAGTGCTGCTGCGGGCACGTATCACCGAGGCGGCGGACCGTATTGCCCGTGCCGGTACGCAGTTCTGGGTGGTCAAGCCAGCCTTGGGCCTGGTACGCACCGAGAACCTCGACACGCTGCTTGGCGGGCAGTACCTGGAGGTGCAGCCGGCAGCCAAGGACCGTGGCCCGCAGCGCGACTTCATCGCCTTGGCCGATGCCCCGCAAGTGGCTGGGCCGGAGGTGGGCTTGCCATTGACGCTCAGTGCGCCGCGGCGTGGTTCGATCAAGCCGGGTGTGCCAGTGACCTATCGAGAGGTTGCGGTTGGCAAGGTGACGGGTTTCGAGTTGGGCCAGAGCGCTGACCGCGTGCTGATCCATATCCTCATCGAGCCGCGCTATGCAGCCCTGGTCCGTAGTGGCAGCCGGTTCTGGAACAGCAGTGGCTTCGGTTTCGACTGGGGGCTGTTCAAGGGGGCTACCGTGCGTACCGAGTCGGTGGAGACTCTGATCGATGGCGGTATCGCCTTTGCAACGCCGGATGGCGAGCAGATGGGCAACCCGGCACGGCCGCAGCAGACCTTCGCCTTGTTCGACAAGGCAGAGGATGACTGGCTGCAGTGGGCGCCGAAGATTCAGATAGCCAAGTAATGTAAAAGTAGGGCCGCCAACCGCGGCCCCGCTTTTTTGTGGGAGCGGCCTTGCGTCGCGAAAGGGGCGCGTAGCGGCCCCTCGGTCTTAGCGCAGAAGCTGAGATTGCCGGGGCTGCTCTGCAGCCCTTTCGCGACGCAAGGCCGCTCCCACAAAGACCGAGTTCCACATGGAGCCTTGCCCGCAAGCATAAATCGCAGGCAACAAAAAACCGACCCTAGGGTCGGTTTTTCGAATAGCGCGTCGCTTAGGCAGCTGCAGCTTCTTTCAGCGCCTTGATGTGGCCATTCAGACGGCCTTTGTGACGAGCAGCTTTGTTCTTGTGGATGATACCTTTGTCGGCCATACGGTCGATTACAGGTACAGCCAGAACGTAAGCGGCTTGCGCTTTTTCGGCGTCTTTTGCGTCAATGGCTTTAACTACATTCTTGATGTAGGTGCGGACCATGGAACGCAGGCTGGCGTTGTGGCTGCGACGCTTCTCAGCCTGTTTTGCACGTTTCTTGGCGGAAGGTGTGTTGGCCACCGTCGAGCTCCTCGAAAGACTTTAGGTAAATAGCAAACAAAATAGGCCGCGAATCATGCCGATCAAGAGATCGATTGTCAAGGCCACCTGCAAGGTTCCGCCGAGCGGTGCGCCAACAAGAGGGAAAGATTCCTTTCTGCTGCGCGACCTGTACACTCGGGAATTTTTGGCTCCCCTGCGAAGGCGCGGGAGTATCGCACATTCGGACGCTGTCTGGCAGCGTCCTCTGCCATTGGCGTGAATCTTTTCGATGAACCTGCTCAAATCCCTGGCTGCAGTAAGCTCGATCACCATGATTTCGCGGGTGCTGGGCTTCGTTCGCGACACCATCCTGGCGCGCATCTTTGGTGCCGGCGTCGCCACCGACGCCTTTTTCATCGCGTTCAAACTGCCCAACCTGTTGCGGCGCATTTTCGCCGAGGGTGCGTTTTCCCAGGCCTTTGTTCCGATCCTGGCCGAATACAAGACCCAGCAGGGCGAGGAGGCGACACGTACCTTCATCGCTTATGTCAGCGGCCTGCTGACCCTGGTCCTCGCCCTGGTGACTGCCATCGGCATCCTCGCGGCGCCGTGGGTGGTGTGGGCAACAGCCCCAGGCTTTGTCGACAACGCAGAAAAATACGAGCTGACCACCTCCCTGTTGCGGGTGACCTTTCCTTATATATTGCTGATCTCGCTGTCTTCCCTGGCCGGTGCGATCCTCAATACCTGGAACCGCTTCTCGGTACCGGCGTTCACCCCCACCCTGTTGAACGTGGCGATGATTGCCTTCGCCGTGCTGCTGACGCCGTACTTCAACCCGCCAATCATGGCCCTGGCCTGGGGCGTGCTGGCGGGTGGCCTGGCGCAGTTGCTGTACCAGCTGCCAGCGTTGAAGAAGATCGGCATGCTCGTACTGCCGCGCCTGAACCTCAAGGACGCGGGTGTGTGGCGGGTACTCAAACAGATGCTGCCGGCGATTCTCGGGGTGTCGGTGAGCCAGATTTCGTTGATCATCAACACCATCTTCGCCTCGTTCCTGGTGGCCGGCTCGGTGTCGTGGATGTATTACGCCGACCGCCTCATGGAGCTGCCTTCAGGCGTGCTGGGCGTGGCCCTGGGCACCATCCTGCTGCCCACCCTGGCCAAGACCTACGCCAACAAGGACCGCGAGGAATACTCGCGGATCCTCGACTGGGGCCTGCGCCTGTGCTTCCTGCTGGTGCTGCCGTGCACCTTGGCCTTGGCCATCCTTGCCGAGCCGCTGACCGTTGCGCTCTTTCAATATGGCAAGTTCAGTGCGTTTGATGCGGCCATGACACAGCGGGCGCTGATGGCCTATTCGGTAGGTTTGCTGGCGATCATTCTGGTCAAGGTGCTGGCACCCGGCTTCTATGCGCAGCAGAATATCCGCACGCCGGTAAAGATTGCGATTTTCACCCTGGTCTGCACCCAGTTGTTCAACCTCGCCCTGGTCGGCCCGCTTGCACATGCCGGCCTGGCATTGGCAATCAGCCTGGGTGCCTGCCTGAATGCCGGCTTGCTGTTCTGGAAGCTGCGCAGCCAGCAGTTGTTCGAGCCACAGCCAGGCTGGGCAATGTTCCTGCTCAAGCTTGTCTTGGCAGTGGTGCTGATGTCGGCGGTACTGTTGGCGGGCATGCACTATATGCCGGCCTGGGAGCAGGGCATCATGCTTGAGCGCTTCCTGCGGCTTGGGGCGTTGATTGTGGCAGGTGTCGTGACCTATTTCGGCTGCCTGTACCTGTGCGGCTTCCGGCCCCGGCACTTCGCTCGCAAGGCCCTGCACTGAGGCGTCAGGCGGGTCAGGCGTCGGTTTTTCATATTCCACGCCGCCCTTGGGCGCTGCTGCCTGTCACCGGCGCCCGGGTGTGGTTATAATCGGCCACTTTATGAGCAAGAAGCGCGTTATGCAGCTGGTTCGAGGTCTTCACAACCTGCGCCCCGAGCACCGGGGCTGTGTCGCCACCATTGGCAACTTCGACGGGGTTCACCGCGGCCACCAGGCTATCCTGGCGCGCCTGCGCGAGCGCGGTCAGGCCTTGGGCCTGCCGACCTGCGTGGTGATCTTCGAACCGCAACCACGCGAGTACTTCGCCCCCGATACCGCACCGGCGCGCCTGGCCCGCCTGCGCGACAAGGTCGAACTGCTGGCCGCCGAGGGCATCGACCGGGTGCTGTGCCTGGCGTTCAATCAGCGCCTGAGCAAGCTCAGCGCCGATGCCTTCGTCAAAGCCATCCTGGTCGACGGCCTGGGCGTGCGCCACCTCGAAGTGGGTGATGACTTCCGCTTTGGCTGCGACCGCGCCGGCGACTTTGCCTTCCTGATCGAGGCCGGCAAGCAGTACGGCTTCACCGTCGAGGCCGCCAACACGGTAATCCAGGACGGCCTGCGGGTCAGCAGCACCGAAGTGCGCAAAGCCCTGTGCGAAGGTAACTTCGAGCTGGCCGAGCACCTGCTGGGCCGCCCGTACAGCATCACCGGCCGTGTGCTGCATGGCCAGAAGCTGGCCCGCCAGCTCGGCACACCTACCGCCAACATCCAGCTCAAGCGCCGCCGCGTGCCGCTGTCCGGGGTCTACCTGGCCAGCATCGAAATCGACGGCAAGGCTTGGCCGGGTGTAGGCAATATTGGCGTGCGTCCCACCGTTGCCGGTGATGGGCGCCCGCACCTGGAGATTCATCTTCTTGATTTTGCCGGCGACCTGTATGGCCGGCGTCTGACGGTGGAGTTCCACCACAAGCTGCGTGAAGAGCAGCGATTCGCCTCCCTGGAGGCGCTGAAGTCGGCGATCGATGCGGATATCGCCGCCGCACGTGCACATTGGCACGCTCAACCGCTAACGAAGAGCCTGAAATGACCGACTACAAAGCCACGCTTAACCTTCCGGACACCGCCTTCCCCATGAAGGCCGGCCTGCCTCAGCGCGAACCGCAGATCCTGCAGCGCTGGGACAGCATTGGCCTGTACCAGAAGCTGCGCGAAATTGGCAAGGATCGTCCCAAGTTCGTCCTGCACGACGGCCCGCCCTATGCCAACGGCAAGATTCACATCGGTCATGCGCTGAACAAGATCCTCAAGGACATGATCGTCCGCTCCAAGACCCTGGCCGGCTACGATGCGCCGTATGTACCGGGTTGGGACTGCCACGGCCTGCCGATCGAGCACAAGGTCGAGGTTACCCACGGCAAGCACCTGTCTGCCGACCGCACCCGCGAGCTGTGCCGCGAGTACGCCGCCGAGCAGATCGAAGGGCAGAAGACCGAGTTCATTCGCCTGGGTGTACTGGGTGACTGGGACAACCCGTACAAGACCATGAACTTCGCCAACGAGGCCGGTGAAATCCGCGCCCTGGCCGAGATGGTCAAGCAAGGCTTCGTGTTCAAGGGCCTCAAGCCTGTGAACTGGTGCTTCGATTGCGGTTCGGCCCTGGCTGAAGCGGAAGTCGAATACGCCGACAAGAAATCCCAGACCATCGACGTGGCCTTCCCGATTGCCGACCAGGCCAAGCTGGCTGCCGCCTTCGGGCTGGAGGCGCTGGCCAAGCCGGCCGCCATCGTGATCTGGACCACCACTGCGTGGACCATTCCCGCCAACCAGGCGCTGAACATCCACCCGGAGTTCAAGTACGCCCTGGTCGATACCGGCGAGCGTCTGCTGGTGCTGGCCGAAGAGCTGGTCGAGTCGTGCCTCAAGCGCTACAACCTGGAAGGCTCGGTCGTCGCCACTGCCCAGGGTTCGGCCCTGGAGCTGATCAACTTCCGCCACCCGTTCTACGACCGCCTGTCGCCTGTCTACCTGGCCGACTATGTCGAACTGGGCGCCGGTACCGGTGTGGTTCACTCCGCGCCTGCCTACGGTGAAGACGACTTCGTCACCTGCAAGCGCTACGGCATGGTCAACGACGACATTCTCACCCCGGTGCAGAGCAATGGCGTGTATGTCGAGTCGCTGGAGTTCTTCGGCGGCCAGTTCATCTGGAAGGCCAACCCGGCCATCGTCGAGAAGCTGAGCGAAGCCGGTGCGCTGATGCACACCGAAACCATCAGCCACAGCTACATGCACTGCTGGCGCCACAAGACCCCGCTGATCTACCGCGCAACCGCGCAGTGGTTCGTCGGCATGGACAAGCAGCCAAGCGCTGGCGAGCCGCTGCGTGAGCGCGCCCTCAAAGCCATCGAAGAAACCAAGTTCGTACCGGCCTGGGGCCAGGCGCGCCTGCACTCGATGATCGCCAACCGCCCGGACTGGTGCATCTCGCGTCAGCGCAACTGGGGTGTGCCGATCCCGTTCTTCCTGCACAAGCAGACCGGCGAGCTGCACCCACGTACCGTCGAACTGATGGAAGCGGTGGCCAAGCGCGTTGAACAGGAAGGTATCGAAGCCTGGTTCAAGCTGGATGCCGTCGAACTGCTGGGTGAAGAAGCCGGCCAGTACGACAAGATCACCGATACCCTGGACGTGTGGTTCGACTCCGGCACCACCCACTGGCACGTGCTGCGTAGCTCGCACGATATCGGCCACGCCACCGGCCCGGTCGCCGACCTGTACCTGGAAGGCTCCGACCAGCATCGTGGCTGGTTCCACTCGTCGTTGCTCACCGGTTGCGCCATCGACAACCACGCGCCGTACCGCGAACTGCTGACCCACGGCTTCACCGTGGACGAGAACGGCCGCAAGATGTCCAAGTCGCTGGGTAACACCATCGAGCCGGAGAAGGTCAACAACACCCTGGGTGCCGACATCCTGCGCCTGTGGGTTTCGGCCACTGACTATTCCGGTGAAATGGCGGTTTCCGAGCAGATCCTGCAGCGTAGCGCCGACGCTTACCGCCGTATCCGCAATACCGCGCGCTTCCTGCTGTCCAACCTGTCCGGTTTCGACCCGGCCCGCGACCTGCTGGCCCCGGAAGACATGCTGGCACTGGACCGCTGGGCCGTAGACCGTACCCTGCTGCTGCAACGCGAGCTTGAAGAGCACTACAGCGAGTACCGTTTCTGGAACGTCTACTCCAAGGTGCACAACTTCTGCGTGCAGGAGCTGGGCGGCTTCTACCTCGACATCATCAAGGACCGCCAGTACACCACCGGCGCCAACAGTGTCGCCCGCCGTTCCTGCCAGACTGCGCTGTACCACATCAGCGAAGCGCTGGTGCGCTGGATTGCGCCAATCCTGGCGTTCACCGCTGACGAAATCTGGCAATACCTGCCGGGCGAGCGCAACGAGTCGGTGATGCTCAACGGCTGGTACCAGGGCCTGAGCGAGCTGCCGGAAGGCACCGAGCTGGACCGCCCCTACTGGGACCGCGTAATGGCGGTGAAGGCATCGGTCAACAAGGAGCTGGAAAACCAGCGTACCGCCAAGGTCATCGGCGGCAACCTGCAGGCCGAAGTCACCCTGTACGCCGACGAAGGCCTGAGCGCCGACCTGGGCAAGCTGGGTGACGAGCTGCGCTTCGTGCTGATCACCTCGGCCGCCAGCGTGGTGCCGTTCGTGCAGGCACCGGCGGACGCCGTGGCCACCGAAGTCGAAGGCCTCAAGCTGAAAGTGGTCAAGTCCGGCCATGCCAAGTGCGGCCGTTGCTGGCACTTCCGCGCCGACGTAGGCAGCCACCCGGAGCACCCGGAAATCTGCAGCCGTTGCGTCGATAACCTGACCGGTTCGGGCGAGGTGCGTCACTATGCCTAACCCGGCAGTGGGGCGCTTTGGGCGCCTTGCATGGCTTTGGCTGAGCTTGCTGGTGCTGGTCGTCGACCAGGCCACCAAGCTGTATTTCAACAACGCCCTGACCATGTACCAGCAGATTGTGGTCATCCCTGACTACTTCAGCTGGACCTTGGCCTACAACACCGGCGCCGCTTTCAGCTTCCTCGCTGATGGCGCTGGCTGGCAGCGCTGGCTGTTCGCCCTGATCGCCGTGGTGGTCAGTGCCGTGCTGGTGGTGTGGCTCAAGCGCCTGGGGCGCAACGAAACCTGGCTGGCCGTGGCGCTGGCGCTGGTGTTGGGTGGCGCCATTGGCAACCTGTACGACCGCGTCGTGCTGGGCCATGTGGTCGACTTCATCCTGGTGCACTGGCAAAACCGCCATTACTTCCCGGCCTTCAACGTGGCCGACAGCGCCATCACCGTTGGTGCGGTGATGCTGGCGCTGGATATGTTCAAGAGCAAGAAGTCCGAGGATCCGGTCCATGACTGACACCCGTATCGGCCAGAACACCGAAGTCACCCTGCACTTCGCGCTGCACCTGGAAAACGGCGACACCGTCGACAGCACGTTCGACAAAGCTCCGGCCACCTTCAAGGTTGGCGATGGCAACCTGTTGCCGGGCTTCGAAAACGCGCTGTTCGGCTTCAAGGCCGGTGACAAGCGCACCGTGGTAGTGGCCCCGGAGAACGCCTTCGGCCAGCCCAACCCGCAAAACGTGCAAGTCATGCCGCGGTCCAACTTCGAGGGCATGGAGCTGTCCGACGGGCTGCTGATCATCTTCAACGATGCCGCCAACGCCGAGCTGCCGGGTGTGGTCAAAGCGTTCGATGACGACCAGGTGACCATCGACTTCAATCACCCACTGGCTGGCAAGACCCTGACCTTCGAGGTGGAGATCCTCGAGGTGAAGGCCCTGTAAGCCTGGAGCCGATCATGCAAATCAAACTCGCCAACCCTCGCGGCTTTTGCGCGGGGGTCGACCGGGCGATCGAGATCGTCAACCGCGCGCTGGAAGTCTTCGGCCCGCCGATCTATGTGCGTCACGAAGTGGTGCACAACAAGTTCGTGGTAGAAGACCTGCGCAACCGCGGTGCCATCTTCGTCGAAGAGCTGGACCAGGTGCCGGACGATGTCATCGTCATCTTCAGTGCCCACGGTGTTTCCCAGGCCGTGCGCCAGGAAGCGGCTGGCCGTGGCCTGAAAGTGTTCGATGCCACCTGCCCGCTGGTGACCAAGGTGCACATCGAGGTGGCCAAGTACAGCCGCGACGGCCGTGAGTGCATTCTCATCGGCCACGAAGGGCACCCGGAAGTCGAAGGCACCATGGGCCAGTACGACGCCAGCAACGGTGGTTCCATCTACCTCGTTGAAGACGAAGATGATGTAGCCAGGCTGCAGGTGCGCGACCCTGACCACCTGGCCTTCGTGACCCAGACCACCTTGTCGATGGACGACACCAGCCGCGTCATCGACGCCCTGCGTGCGCGCTTTCCGAACATCGGTGGCCCGCGCAAGGACGACATCTGCTACGCCACCCAGAACCGCCAGGACGCCGTCAAGCAACTGGCGGGCGAGTGCGACGTGGTGCTGGTAGTCGGCAGCCCGAACAGCTCCAACTCCAACCGCCTGCGTGAGCTGGCCGAACGCATGGGCACCCCGGCCTACCTGATCGATGGTGCCGAGGACCTGCAACAGGGCTGGTTCGAACAGGCGGCGCGTATTGGCATTACTGCCGGTGCTTCGGCCCCCGAAGTGCTGGTACGTGGCGTGATCGAACAGCTCAAGGCCTGGGGCGCTACCGGTGCTGAAGAGCTGGACGGGCGTGAAGAGAACATCACCTTCTCGATGCCAAAAGAGCTGCGGGTTCGCTCGCTGATCTGACTGAAGCCTGTACTGGCCTCATCGCCGGCCAGCCAGCTCCCACAGGGACATCACTGCCTTCAAGGCTTGTGCAGTACCTGCGGGAGCTGGCTTGCCGGCGATAGGGCCGGCAAGGTCGGCTCAAGGCTATGTGCTTGCACAGCGAGTATTGTTTCGGTCCTCTGCAAGCAATCTGACTCTCCCGGTCGATGCCAGCACCACTTGATATCGGCTGCTGGCAGATGAGCGTTCACACACTTCCAGCGTTGTTCCCAACCAGCTGTTGTTCAGCGTCATTGGAACGCCCAGCGCACTGAACTTGAACTGCTCCCCGCGATTGCTCGTAATCTTGAGCGGCCTCGAAAGGCGCTGCTCGCGCAGCAGCTGCTGATTATGCTCCAGCATCACCCGCCAACCATTCCCCCAATTACCGTCCAACGCCTGCACCAGCACCGGCTGGCTTTGCAGCATCGCGTGGCTGCGTGCGCTGCGCAGTGCCTGTGCCAAATCACGGGCAGCGGCTGCCCGGTGTAGGTCGTCGCTCATCCTGGCGTAGGCCGGCATACCGAGCTGTGTCAGCAAGACAGCTATGGCCAAGGCCGACAACATTTGTATCAGTGTTACGCCTCGTTGCTTCACCGTGCATTCCTCCCTGGAAGTGCTTGGCTATAGCTTCACGTTCGCTGGCCAGGCGGTCTAGTCGGCCAGGTTCAGGGCTATTGCAGGAAAAGTCGCAGGAGGTGCAGGGATGCACGCGAGGCAACGGGGCATGACGCTCATGGAAGTGTTGTTGGCGGTCGTGGTTGTGGCCGTGGGCATGTTCGCAACGGCATCGATACAGTTGCAGGCATTGCAGGCTGCGGACAGCGCGCGTCGCGATGGGCAGGCGGCAATGGCGGCGCACAGTGAGCTTGAGAGGCGGCGATGAAGGCCCGTCAGAGCGGGTTCGGTTTACTTGAGGTGGTGATGGCGCTGGCCATCGGGTTGATGCTGCTGGCCGCAGCCAGCCAGCTCTTCGCTTCGGCACACCAGACGTGGCGCCTGCAAAGTACCGCGGTGCGCATGCAGGATGAGGCACGTCAGGCGTTGCTGCGTATGGCTCAGGATATTCGCATGGCCGGAATGTTCGGCTGCCTGCGCCTGCGACCTGACGACTTCAAGAGTTCCACTGCACAGCAGGCCTTCGCCCGTCCCCTGGAGGTGGCACCGTCCATGCTGAGCCTCGTGGTAGCAGAGCTGCCCGGGCAGGCAGGAGCACCTGACTGGTTCTTGCAGACAGACTGCCTTGAAAAGGTATCTGTGGAGGATGGGCAAAGCGCGAGCAAGCCCCACCCACTGGCGTATCCCGTTAGCAAGTACGTCTACCAGCTTAACGGCGATACCCTGAGCTTTAGACGACGAACCAGCTTCCAGCCGCTGGTGGAAAATGTGCGAGAAGTGCATTTCGAGCGTGTGCAAACGCCCCGGGGAGAGCGGGTAGATATCGCACTCACGCTGTACGAGCCCACGCTCAAACTCGAACAGCGCCATGAACTGAGCGTGGCACTGCGCAACCCGGTGCCGGGGCCATGAAGCGTCAACGCGGTGTTGTGCTGCTGTTGGCGTTGGTACTGAGCTTGCTGCTCGGCTTGTTGTCGGCCTCGAGCCTGCGCGAGGCCTTGGTGGAGACGCGAATGGCTGGCTACATGCGCGATGGTCTGCTGGCGTTCGAAGAGGCCGAGGCCGCGTTGCAAGCAGGTGAGGGTGAGCTCAAGCGGGCACCTCCCGATCGGTGTACCGCGTGCTTGCCGCCAGCTCGACCGCACGATTTGGCCGGGCGGTGGCAGGGCACACAGAGCGGTTACTTCCATGTACAGAACCTGGGCACGAGCACCTGCGCTGCGCATATGCCGGATGAGCTGCTTGTCACCTTGTTCCGGATAACGGCCGTCAGCAAGCAAACCCAGTCCCGGCATGTGCTGGAGGCCGTCTACGCCGTGGCCGGCGACACAACCCGGCGCATCACCTGGCGGCAAAGACTGAGAGGAGACTGACATGCAGCAAGGCTTGAGCCTGATCGAGTTGTTGATTGTGCTGGCCGTGACCGGCATTCTGGCAGCCATTGCCTACCCCAGTTACAGCGACCAGCTTCGGCGAGCCGCACGCAGCGAAGTGGTTGGCCTGCTGCATGATGCCGCCCTGCGCCTGGAGCGCCACCGCGTACGCACCGGCCAATATGCCGAGGGCGACCCGGCCTTGCCCGACGGTACCCGCTATTACAGCTTGCAGGCCCTGCGCGACAGCGACTCCTTCACGCTGCGCGCTCGGCGGCTGCCCCATGGGCTGATGGCGCAGGATGGCTGTGGCGACTTCCAGCTGGACCAGGCCGGTGTGCAGCGCAACCCCGGTGCCGTTGACGGCAGCGAGCACTGCTGGGGAAGCTGAAGGTTGAATGATGCCCGGTGCATCGCGGTTTTACTTCAGGTGTTGGATCGACAGATGAGCAAGCAAGTAGTGGTGGTCGGCGGCGGGGTGATCGGCCTGCTGACGGCGTTCAACCTGGCGGCCAAGGTCGGGCAGGTGGTGGTGTGTGATCAGGGCGAAGTCGGCCGTGAGTCGTCGTGGGCCGGCGGCGGTATTGTTTCGCCGCTGTACCCGTGGCGCTACAGCCCGGCAGTCACCGCCCTGGCGCACTGGTCGCAAGACTTTTATCCACAGCTGGGCGAGCGCTTGTTCGCCAGCACCGGCGTCGACCCCGAAGTGCACACCACGGGTTTGTACTGGCTCGACCTGGATGACGAAGCCGAAGCGCTGGCTTGGGCCGAACGTGAGCAGCGGCCGCTCAGTGCCGTGGATATCTCGGCGGCCTACGACGCGGTGCCGGTGCTGGGCCCGGGTTTCAAGCGCGCCATCTACATGGCCGGTGTAGCCAACGTGCGCAACCCGCGCCTGGTGAAATCGCTGAAGGCAGCGCTGCTGGCGTTGCCCAACGTAACCCTGCGAGAGAACTGCCAGATCACCGGCTTTGTTCAGCAGGGCGGGCGCGTCACCGGTGTGCAGACCGCCGAAGGCGTACTGGCGGCAGATGAGGTGGTGCTCAGTGCCGGGGCGTGGAGTGGCGACCTGCTGCGCACCCTTGGCCTTGAACTGCCGGTAGAGCCGGTGAAGGGCCAGATGATCCTGTTCAAGTGCGCCGAGGACTTTTTGCCGAGCATGGTGCTGGCCAAGGGGCGCTATGCGATCCCGCGGCGGGATGGGCACATTCTGGTGGGCAGCACGCTGGAGCATGCCGGGTACGACAAGACCCCGACTGAAGATGCACTGGAAAGCCTGAAGGCATCGGCGGCGGAGTTGCTGCCAGGGCTCGAAGGGGCCACGGTGGTGGGGCACTGGGCCGGGTTGCGGCCGGGCTCGCCCGAGGGTATTCCCTACATCGGGCCGGTGCCAGGGTACGAGGGGTTGTGGCTGAACTGCGGTCACTACCGCAACGGGCTGGTGCTGGCGCCGGCTTCCTGCCAGCTGTTTACCGACTTGTTGACCGGTGCCAAGCCAATCATCGACCCGGCGCCGTATGCACCAGCAGGGCGTCTGGGTTGAGATCGCCGGGGCTACAGAGAGTACACGATGCTTTGTAGGCGCGGCCCTATCGCGAGGCAAGGCCGCTCCTGCCGCGGTTTGGTGTTCAGCCTTGTTGGCCAGGCCCCTGTTGCAGGTGCGCCTGGCTGCAATACCACTCTTTGCCCTGCTGCAGCGCCCGGTCGTTGGGCAGGTGCACACCGCAATGGGCGCAGCGCACCATCTGCAGGGGCGCATCCAGCTTCGCCTCGGGGTGCGACTGTTGGCTGACTTTGAACTTGCGCCACAGCCAGAACGCGGCGGCGATCAGGGCGATCCAGAAAAGTAGGCGAACCATGGTGTCCAGCTTGTCGATTGAAGAAGCTGACAGTCTAGGGCGCGGCCAATAAAAAAGGGAGGCCCAAGGCCTCCCTTTCATTTACCGCTGTGTGTCAGTCGAACAGACCAAAGGTCATGTAGCTGAACCAGGAACGGTCTTTTTCGGCTTCTTTCGGGCCTTCCGGCACGATCGGATCGCCGTTTTCGTCTTTCGGTAGCAGCTCTTGCGGCATCTCGTCACGCGCGTCCTGGAACTGCTTGACCACGTCCTGGTTGGCGCGGGTTTCGCCCGGCGGCAGCGGCGTATCGGTTTCGATCAGGCCCAGTGTGGCCTTGGACAGCCAGCCGCGCCCGTCAGACTCGGTCTGCTTGGGCTGGAACTCGCCATCGGCCAGGCTCGGGTGGTCCGGGTAGTTGAGCTTGAGGGTTTCCAGGCTGCTGGCGGCCAGTTCGTCCAGGTGCATCTTCTGGTACGACTCGACCATCACCGCCAGGCCGTCGCCGACCGATGGGGTTTCCTGGAAGTTTTCTACCACGTAGCGGCCACGGTTGGCGGCGGCCACATAGGCCTGGCGGCTCAGGTAGTAGTCGGCCACATGAATTTCATACGAGGCCAGCAGGTTGCGCAGGTAGATCATGCGCTGCTTGGCGTCGGGCGAGTAGCGGCTGTTGGGGAAGCGGCTGGTCAGCTGGGCGAACTCGTTGTACGAGTCGCGGGCGGCACCCGGGTCACGCTTGGTCATGTCCAGCGGCAGGAAGCGCGCCAGCAGGCCACGGTCCTGGTCGAACGAGGTCAGGCCTTTGAGGTAGTAGGCGTAGTCGACGTTCGGGTGCTGCGGGTGCAGGCGGATGAAGCGCTCGGCGGCCGACTTGGCAGCCTCGGGCTCGGAGTTCTTGTAGTTGGCGTAGATCAGCTCGAGCTGCGCCTGGTCGGCATAGCGACCGAACGGGTAGCGCGACTCCAGGGCCTTGAGCTTGTTCACGGCGCTGGTGTAGCTGGAGTTGTCCAGGTCAGCTTGCGCCTGCTGGTACAGCTCGGCTTCGCTGAGGTTCTCGTCAATGACCTCTTTATTAGAGGAACAGGCCGCGGTAAGCCCGAGGATGGCGATCAGCAGCAGGTGTTTCACTTGCATGGCGGCTTGCGTCCCTTTGACGGCCGCTGTCTTGGGCGGTGCCGTCCTGTTATGATGAGCGCCCCGGCCAACCCCGGGACAAAAGAAGCCGTATTTAACCACAAGCTCGCAGCCGAAACCAAAGGCTGTGCGCCCGCCGAATCGAGCATGTCCGAGATCATTCAACTTAGCGCAGAGGTACCGTCCGAACTGGGCGGCCAACGCCTCGACCAGGTCGCCGCCCAATTGTTCGCTGAGTACTCGCGTTCGCGGCTTACTTCGTGGATCAAAGAGGGCCGCTTGACGGTCGATGGCGCCGTTGTGCGCCCTCGAGACACCGTCTATGGTGGCTCGCTGCTAGCACTGCAGGCCGAACAAGAGGCCCAGGGCGAGTGGATCCCTGAAGATATCGAACTGGATATCGTCTACGAAGACGACCATATCATGGTAATCAACAAGCCTGCCGGGCTGGTTGTGCACCCGGCTGCCGGTCATGCCAGTGGTACGCTGCTCAATGCGCTGCTGCACCACGTGCCAGACATCGTCAACGTACCGCGCGCCGGTATCGTTCACCGGCTGGATAAAGACACCACCGGCTTGATGGTGGTGGCCAAGACCTTGCAGGCGCAGACCAGGCTGGTCGAGCAGATGCAGGCGCGCAAGGTCAGCCGCATTTATGAATGCATCGTGATCGGCGTGGTCACTTCCGGTGGCAAGATCGATGCCCCGATCGGCCGCCACGGCGGCATGCGCCAGCGCATGGCAGTCACCGACGGCGGCAAGCCGGCGGTCAGCCACTACCGCGTGCTCAAGCGCTTCCGCTCGCACACCCACGTGCGGGTAAAGCTGGAAACCGGCCGTACCCACCAGATTCGTGTGCACATGGCCCACGTTGGCTTCCCGCTGGTCGGTGACCAGACGTACGGTGGGCGCTTCCGCATTCCACCGGCTGCCAGCCCGACCATGGTCGAGGCGGTGAAAACCTTCCCGCGCCAGGCGCTGCATGCGCGCTTCCTGGCATTGGCTCACCCGATCACCGGTGAAATCATGAAGTGGGAATCGCCACTGCCCGATGACTTCCTCTGGTTGCTGTCGCTGCTGAGCGAAGACCGCGAGAGCTTTATCGGATGAGTGGCCTGACGCAGTCGCTGCTGTTTCCCGACTGGCCGGCCCCGGCCTCGGTTCGCGCCTGTGTCACCACCCGTCAGGGCGGCGTCAGCCTGCCGCCCTACGAAACCTTCAATCTTGGCGACCACGTAGGGGATGACCCTGCTGCCGTTGCCGAGAACCGCCGTCGCCTCAGCGACACGTTCGCCATCCGGCCGGCCTGGCTCAAGCAGGTGCATGGGCTGGTAGTGGCGGATGCCGACCCGGCCTTGGTGGCCGAGGCGGACGCCAGCTGGACCGACCAGCCTGGCATTGCCTGTACCGTGATGACCGCCGATTGCCTGCCTGCGCTGTTCTGCGACCGGGCCGGTACTCGCGTGGCGGCGGCGCATGCGGGCTGGCGCGGGTTGGCGGGCGGCGTGCTGGAAGCCACCTTGGACCGCCTGGCACTGCCGCCTGAAGAAGTGCTGGTGTGGTTGGGGCCGGCCATTGGCCCACAGGCTTTCGAAGTGGGGCTGGAAGTGCGTGATGCCTTTACCGCCGTGCACCCGCAAGCCGCTCGGGCATTCGTCGAGGGCGAGCGGCCAGGCAAGCTGATCGCGGATATCTACGAGCTGGCGCGCATTCGTCTGGCTGCCCGTGGCGTAACTGCCGTGTATGGCGGCGGCTTGTGCACGGTAAGTGATGCTCGGTTCTTCTCCTATCGCCGTACCCCGCAGGGTGGGCGGTTTGCATCACTGGTGTGGCTGCAACCCCGCTAGCCTGTACTGGCCTCTTCGCTGGCTCGCCCGCTCCCACAAGGAATCCACACCTTTTGAAACTGTTGGTGTACCTGTGGGAGCGGGCATGCCCGCGAATGGCCTCCGTTAATCCAACAGGTTGACTTCGGTCAACCCCGCTACGCTTGAATCTTCCAGAATCAGCCTTATCTATAAGGTCATCTCAGGCAGGTTTCTTCATAAACAGGCGCTGTCCATCGCTCCGACCTGCCCTTTAAAGGAAGGTACACCATGCGAATAGACCGTTTGACCAGCAAGCTACAATTAGCAATATCCGATGCTCAATCCCTGGCCGTTGGCATGGACCACCCAGCCATCGAGCCCGTGCACCTGATGCAGGCACTGCTTGAACAGCAGGGCGGTTCGATCAAGCCGCTGCTGATGCAGGTTGGCTTCGACATCAACAGCCTGCGCCAGGCACTGGTGAAAGAGCTCGACCAGCTACCGAAAATCCAGAACCCCACCGGCGACGTGAACATGTCGCAGGATCTGGCACGCCTGCTTAACCAGGCCGACCGCCTCGCCCAGCAGAAGGGCGACCAGTTCATTTCCAGCGAACTGGTGTTGCTGGCTGCCATGGACGAGAACAGCAAGCTCGGCAAGCTGCTGCTGAGCCAGGGCGTGAGCAAGAAAGCTCTGGAAAACGCCATCAACAACCTGCGTGGCGGCGCGGCAGTGAATGATGCCAACGCCGAAGAGTCGCGCCAGGCGCTGGACAAGTACACCGTCGACCTCACCAAGCGTGCCGAAGAAGGCAAGCTGGACCCGGTGATTGGCCGTGACGATGAAATCCGCCGTACCGTGCAGGTGCTGCAACGCCGTACCAAGAACAACCCGGTGTTGATCGGTGAGCCCGGTGTGGGTAAAACCGCCATCGCCGAAGGCTTGGCCCAGCGCATCATCAATGGTGAAGTGCCTGATGGCCTCAAGGGCAAGCGCCTGCTGGCGCTGGACATGGGCGCGCTGATTGCCGGTGCCAAGTACCGCGGCGAGTTCGAAGAGCGCCTCAAATCGCTTTTGAACGAGCTGTCCAAGCAGGAAGGCCAGATCATCCTGTTCATCGATGAACTGCACACCATGGTCGGCGCCGGTAAAGGCGAAGGCGCCATGGATGCCGGCAACATGCTCAAGCCAGCCTTGGCGCGCGGCGAGCTGCACTGCGTCGGCGCCACCACGCTGAACGAGTACCGCCAGTACATCGAGAAGGACGCCGCCCTGGAGCGCCGCTTCCAGAAGGTGCTGGTAGAGGAGCCGAGCGAGGAGGACACCATCGCGATTCTGCGTGGCCTGAAAGAGCGCTATGAAGTGCACCACAAGGTGGCCATCACCGACGGTGCCATTATCGCAGCCGCCAAGCTCAGCCACCGCTATATCACTGACCGCCAGCTGCCGGACAAGGCGATTGACCTGATTGACGAAGCGGCCAGCCGCATCCGCATGGAGATCGACTCCAAGCCGGAAGTGCTCGACCGCCTTGATCGCCGCCTGATCCAGTTGAAGGTGGAATCGCAGGCGCTGAAGAAGGAAGAAGACGAAGCGGCGAAAAAACGCCTCGAGAAGCTGACCGAAGAAATCGAGCGGTTGGAGCGTGAATATTCCGACCTGGAAGAAATCTGGGCATCGGAAAAGGCCGAAGTGCAGGGCTCTGCGCAGATCCAGCAAAAGATCGAACAAGCCCGCCAGGAGCTGGAAGCCGCCCGCCGCAAAGGTGACCTGAGCCGCATGGCCGAGCTGCAGTACGGGGTAATCCCCGACCTGGAGCGCAGCCTGCAGATGGTCGACCAGCACGGCAAGACCGAAAACCAGTTGCTGCGCAACAAGGTAACCGAGGAAGAAATTGCCGAAGTGGTGTCGAAGTGGACCGGCATCCCTGTGTCCAAGATGCTGGAAGGCGAGCGCGAGAAGCTGCTGAAAATGGAAGCGCTGCTGCACCAGCGCGTAATCGGCCAGAACGAGGCGGTAACCGCCGTGGCCAACGCCGTGCGCCGCTCGCGTGCAGGGCTGTCCGACCCGAGCCGGCCAAGCGGTTCGTTCCTGTTCCTCGGCCCCACCGGTGTGGGCAAGACCGAGCTGTGCAAGGCGCTGGCCGAGTTCCTGTTCGACACCGAAGAGGCGATGGTGCGCATCGACATGTCCGAGTTCATGGAGAAACACTCTGTGGCTCGCCTGATCGGTGCACCACCAGGGTATGTAGGGTATGAAGAGGGCGGTTACCTGACCGAGGCCGTACGGCGCAAGCCATACTCGGTGGTGCTGCTGGATGAGGTGGAGAAAGCCCACCCGGATGTGTTCAACGTGCTGCTGCAGGTGCTGGAAGACGGCCGCCTGACCGACAGCCACGGGCGCACCGTGGACTTCCGCAACACGGTGATCGTGATGACCTCCAACCTGGGCTCGGCACAGATCCAGGAGCTGGTAGGCGACCGCGAGGCACAGCGTGCGGCGGTGATGGATGCAGTGGGCGCGCATTTCCGTCCGGAGTTCATCAACCGTATCGACGAAGTGGTGGTGTTCGAGCCACTGGGCCGCGAGCAGATCGCCGGCATTACCGAGATCCAGCTGGGCCGCCTGCGCAGCCGTCTGCTGGAGCGCGAACTGTCGTTGAGCCTGAGCCCGGAAGCGTTGGACAAGCTGATTGCCGTGGGTTACGACCCTGTGTACGGCGCACGGCCGCTGAAGCGGGCTATCCAGCGGTGGATCGAAAACCCGCTGGCGCAGCTGATCTTGGCTGGCCAGTTTGTGCCGGGTACGTCGATTACCGCCACAGTGGAAGGCGACGAAATCGTCTTTGGGTAATGTGTTTCACCATGAGCCCCGCTTTTGCGGGGCTTTTTTTTGCTTTCTCCCAGGCGCTGTGGGGCCCCTGTGGCAGCGGGTTTACCCGCGAAGAGGCCGGCACAGCCCAGTAAAACCGGGGCTTCCGGGGAATCCAGGATAACTTGCTGAAATTTTTGAAATTTTTGCTTGCATCAAAATTCGAGTGACCCTAATATACGCCGCGTTGTCAGGCACTAAGCGAATCACCAGCAACATCGGTGACCGCAAAACAACTTACAAATCAGTAAGTTGAATGAAAAAAAGTGGTTGACAAGCAAAACGAAGAATGTAGAATAGCCGGCCTCAGCAGCGACAAAGCGAAAGCTAAGAAGCTAAAGAGTCCGAAGCGAACACAGCCTTCGGAGTAGCAAATCGGTAAGTTGTACCGAAGTTCAGTTCCGCGATAGCTCAGTCGGTAGAGCAAATGACTGTTAATCATTGGGTCCCTGGTTCGAGTCCAGGTCGCGGAGCCATCTCGGGGTGTAGCGCAGTCCGGTAGCGCGCCTGCTTTGGGAGCAGGATGTCAGGAGTTCGAATCCCCTCACCCCGACCATTTTCCGGGTCGTTAGCTCAGTTGGTAGAGCAGTTGGCTTTTAACCAATTGGTCGTAGGTTCGAATCCTACACGACCCACCATGTAAAGAAGGGCATCTCCAAGAGATGCCCTTTTTTTTGAAAGACCCGGGGTGTAGCGCAGTCCGGTAGCGCGCCTGCTTTGGGAGCAGGATGTCAGGAGTTCGAATCCCCTCACCCCGACCATTTTCCGGGTCGTTAGCTCAGTTGGTAGAGCAGTTGGCTTTTAACCAATTGGTCGTAGGTTCGAATCCTACACGACCCACCATGAATAAAGGGCATCTCGAAAGAGATGCCCTTTTTCTTTTGCCTCAAATTTAACCCACCTCTTACCGCTACACAGGCCCTTGTAGGAGCAGCCTTGTGCTGCGAAAGGGCCGGTACGGTAAAAGATTTTCTCTGCGGGTAATGGCCTCTTCGCAGCACAAGGCTGCTCCTACAGGTCAGTGCATGGCCTGCAGGAGCGGGTGCCTGTCAGTGCAGCTTCAGGCGTGGCTCGGTACCCCGGCCAATCTTGCTCCCCAGCATCATCAACGCCGTGCGGAAGAACCCGTACAACGCCATCTGGTGCATGCGGTACAGCGACACGTAGAACATCCGCGCCAGCCAGCCTTCCAGCTTCACGCTGCCCATCAGGTTACCCATCAGGTTGCCCACCGCCGAGAAGCGCGACAGCGACACCAGCGAGCCGTAGTCCTTGTACTCGTAGGTCGGCAGCGTCTTGTTCTCCAGGCGCGCCTTCAGGCTTTGCGCCAGCATCGAAGCCTGCTGGTGTGCCGCCTGGGCACGTGGCGGCACATTGCGGTCGCTACCCGGTTGCGGGCAGGCGGCGCAGTCACCGAAGGCGAAGATGTTGTCGTCGCGGGTGGTCTGCAGGGTAGGGCGCACCACCAGCTGGTTGATGCGGTTGGTTTCCAGCCCATCGATGTCCTTCAGGAAGCCCGGCGCACGAATACCCGCCGCCCACACTTTCAGGCTGGCCTGGATCACCTCGCCGTCCTTGGTTTTCAGGCCGTCCTCGGTCACTTCACTGACAGCCGCGTTGGTCATCACCTTCACCCCGAGTTTTTCCAGGGTCTTGTGCACCGGCACGCTGATGCGCTCCGGCAGCGCCGGCAGCACGCGTGGGCCTGCCTCGATGATGGTGATGTGCATGTCCTTGGGCTGGATGCGGTCCAGGCCATAAGCCGCCAGCTCGTGGGCGGCGTGGTGCAGCTCGGCCGCCAGTTCCACACCGGTGGCACCGGCGCCGACGATGGCTACGCTGATCTGCTCGCTGGCCACGTCGCCGGCGTGGGCGCGCAGGTAGTGGTTGAGCAACTGCTGATGGAAGCGCTCGGCCTGCTTGCGCGTGTCGAGGAACAGGCAATGCTGCGCCGCGCCCAAGGTACCGAAGTCGTTGGTGTTGGAACCCACGGCAATGACCAGGGTGTCGTAGCCCAGGGTGCGCGCAGGCAACAGCTCGCGGCCCTCATCATCGAGGGTGGCGGCCAGTTGAATCTGCTTGCCCTCACGGTCCAGGCCGCTCATGCGCCCCAGCTGGAAGTTGAAGTGGTTCCACTTGGCCTGGGCCACGTAGTTCAGTTCGTCTTCCGAGGAGTTCAGCGAGCCGGCGGCCACTTCGTGCAGCAGTGGCTTCCAGATGTGCGTGAGGTTGGCGTCGACCAGGGTGATGTCGGCCTGCTTGCGCTTGCCCAGGCTTTTACCCAGGCGGGTCGCCAGTTCCAGGCCGCCGGCGCCGCCGCCGACAATCACGATGCGATGAGTCATGGGGATATCTCATAAGGTTTACGGAATTCGTGGCCCTTTGGGCCGGCCGCAAACTGCACGAGGGGAGGGCGAGCGCGAAGCAGCTCATAGCACCAGTCCACTCAGCAGGCGGCTGATGAGACCCAACCCGATGGTCACGGCCACCACCAGCACAAGGAGCAGCCACGGCCGGAATGGCCTGCGCTCGACTTGGTGCTGGGGGGCTCGCAGATACTCATCGACACGACGCTGATCTTCCGGGTTCAGGCGGCTGGTCATGGTGGGCCTCGTCAGGTAGACGTTTGTGACTGCGCAAACGCTACAGCGTTCGTGCAGGCGCTTTGAAACAAATGATAATGCTTTCTATCTCTGGCGCCGAGTGTACGCCATCGCAAACACTCGCTGCACTGGATCAAAGACTGATGCCCACATCAAAAACAATGCTGCGCCCCAGGTTGCCACGCAGGAAGTCTGGCGCGTCGGGGTGGGCGAACAGCACCCGGGCAAACGTCGGCCCCACCAGCGACAACGAGCGCCAGCCCTGGCGCAGGTATTCGGTGGGCGGCGGGAAGTGGGTGTTGAGGTCGAGCACTTCGCGCTTGAGGCTGGAGAAGGCGATGATGTCCAGCTCGTTCAGCTCCAGCCCGCGTTCCCGGTAGTTGTGCGCTTTCTTGCGCAAGGTAGGCGCCAGGCGCGCCAGCAGCTCGGTGGCACTGATACGCCGTGGGCGCGCTTCACGGCGCACCAGTTGTGCCAGGGAAAACGCACTGCGCCGGCGCTGCAGCTCTTCGCGCCACTCATCGTTCAGCCGACGCCCCTCGTCGAGCACGAAAAACACCTCGAAGGCCGCATCGCGGAACAGCACATCGGGCGGCTCTTGCCCGGCCGGGGTGAAGTCCTCGCTGCGGTAGGGGATGTTCAACCCCTGCAACAGTCGCTGGCACACCCAACGCTCCCGCTCCCACTTGCGGGCGTTGGAGAGAAAGGCGTTAGCTTGCTCGGCCTGGATGGTAAGCAGGCGCAGGTAGTCTGAGTCATCCATGCAGACAAGCTTAGCCGCTAATCGATGACGGTAAGATGCTGTTTAAGCGTGGGAATCAGCCCAGTACCGACAACGCTTGCACAGGTGCGCCCGATTTCTTCGGGCTTGACCGATGCTTCCTGGATCGAATGAGGGCACTAATCCACCGCAGCCGAAGGAAAGGGAGAATGGGTGTAGACTCGATCTTATCCACATGGCTGCAAAGGGTATTGTTCAGGTGATCAGCGCGCAGGTGTTGTCCGGCACCACCCTTACTCTTGGCTGGCTGGGTTTTGTGCCGTTGCTGATCTGGGCGGTAAGCCGGGTTCGCTGGGTTGAACTGTTCACCGACCGGCGCCGCCAGCATTTGCTGTTTGGCACGGTGTTCTGCCTGTTCGCGCTGTGGCTGGTGAGGCGCGATTTTGATACCGGGGTGTCGTACCACTTTATTGGCATGACCGCGGTCACCCTGTTGCTGGACTGGCCGCTGGCGGTGCTGGGCGGGTTCATGGCCCAACTTGGCTTGCTGGCGTTAGGGCGACAGGACCTGGCGGCGCTCGGGGTGAACGGCTTGTTGCTGATTGGTTTGCCGGTGCTGATTACCGAGGTGTGCGCGATAGTGGTCGAGCGCGCCCAGCCGCGAAACCTGTTCGTTTATATCTTCTGTTCGGGGTTCTTCCCGGCAGCGCTCACCGTGCTGGTTTGCGTACCAGCGGCGCTAGGGTTGTTGTGGCTGGACGGGCGTTTTGCCCTGCCGGAGTGGCTCAGCGACTTTGTCGGCTACCTGTGGCTGATGATGTTCCCCGAGGCGTTCATCAACGGCATGGTGATCAGTGCGCTGGTGGTGTTTTGCCCGGAGTGGCTGGAAACCTTCAACCGCACACGGTATCTGCAGGCGCCGTGGAAGGAAGATGAGCGGTGAATGAGTGGTGGCTGTGCCGGCCCTTTCGCGGGTAAACCCGCTCCCACAGGGACCGCGCACGTTTCGGGCACACGCGATATTTGTGGGAGCGGGTTCACCCGCGAAAGGGCCGGCGCACCCACCTTGTAATCAGCTCAGTGCCGCGGCTCCAGGTCCCCCGAATACAGCTCATCTTCGGACTCTTCCGACCCCGCAATCTTGTGCTCCTCGGCTGCCCAGGCCCCCAGGTCGATCAGTTTGCAGCGGTCCGAACAAAACGGCCGGAACGCGCTTTTTTCGGCCCATTCCACAGGTGCGCCACAAGTAGGGCAATCGACGGTCAACGGCTGGCTCATGGCTGGCCTCCTTTCAAAGTCAGGTAAAAGTGGTGCAGGCGGTCAATCTGCTCATGCAGCGCGGCCAGGCCGCCGTCGTTGACCACCACATCATCGGCATGGCGCAGGCGCTCCTCACGGGCCAGCTGGGCCTGCAGAATCGCCTGCACCTGTTCGGCACTGGTGTTGTCCCGCGCCAGGGTACGGGCTATTTGCAGCTCCTGTGGCGCATCGATCACCAGCACGCGCTGGGTCTTGTGGTACTGGCCCGATTCGATCAGCAGCGGAGACACGTACACCGCATACGGCGACTGCGCCTTGGCCAGGTAGCTGAAAATCTCTTGCCCGATCAGCGGGTGCAGCAGTTGCTCCAGCCATTTGCGCTGCGCCGGGTCGGCGAAGATCAGCTGGCGCAAAGCGGCGCGATCAAGCTGGCCGTCCGCCTGCAACACACCCGGGCCGAAGCGCTCGACGATGCTGGCCAGGGCCGGGCGGCCAGGTTCGACAACCCAGCGCGCCGCCTGGTCGGCGTCGACCAGGTGCACGCCAAGCTCGACAAAGCGCTCGGCAGCAGCGCTCTTGCCGCTACCAATGCCGCCGGTCAGGCCGAGAATCCAGGGGGTAAAGGCTGCAGTGGCCATCAGTATCCAAGCAGTTGCATGTAAGAGGCGTATATTTCATCACCCCAGAGCACAGCAATCCACCCCGCAATCGCCAGATAAGGGCCAAACGGTATCGCCGTGCCCATCGCATACCGGCGCAAACGCAGCAGGCACAGGCCAACCAGCGCCCCCACCACCGACGACAGCAGCAGCGTCAACGGCAGCACCTGCCAACCGCCCCAGGCCCCGATCAGCGCCATCAGCTTGAAGTCGCCGTAGCCCATGCCTTCCTTGCCGGTGACCAGCTTGAACACCCAGTACACCGTCCACAGGCTGAGGTACCCGGCCACTGCGCCCCACAACGCGTCGGCCAGTGGCACATACAGGCCAAAGGCGTTCACGATCAGCCCAAGCCACAGCATCGGCAGCACCAGCACATCCGGCAGCAATTGGTGGTCCGCATCGATCAGGCTCAGGGCCAACAGGCACCACGTGAGCGGCAGTGCCAGCAACGCCTCGGCCGAAGCGCCAAAACGCCAGGCCACCACCAGCGACAGCAGCGCGCTGGCTATCTCGACCAGCGGGTAGCGCGGGCTGATACGCGTTTTGCAGGCTGAGCACCGCCCGCGCAACGCCAGGTAGCTGAGCACCGGAATGTTCTCCCACGCGCGAATCTGATGCGCGCAGTGCGGGCAGCGGGATGCCGGCAGGCACAGGTCGAACCGTTCGTGTTGCGCAAGCGGCAGCCCCAATACCTCCTGCGCCTCACGCTGCCACTGGCGCTCCAGCATGATCGGCAGGCGATACACCAGCACGTTGAGAAAGCTGCCCACCAGCAAGCCGAGCACCGTGGCCAGGGTAAGGAAGTACGCCGGCTGCTCAGCCAGCAAAGTCCATAAAGTCATGTTCAGATCAAGCTACCCAACTGGAAGATCGGCAGGTACATCGCCACCACCAGGCCACCCACCAGCAGGCCCAGGATCAGCACGATGGCCGGCTCCAGCAGGCTGGTCAACTGGTCCAGCGCCTGGCTGACCTGTTCCTCGTAATGGCTGGCGGCTTTTTCCAGCATCTGGTCCAGCGTGCCACTGGACTCTCCGATGGCGGTCAGCTGCACCAGCAGCGCTGGGAACAGCAACTCGCCCGCCATCGCCTGGTTCAGCCCCTGCCCGTTGGCCATGCCCTGGCGCAGCCGCAACACCGCCTGCTCATGCAGCTCGTCCCCTATCACCCTGGCCACCGTGCCCAGCGCATCCAGCAACGGCACCCCGGCGCCGTACGACGTTGCCAGGCTACGCGCAAACCGCGCCAGCGCCGCCTCCCTCAGCAACTTGCCGAACAGCGGCAAGCCCAGCACCCGCCGAGATATCCACAGGCGCGCTGGCGCATGCTGCCGATACAGCTGGCGCACGGCCAAACCCAGCACAACCCCTATCACCAGCAACAGCGGCGCAAACCGGCTCAGCCCTGTGGACAAGTCGATCACCCATTGGGTAAATGCCGGCAACGCCGCGCCCATGCCCGAGAACATGCTTTCGAATTTCGGGATCACCTCCAGCAACAAGATCGCCGACACCCCCAGCCCCGTCAGCAACAGCAGCAGCGGATAGACCATCGCCTTGCGCACCTTCTTGTGCAGCGCCCGGTGCTGTTCCAGCATGCCCGCCAGTTGCTCCAGCTGCCGGTCCAGCGTGCCGGACTGCTCACCTACCCGCACCAGGTTGCAGTACAACGCATCAAACCATGCCGGGTGACGCTGCAACGCATCCGCCAGCCCCAGGCCCGAGGCCACATCCTGTTTCAATCTACTCAGCAACGCCGCCTGCGCCGCATCGCAACCACTGCGCCCCATCACCTCGAACGCCTGCAACAGCGGCACCCCGGCCTTGAGCAAGGTCGCCAACTGCCGGCTGAACCCCGCCGGGTCCGCCTTCACCCGCCGCTTCGGCAAACTGAACGCCAGCCCGCTGGCCGGCCGCAGACTGGCTACCGTGATCCCTTGGCGAATCAGCCCGGCGCGCACATAAGCCGGGCTGCGCCCAGGCGTTTGGCCGCTGACCGGCGTGCCGTTGGCGTCGGTGCCGTGCCAGCTGTAAAGCAGTGAAGTTGAAGTCATGCAAAGGTCCTTTTTCTGCCCCGGCGACAAGCCTGGAAACAGCTTGCCGCGTCCATTCAAGGGCGCGCGTCCGTGATGCTCACTAGAGTAGTTCAGCGAAGATGACGCCCAAGCGGGCAGGGGTGACAAAAGGTGTCTGTTCAGGCCTACTGCGCCGCTGCCGGTTGGGGCGCAACCCACCTCAATGTGTAAGCGAATCAAAAAGGAAAGATGTTCATGAAAGGGCAACGCGGTATCACCCTGATCGAACTGATGATCGTTGTCGCGATCATCGGCATTCTGGCGACCATCGCCTTACCGATGTACACCAACCACCAGGCACGCTCCAAGGCCGCGGCCGGCCTGCTGGAAATCAGCGCGCTGAAGACGGCGATGGACCTGCGGTTGAATGACGGGAAAGACGTAGCGGCCGTGGCCGAACTGGGTGGCCAGCCGGCGACCGCGCATTGTGCGATCACCGCTAGCGGCAAGGCGGCAGATGGCAGCGGCAGCATTGCTTGCACGCTGGTGGATGCCCCGGCCAACGTGCTGGGCAAGGCACTGACCCTGACCCGCTCGGCCAGCGGCTGGGCGTGCACCACCGACATTGAGGAAGACCTGGCGCCCAAGGGGTGCAAGGGGGCTTGAGGGCAGGGCAATAAACCAGCGGAAACAGGGGTTTGCGTTGCGGGTGTGAGCAGTGGTACGTTGCGCTACACGCCGGTGTAGCTCAGTCGGTAGAGCAGCGCACTCGTAACGCGAAGGTCGCAGGTTCGATTCCTGTCTCCGGCACCAGTCAATAGATTCATGCAGTGCCAAGCAGTCGCATGAAACTCCTCAAAAGCCCACCTAGTGCGGGCTTTCTGTTTTATGCAGTGCCATCCAGTTCCATCCCAGCGCTTGTCCTTTGAGTACCTGTGCGAGTACCTTACTGTGGTTCAATAATCCATGGGTACTCAGCATGCCTTTGACGGCACTACAGGTTAAGAATGCCGCTCCACGTGAACGGGACTATGGGCTTGCCGACGGGGGAGGCTTGTTTCTCTGGATTCGTGCAGCGGGTGGCAAGTCGTGGCGCTTTCGATTCCGCTTGGATGGCAAGCAGTCACACATTTCGCTTGGCACCATCGAAAAAGTAACTCTTGCGCAGGCGCGACAGCATGCCTCAGAGGCCCGTCAGCTTGTGGCGCAGGGGCGACATCCTGGGCTTGAGCGAAAGGTTGCACGAGCACAGGCAGCGGTCTCACGTGCGAATACTTTCAAGAGCCTGGCGTTGGAGTGGCATCAGCACAAGTCGCCTCGTTGGTCAGCAGGTTATGCCACTGATGTAATCGAGGCCTTCGAGCTCGATATCTTTCCGCAAGTCGGGTCTTTCCCGTTAGCTGATATCAAGCCCATGCAGTGGTTGCAGGTCTTCCGCCGTATCGAGTCCAGGGGCGCTCTGGAGAAGCTGCGTAAGGTTCGGCAACGTTGCCAAGAAGTTTATCGTTTTGCGATTGCCACTGGACGTATCGAGTACAACCCAATCGCAGACATCGGAGGAGCACTGCAGACCCCGACGTCTCGACACTATCCGTTTCTGCCTATCTCCGAGCTTCCTGAGTTGATACGCAGCTTTCAGGAGTGTCCTGGCCATGATGTAGTGAAGATTGCTACCCGACTGCTCATTCTGACGGGGGTACGGACCGCTGAATTGAGAGGCGCCCCCTGGTCTGAGTTTGACTTGGAACAAAAGCTCTGGATGATTCCGGCCGCCCGGATGAAGATGCGCCGCGCCCACCTAGTCCCTTTGTCCAAGCAAGCAATCGCCGCTTTGTGTGAACTCCAAGGCATTACAGGCGGCTACACGCTTGCCTTCCCAGGTCGGAACGATCCGGCGAAGGCGATGAGCGAAGCTGCTATTAATCAATTGCTCAAGCGCTCCGGCTACGATGGCAGGGCTACTGGACACGGATTCCGCCACACGATGTCCACCACTCTGCATGAGCAGGGGTATCGCAGTGAGTGGGTTGAAACTCAGCTTGCACATGTAGACAAAAATAGTATTCGCGGCACCTATAACCACGCTCAGTACTTAGAGGGGCGTCGCGAAATGCTTCAATGGTATGCCGATCATCTTGATGAATTGTCGTCAACTACTGACGCTTATAGAAAGATGAGGGAGAGTGCCGTATGAGTGATGAAATACGTCTGCCTGAGCTGGTTTCTGAATATGCTAAATATTACGGCGTTGATGTTCCCGATGCAGCGCACGCTCTACATGAGTTGATTGGCGAGCTACACCAAGAGTATAAGGCCCAAGGAAGGTTTGCACTGCCTAGCCATGTATTCTGGGTCGGGAGGGTAGATTCTTCGCGACATTCGATTCGAAAATATAAGCTTTTTTTTGAAGGTGTCTTGAACTATTTTTATGGTTTGTATGGTTCTGTATCTAAGGAAGGGTTTGATCTTGTTACTACATACTCTGAAAGTTGTCGAGATACTAGGGATGTGCCGGCAGGCCTAATATTCTTGTCCAAGAAGACTTTGGCTGAGTGGTTTGGGCAGGCAGGAATTGAAGTTCCTAAATACTTTCTGGTTGAGGAGGCTAGTGCAAAAATCGAAATCAGTAATGAAGGGAAGGCGTCTCGGGCAAAAGAGATGGCGTCGATTGGTCAGATAATCAGTGGTTTGGTTGATTTGATTAAGGAAGTTGACAGGGCTCACACTGAGCAGCCTGTAGATGATAAGGCCAGAATGCGTGCTGATACTATCAAGTTACGTGCCGCTAGGCTACATGACTCTAGTTCAATATATAACCTGTGCACGACAATTTTAAACCTTGCAGATGCCGCGGAAGCCGATATGCCTAGAAGTCATAAAACGCTAGAAAAATACATGGATGATAGTTTTCGTAAGGGTACAAAGAAACCTCGCTAGAGTTTTTTTGGCATTTCCCTGTAAAAATGGCAATTGCCAAGACTCACAGCCTCAGGTGCCATTCAATCGATAGCCATCCAATCCGGTTCCAAGGAGATCCGCCAAGATGGCTATCCAACCTGTCTCACCTCTACTGCTTCGCCTGCCGGGAGTCTGTGCCCTTGTGGGGCTGAGCAAGTCTCAGATCTACCGCTTGATTCGAGCCGGTGAGTTTCCTCCTGGAATCTCTCTCGGAGCGAATTCTGTGGCATGGCCAGCGGAGCATGTGAATGCGTGGATCGCTGAGAAAATTAACGCGTCGCAGGGATGATGCAAATTGTCATCCAGTCATGAACGATTACTAAAGGAGGCGCGTCCAGGTGAGTCCTGGGCGCAAGTTAAGGCTAGGGTTAGTGGGACGCGAATCCAAGATCAAGCTCGTCCTGGTGAGTCCTGGGAGGAATTAAATTCTAGGTGTCGTGAAGCTAGCATAAGTAAAAGCGCGGAAGAAGTAGAGCTAGTTGATTTTTTTGTAACAGCTGAAAGCATCGCGGCCAAAGATAGTCGACACTTTATGGACATTGCGCTGTTTCGAATGTCCAAAAAGGAAAAGCGTGCAGGTGAAGTTATACGGTATAACTTGAAAGATGGCTATGTCGAGGTGAAGGCAGGGCCAGATGGGATGGCAACGATCTGGGACTACGATATTGTGTTGATGTTGATATCGCATTTGACCGAATCGATGAATCGCCATAAAAAAGGCCACAGCGCAATGCCGAGTCGTGTTTTTACCATGCATGTCTCGGATATGCTGAGGTTTAGTCAGCGCGGCGATGGTGGTGGTCAGTCGGGAAGAATTGAGTCAGCATTGGATCGCTTAAAGGGAACCGTAATTAAAAGTGTGGTTTCTCGTGCTGTACATAAGAGTAAGCTCATAATGCGTGAGGTGAAAAGTGAAAGCCTTATTAGTGGGTATCGTGTGCTTTCCGTCACAGGCAGCGGCAGACTAGATCGCGTTGAAATTGAGGCGCCTAATTGGATCTACTCGCAAGTGACGCGCAGTCCAAAATCTACAGTTCTCACTGTCGGTGCAGACTATTTTCTAATCGAATCAGCTATTGGGCGCTTTATTTATCGTTTGGCTCGACGTGCAGCGGGGAATGATAGGGCTCGGTGGGGATTTAGAACCGTTTATGAGCGAAGCGGGGTTACAAGCTTTAAGGAGTTCTGTCGAACTCTAAGGGTTCTAATCAGGTTGAATAATCTCCCTGAATATGAATTATACGAGGAGGCTGGACAATCCGGGCCGCAACTGATCATGACACGACGAGGCTGGGATTCAGGCTGTGGATAACCCGTCTATTACCCACCACATTCCGTCCATTGCACACCATTTTCCGTCGATTAACCACTAGGGCCCGTCCATTGCCCACTCCTGAAATTTTTATATCGTTGAAAAATAAGGGATTAATCGGCCTTTTCAGGTCTAAAGCTTTGAATCCTTCAAAAACCCTGTAAAACATAGCTTCCTCACATGCTAGCCAGGCTCTGCTTGAAAGCGTTGATTTGAGATTGCGCTCTCGCCTTTCTGCTTTCGGCAAGGAGAAGGAGATGCACAACGATGAGAATCAGTGACGTACCGAAAACGAAGAGAAAGCTGCTGTGAGTCAGGTTCGCTTCGACGGTGGTGATCAACGTAGATAGACCTCGCTAATTTCTGGGCGGAAGTGGCCCAGTTCCTGTGAAACCACCTCCAGTGCTTGTTTCCGTGTGAGTTGACGTTGTAGTGAAGCCATTCGCTCTTGAGCGTACGTGTGTCGTAATCCGTGGGCGCCATTTGACCAGCCGAGAGCCTGCCTCGAGGCAGTGCTAACGCTTTTGCTCCACGGCTGTCCGCCGCCGATCTCATAGAATTGCTGGTAGTTGATGCCGCGATCCTTTATGACGCGCGGCGCTGCCAGCCGGCTCCTTTCCAAGCGTTGAGCCAGTGGAATCGGGATACGCACCTCGCGAACCAGTCCACCCTTGCCGTGAACGGTGTAGCTGATCGTGGTTTCCCGAATTCCCGCGAATTTCATCCCGTGCGCCGGACGTTCATCCGCTCCACGCCGATGAGTCCTCTGCAGGCTCAGCAATTCATGAGCACGGAGACCAGCTGCGTACGCAATCTCTGTCGCAAGAGCGTTGTGCGGAGCTTGGCGAGATGCGATCAGCGTAATCTGCTCGCGGTTATATGCTCGTGCTTGGTCGGCCAAGCGGCGACCCAGCGTCGGGTGCTTCTTTGTGCTCGTGCGAGCAGTCGCGCTGCTCTTGACTACTTCTAGTGTCTTGCCTGGTGGCAGCTGGAGGGTGACGTGTTGCATCATCGCTTGGAGAGCCTGACGCTCCATATCCAAAGTTTTCTGGCCTACGGTCGTGGCTCGTTGCTGGAGGTAGCTAATAGCGCGGTCAGGTGTCATTCCACGGAGGCTGCCTAAGCGATGCTCGCGCAGGTAAGCGGTGATGCGTACCAATCGCTGCTCATAGTTACGGACAGTGCCCACCGAACGGATGTAGGTGCCCTGGAGCTTTTTCATCACCGATGCAGCTTGCTTCGCCGGCTTGGCAAACTTAGCCACTTTGTCGGTTCCGGTGTAGCCATCGGTGCACGGTCGAGCGTTGGATCTTGATGCCTTTTTCAGCTACCCAGCGTTGCAGTTCACTGCCATTGCAACCTGCTTGATCGAGTTGCAACAGCTCATACTTGTAGTTGTCCAACAATGAACGACGCTGGGCGTATGTTCGCGGTTTTCTTCGAATCCTAGACTCGGCTTTTAGGCGTGCAGTAATACTCTGCGCATCGAAATCGCTCATGTGGTTCTCTCCATCCGGGTGTAAGAACTCCTGACCGATAGTGGTTCAGCGGCACACCATCCGCAGATGGTTCGATGTGTGCCTGTTCGCCCCCCTTTGCATCAGATGCAGGCGGGGACTGTTCACGCCTACTCGGAGTCTCCGAGTGAGTTCCTGAGTGTCCGCTCAGGTTCGGCTGCCATTGGATCTGGCTGATTATGTTGGGTTGTCTTTTCTCCTTTGGTGATTGGTCGTTGATGGTTCCGACACATAGTCGGCGTTAACACGGGCACACACGCGATGACGCAGGTATGGCCGATGGGCTAGGGCCCGCGATGACGCAGGCCGGGCCCCCTGCCACAGTCCCAACCCGTGAGTCACACGGGTAACGAGACCACCGGGCAGTGCGGTTTGGTTCGTGTTCAGCTTACGGAAATGGGGATGGCCAAACAACGCAATGTCGCTGCGTTGTATTTGTTGCGTCAAATTGGAATGGTCGAGTGTGCCCGCTATGTAACGCGCCAAGAAGGCGCGTTACATAGCGGGCACAAAGCGTTGTGACGCGATAGGGGACAGTATTCAGTCAGATGTGCTGAGCACATCCTGTGTGGGGAGTTTTTACGGTGACAGCTTCAGCCGACTTTGCATTCACGCTATGAGGAGTTGAGGCCTTTGATCCTGCTAGCGACGCATCTGCTTAGCTAAGGCCAAAATGGCGAGGCCCAGGATTTTTATGAAGGTGGCCGTCCAGCTCAAGAGCAGAATAGCTCCGTGTTTGAATGCTCCGGGTGGTACCAGGCTGGTTACGCCGCTATCCCAACTTGTGATCTGGGCGTTTTCATTTTCGATGCGAGCCAAAACATCCCGCTCCCATTGAGCGCAGACTGCTATCCAGTTTTGATCCGTGGTGGTCACGATTTTCTGGACATTCGCGTAGTCGCCTGTGAAACGGTGCACGGTGTAGTGATAGTTGGAGCAGCCATCACTGCGGCTGTACTTCTCAAGCTGTACATTCAAGACGGCGTTGCCTCCGCGCTCCATGCTTGCTTTCTCTAGTAGAGCCCGAGCCTCATTTGGATTGTTGGATTCAGCCCAGCCACTCCCAAAAGTGAAAATGGTGTCGAAACCACGTGCCTTCGAATCTCTTGTCCATATGAAGTGATTCGGAGACTCGTAGGCATAGCCTGGAGGCGGTGGGCGCTCTCCTGGTTTGACCCTCACTGCTCTGTATCCTTTCGGACCCGGCTGCCCTTCAAATGCTACTGACTGCCCATCGAACAGCTCTCCGCCCTCTACGTTTTTGATGTGGACGAAGTAGCTGCGTCCATCATCTCCTTGGATGAAGCCAAACCCCTTCTCGGGCATGAAACTGCGTACGATGCCTGAGGTGAGGGTATCTTCCTGATCTGGTTTCTCGCTCATGAACCTGCTGTCCTTTTTGGAAGGCAGCCATGGTATCTCAGGGTATCAGGTGTCACCACCGAGTAACTGTGAGGACTTCGGTTGTGAGGCGAGGGCGGTATCCTTATGCTGACTCGACTACTCGCGGACTTGGTTCAATAACATGCGCAAAATTCTTATCGATGATGATGGATTTATTGAGAGTCCTTTTGCTAATAACATGCCTGGATTCATAAATAAGAAATCGTGGGGCGGGATAGTTTATCGGCGTGGAGAGAAAATCCAAATTGCTAGCTTTTTTCCCAGTGAAGAAAGTGGTAAGAGAATTAATGTTTTGGGGGTTTCAAAGGGGATGTATTTAGCGTTTGGTCTGGTTGGCTGTAAGGAACGACTTATCTATCTGGTGGATGAAGTAACTAGGAGTGATTTTCTATTGCGACCTGTAGAGGTCTCTTCTGTTCCAAGCATGTATAATATTGAATCGACAATGCCACTTAGAATTTACATTCTAGAAGCAAGGCAGGCAATGCTGGTCGATCAGATGAACAGCCTCCAAATAGATATGGCGAAATTTAAGGAAGCTTTCGCAGCTAACATCGCTTAGAAAATCCCAGCCACCATAGCTCAATGGCTGCGCCTCCAGCCTCCAGCCTCCAGCCTCCAGCCCTCTGCGGCAGGGCAGCTCGTGATACCGCTCACGATTGGCTGAGGCTCATAGAAGCTTTCGGGTAAGAGGGACGGCAACGACCGTTCTGGTGCTGGCGATGACGTCACCAACGGTGAGGCACGCCAGCACGACCCACCATCATCACGCCTTCGGCAATCAGCAACACACCCCGCATTTGGATTCGGGGGGCCTGAGTCATACCCAGAAAAAGCGTTATGAATCCCTCAGGGGCCTTTGTCCGGGTTATGAGATTACCCAGCGTGGGCGTCGCTCGCACCTGAGTTCGATCTACGCGTTCTCTGGGAATCTTCAAAAAACCACTGAGATTCTACCGGCAGTCATAGCGGAGGTGTAATGACGCCACTGACTGCCACTCAAATCCCACCAGCATACTGTGGCCAATCCCCAGCATGGGAGTTGGCGATTTTTGTTGGAGGGGCGATGACACACGAAATCATCGGATAGCGTGGCCACTCACCATGATAGGAGGCGCTCCGTATGAGAACGGTTTTGATGTGTCTTGGGCTTGCAGCTGCAGGCTTCTGTGTGGGCTCTCACTGGTCGGCACCATCCTGGGTCATTGTCGTGCTGTGGGTGGTGGGGATTGCGCTGTGGGTTTTGGCTGAGTGGCTAGAGCGGAGGGGGCGCAATCAATGATGCGCGCAAATCTAGACGAGCTGGTGATCGTGAGCTGTTTGTTTCCAGCTATGAGGTGGTCGGCTTCTGTTGCGCGGTCTGTGCTCATCGCCAGAGAGGGTAACGTCCTGCGCTTGTACCGTATGCCGATGCTGTTGCGGCTGGACGAATTTCGCGCCGAGCTCTTTATCGCGCAACTCAATCACATGGAGCCACATCACCTAGGTCGGTGATGTTAAAGTGATATCGCTCTGTGACGCATCGCCTTTAGGCGATAATTACTCAATGGAAGAATGTTATGCGTACGCTGTTTAAATTTGCTTCAGTGGCTGTTGCAGGTACCGCCATTACTGGATGCGGTGGCGAGGATTTCACTGGGGCTTATAGATATCAAGAGACAAGCTCAAAAGGCGCTATGGTGCTGAATATCCATGGCAATGAGGCAGAGCTCTTCGCAGATATTGTCGCGTCGGGGATAAAACCGGTGGGCAAGCTCAACGTTTCGCAAAAGGATGGGAAGCTCCTACTTGACGATAAAAATAGCTCGTTACGACTGGTGATGAAGCGTAACGTTGATGAGCGGAGCTTGGACTGCCTCAACTGTAAGGTGCTCGGTATGAGGGCGGATGGTCTTGTCTGGAATTATGACCCGAAAGGGCCGTATGACGTAGATCAGCTACTCAAGGAACAAGCCCGCAAAAGAGAAGAGGCCTTGAATGCTGAGCTAGAGAAGATGCAGAAGGAGGCTTTGGAGAAGGGGCGTCGGGATATGGAAGCTCGGAAGGTGACGCCGTTCGAAGGTGATTGGGTTTATCAGCGGGCTACGAAGCATGATCCCTTGACTATCATGGGGGTCTGGCGCAGCAAACATATCAGAGTTTGGTCTTTCAAGTACGAAACAATGGATCGCCTTAGCTATGAGCTTCCAGGTTTTGAGGTGACAGATGCCGGTTTGAAGGTCGGAGAAGGCTCCGCCACGAAGCTCTATTCTTTAAGCAGCGACAAACAGATGTTGATCTGCATGAATTGTGATAAGCCGATGGTTTGGGCCAAAGCAGATCCGAAGAAGGATCTCAGTGATCGTAATTATGCTCGTAAGATGGCCGGTAACCCTTAGCGCTTTCAACGCAATTGTCTCGGATGTGGGTTAGCATTTAATGCATTTTCCGACTTACAGTATGCGCTAACGATGGCCGAGGTGTGCCGTGTTTAAATTGTTGGGTGAGTGCTCGGTCTGCTCACCCAACAACAGGGCGCGTAGATCAGTGCGCGTTAACTAGGAGTTTTCGCGCATTTTCATTTAGCACGTGGCTGCTGATCTGTATCGGTAAACCTAATAAGTGATTATATTTTCTGTTGGTTTATGTTGTCGATGACTTCGCAGTGTTTTGCAAGTTTTAAGATAAATGTTTGCATACTGGTTTGGGCGCTAATGCTGGTGTAGCTTCCGTTGCTGGGTGTTTCTTTAGGCGCTGCTATTAGAGCGGTGGCGGTATACAAGCCTTTCATCATTAATCTTTTACACATCACATCGTACCGATCAATGTACGATATTCCTTTAACTCGTGGATAGGTTGTGTCTTCACGCGGTATGTAAGAAGTCTCTCGTGCAGACTCGTCTAGTAGAAAACCACTCATGACAGGAAAATATGACATGTTTATGTTTGGGGTTTTACGGCTTTCGGCACTGTCCTCTACTACGATAATATATCCTGTAAATATGTTGGCGTCTTCACCGAATGCAGACTCCTCAATGGCTGTTCGAAGGTCTAAGCTGCTACCTAGAACCTCTTCGGTACGATTGTTGAAGTTGTTGCCGATTGACCCGACTTGAGACTTAAATTCAACCGCCGCAATAAGCTTGCCGTTGTCTATCACCACTACGTCCCAGCACTTGTGCGGCCTAAAGAAACCGGGGAGTTGCGACGTATTTTTGCCAGTGTATGCTTTAGCGTCTTTCAGGCCACTATCTTGGACAGTCTTCTCTATGATGTGAACGAAAGCGTCCAGTGTTTTTCCCGCCAAGACACCCTTGCCACCATCACGCGTAGTCCAAAATTTGCCAATGGCGTCTTTAACTCGTTCATCTAGCCAGTCAAAATTCACGTTTATTCCCTTAATTAGATCTTTAGTACTACAGCTGGCACTACCCGCCGATTGATCTGATTTCTTCTGTAGTCATGCGATAAATTTTGAATGTCGCCACATTGCAGGCGTTGATGTCTAGGCTTTCTGCAGCGTAGATTAGTTCTCTTTGCAGCTCTTCGGGAATACTTTCCCAGAGGGGAAGTCTAATTCTCCGAAGATACTGAGCCTGGAATCTAAGGAAGCCACCTCGCATTTTCGTAGAGTACGTCGCTACGAATAGCCTAGATACGGCTGACATCAGAACAGCTTGCAATGCTCGTAAGTTCCAAGACTCCGATGTCACAACATACAAATTGTGGTGTGGGTAAAGCTCCCCTGCCTCATAGACAACGTGAGCTTCTCCTTTGATATCAGGGATTAGAAGCTTTTGTTTGCTAGTTAGTGAAGGAGTGATTCTATCAATGGTTTTATACCAGCTAGCGGGTGTTTTTTTCGCGCAATGACGATTTGCAATAACGTCCCGGCGTGCCTCTAGGTATTTTTTTAATCGAGGATAATTTTCCAGGTCGACAAGCCCACCCTCATCCTTGAATGGGTTTATTACGCCAAGCCCCGTCCATGCTACTTCCCCTGAAACTATGTCTTTTGTAGTCGCAAGCGGAAGCTTTCTATCTGGTTCAACATCTAGTGAGTTAAATGGACCAATAAAGGCTTTGTCTGCACCTGTAGCTACGCCTATGCCTACTTTGCAGCCTGAGTCCTCCAAGCAGGGGAATTCATTCTCCAGCCTACGTATCAGAGCGATTTGGTCAGATGATTCCAATAGCCATGGGTCAGACCCGTTGGTAACTTTAGCTATTTCCCTAACATCTGCCGATTGTGCTGTTTGCTCTTTAGCTAAAAGTTTATGCGTTAACGCTGTCAGGCTGGCTTTTTCAATGGCTGGCCGATGCGCAACCATCGTTTTTCCCGCTTTCTCTCTAGATATAATCGTTACTGCGGGATAGGCGACGACATCCGTATGGAATGCAGGTGCGTCTGTCATATCCACATAGACCTTAAGGTGAAAACTGTCAGCAACCATCTGGCGCAGAGGGCCACCGTATTTGTTTTTCATCCAGCGATCTGCACATATGAAGCCTAAATTCCCGCATTTAGTCAGAAGTGACAGTGAGCGCTCGATGAAGGGAACATACAGGTCAGCACGGTCATATAGGGTTTTGTAGCGGCGACGATATTCCGCGAGCAGCGGTGCGGGTATGAGCTCTTGCCTCACGTACGGTGGGTTACCTACAACATAGTCAAAGCCTTCTTCGAAGGACTGAAGCAGGAAGTCATCCTGAATTAGCCAGCCGTCGGCTAGTTTCTCAGCTGAATCTGGTGAAAATCCATTCTGTGCAAGTAGGTCGATTACTGCCGAATAAGTTCTGCTAAAAGTGTCGCGATGAAGCTCAACGGCACAGATTGCATTTGCTAACCCTTCAATACCAGACTCTCTCTCCTCATCTGCGCGCCAAGCAGTTAGCAAGCGCTCAATGGCAGGCAAGAGGAAGTCGCCTGCGCCGAACGATGGCTCTAGCAATCTTTGTTTGTGGAGCGGCTGATCACAGGTATACCCAGCGAGATCCAAAATAAAATTCACGACCTCGATACGAGTAAAAATCGCACCTAGTGCTTCGATGCCACCACCCGATGCCAAGGCTTCCGTCGCAGTGGCAATTGGGCACTCCACCAAAGGGAACGAAGCCTGAAAGAAAATTGGCTGCGGGTGCATCGTCTACCTCGTCGATTGCGGTAAATGCCGTAGAAAAAGTGCTTTCACGGGGATCCCGTTGCCATGGCCATCTGCAATTTGATGGCATGCTTTAGGGTATTTGGGGCTGCCTTGAGGGCGACACGTGGGGTTCCCGCAAACGATCTAGGATACCTGAATCCTTTTCCCAGAGTGTTACGGGATGACCAACGACGAGCTGATCGACATGCAGAAGCCGTGTTGGACACCAGATCGGAATGACAGAGAAGGCACATGCTGAGGTGGGCGTCCATCTCGCTCTCGTTCTAGAGCTTCGTCGTCATGGGTACGGCCACATAGCTTGATTTTATCGACCTCTTACCTGACGCGCCGTCGTCATACCGGGAAGGTGGCATGGGTGTTACGAAGGTCGCGGGTTGGGCGACATCTTGTTTCGATTTGGTTCGAAATAGGTTGGGTGCGGCCGTCCGATGTCAATCCGAAGCGTACGGCCGCGCAGCGACTGCTGCCTGTAAGGCTCGTTAGCAGTTGCAGAGTTCAGGCAACTAGGGGCGAATAGAGAAAACGGAAAAAATCGTACGCTAAGGTTTTCCGGGCAGCCTTAGCGGCCGAAACTTCCCGTCCTCCAGCCTGCGGCTCTGCCGCCAGACATAATCGCCGGTCAGATTGATGTGCTCCCACCCCAGCGGCGACAGGTATTGCAGCAGCTCACCATCCACCGACTTCCCCGCATCGCCCATCGCCTGGGTGGCGCGCTCCAAGTACACCGTGTTCCACAACACGATGGCGGCCGTCACCAGGTTGAGGCCACTGGCCCGGTAGCGCTGCTGCTCGAAGCTCCGATCCCTGATCTCGCCGAGGCGGTTGAAGAACACCGCCCTGGCCAGGGAGTTGCGGGCTTCGCCCTTGTTCAGTCCAGCATGCACGCGCCGGCGCAGCTCGACGCTTTGCAACCAATCGAGGATGAAAAGCGTGCGCTCGATCCGGCCCAGCTCGCGCAGGGCCACGGCCAGGCCGTTCTGGCGCGGATAGCTGCCGAGCTTGCGCAGCATCAGCGAGGCGGTGACCGTGCCCTGCTTGATCGAGCTGGCCAGGCGCAGGATGTCGTCCCAATGGGCGCGGACGTGCTTGATGTTCAGGGTGCCGCCAACCATTGGGCGCAATGTCGGGTAGTCCTGGACGCTATTCGGAACATACAGCTTGGTTTCTCCGAGGTCGCGGATGCGCGGTGCGAAGCGGAAGCCCAGCAGGTGCATCAGGGCGAAGACATGATCGGTGAAGCCAGCCGTGTCAGTGTAGTGCTCCTCGATCCGCAAGTCGGACTCGTGGTACAGCAGACCGTCGAGCACATAGGTAGAGTCGCGCACGCCGACATTCACCACGCGGGTGCTGAACGGTGCGTACTGGTCGGAGATGTGGGTGTAGAACAGCCGCCCCGGCTCGCTGCCGTACTTCGGGTTGACGTGGCCGGTGCTTTCGCCTCGACCACCCGCCCGGAAGCGCTGGCCATCGGAAGAAGAGGTCGTGCCGTCGCCCCAGTGAGCGGCGAAGGTATGACGGTACTGGTGGTTGACCAGCTCGGCCAGGGCCGCCGAGTAGGTTTCGTCTCGGATGTGCCAGGCTTGCAGCCAGGACAGCTTGGCGTAGGTCAGGCCGGGGCTCGACTCGGCCATCTTGGTCAGCCCGAGGTTGATTGCATCGCCCAGGATCGCTGACAGCAGCAATGTCCGGTCTTTGGCCTCGGCACCGTCCTTCAGGTGTGTGAAGTGGCGGCTGAAGCCCGTCCAGTCGTCCACGTCCATCAGCAGTTCGGTGATCTTGATGCGCGGCAGCAAATGGCTGGTCTGGTCGATCAGCGCCTGCGCGGTATTGGGCACCGCGGAATCCAGCGGGGTGATCTTCAGCCCGGACTCGGTGAGGATGGCATCGGGCAGCTCGTTGTCCTTGGCCAGGCGGGTGACGGTGGCCAGCTGCTCGTCCAGCAGCTGCAAGCGCTCTTCCAGGTACTGGTTGCTGTTCGGGTTGATCGCCAGGGGCAGAGCCTGCGCATGCTTGAGCGCGGCGAACCTCTCTGCCGGCAGCAGGTAGTCGTCGAAGTCGCGGAACTGCCGCGAGCCCTTGACCCAGATGTCACCGGAGCGCAGCGCGTTCTTCAGCTCGGACAGGGCGCAGATTTCGTAGAAGCGCCGGTCGAGGCCTTCCGGGGTTATCACTAGCGGCTTCCAGCGCGGCTTGATGAAGGCGGTGGGCGCATCGGCCGGCACCTTGCGCAGGTTGTAGGCGTTCATCTCGCTCAGGGTCTGCACGGCTGCCAGCACGCCTTGCGCAGCCGGGGCAGCGCGCAGTTCCAGCACCTCCAGCAAGGCCGGCGTGTAACGGCGCAGAGTGGCGAAGTTCTCGCCGACCAGGTGCAGATGGTCGAAGCCTTCCGGCCGGGCCAGCAGCTCGGCCTCGCTGACGCTCTCGGTGAACTCGTCCCAGGGAATCACCGCCTCAATGGCGGCATAGGGATCGCTACCGCTTTCCTTGGCTTCCAGCAGAGCCTGGCCGATCTTCGAGTACAGGCGCACCTTGTCGTTGATCGCCTTGCCCTGCTTCTGGAACTGCTGCTGATGCTTGTGCTTCGCGCTGCTGAACAGCTTGACCAGGATACGGTCGTGCAGATCGACCAACTCATCAATCACCGTCGCGGTGCTCTCCAGCACCACGGCGGCCAGGGTCGCGTAGCGTCGCTGCGGCTCGAACTTGCCGAGGTCTTTGGGCGTCATCTGCCCACCCTCGCGGGCCAGCTTGAGCAGGCGGTTCTGGTGGATGTGTCGGCCCAGGCCTTCGGGCAAGTCCACCAGCTGAAATGTCTTCAGCCGCTCGATGTGTTCGAGCATGTGGCGGGAGTTCGGTTTCAGCGGTGCCTGTCGCAGCCAGGTCAACCAGGTGATGCTGCTGCCGGCCTTGAGCTTCAACAGCTCGTCCAGCTTGGCCCGATGCGAGTCCGTAAGTGGTTCGACCAGGGCGCGGTAGACTCGGCGATTGGCCCGCGCAATGGCCTCCGAACAAGCTCGATCAATTACGCTCAACGCCGGCAGAATGCGCCGCTTCTGTCGCAGGCTCTCCAGGGCCTGACCGGCCAGCAGTAAGCCCTTGTCGGTCTGCTGGGCCAACTCGGTCAGCTCGCGCACCAGGGCGCGGAAGTCGGACAGGCCGAACGGGGCCAGTTGTAGGTAGGTGCGCAGTTCCTGGGCGTGCTCGCGGCGAGTCACGTCGCGTTCGCCGTACTTCAACCAACTCGCCGGGTCGGCCTGAACTTGCTTGGCCACCCACTGGATGACCGGCTCGGGCGGCTCGCTGTCGGTGCCCAACGCATAGCCGGGGTAGCGCAGCAGGCTGAGCTGCACCGCGAAGCCCAGGCGGTTGGCGTCGCCGCGCCGCTGGCGGATCAGCGACAGGTCGGAGTCGTTGAAGGTGTAGTAGCGGATCAGGTCATCCTGGCTTTCCGGCAACGCAAGCAAGGTGTCGCGCTCCGTAGCCGAGAGAATCGAGCGACGCGGCATGGTTCAGTCGTCCTTGCGAAGGTACTGATAGAGGGTTTCTCGGCTGATGCCGAACTCGCGGGCGAGCTGCGCCTTCGGCTCGCCCGCAGCGGCCCGCTGCCGCAGCGTGATGGCTTGCTCGTCGGAGAGGGCTTTCTTGCGGCCCCGGTAGGCACCGCGCTGCTTGGCCAGGGCGATGCCCTCGCGCTGCCGCTCGCGAATCAGGGCGCGCTCAAACTCGGCAAAGGCCCCCATGACCGACAGCATCAGGTTGGCCATCGGCGAGTCCTCGCCGGTGAACACCAGGCCTTCCTTCAAGAACTCGATGCGCACACCGCGCTGGGTCAGCTTCTGCACCAGGCGGCGCAAATCATCGAGGTTTCGTGCCAGGCGATCCATGCTGTGCACCACCACGGTGTCGCCTTCGCGAACGAAACCGAGCATGGCCTCCAGCTGGGGACGCTGGGTGTCCTTGCCCGAGGCTTTGTCGGTGAACAGCTTGCCGACCTCGACCTGTTCAAGTTGGCGTTCCGGGTTCTGGTCGAAGCTGCTGACCCGGACGTAACCGATGCGTTGTCCCTGCAAGATGCCTCCATGGGCTGGATGGGCGGCAGGGCTTGCGTTGGTTTTTGGTTCCATTGCGCCCGAAGCCTTGAATTTGTCAGGCTGAAATCTATGACCTTGGCAAGCATGTGTCAAAGAATGTGAAAGCGGACTCTATTCTGACGGCGTGATGCGCCTTGCCTGACATCCAGTTAGGGTATAGCTCAGGCTGACATCCAAACAGGACGCCCTAGTCCGGGGGTGACTCGCAGAAATTGCCCTCTTCCTGTAGACTGTTGCGGCCATTGAGTTACTAAAGACACTCGATAAGACCTCATGCTTACCCTGCAAAACATGATCTGGCTGCCTACGCCGCCATAGCGCTTCGCCCCCCCGCATCATCTGTGACTGCTTGCTCTGCCAGCGGTCGCTTTCTGCTGTGCTTTAGGTTTTAACACCCGCCACAGCTCCTCTACATCCGACATTTGACCTCGTATCGACCAGCTGCACTTGGCCTGCGCCATGCTGTGCTGCGCGATCCATTGCCTTGGGAATTCTGATGCTCCACTCGTTAAAACAAACCTGGTTATCCAACATCCGTGGCGACATCCTCGCCGGTCTTGTGGTCGCACTGGCCCTAATCCCTGAAGCCATCGCCTTCTCGATCATTGCTGGCGTTGACCCTAAGGTCGGCCTTTACGCCTCTTTCTGTATCGCTGTGGTGATCGCCTTTGTCGGTGGCCGCCCAGGCATGATTTCGGCCGCAACGGGTGCCATGGCACTGCTGATGGTGACTCTGGTCAAGAACCATGGTCTTGAATATCTGCTGGCCGCCACGCTGCTATGTGGCGTGCTACAAATTGCTGCTGGCTACCTGAAGCTCGGATCGCTGATGCGCTTCGTCTCGCGCTCGGTGGTGACCGGTTTTGTCAATGCACTGGCGATCCTGATTTTCATGGCTCAGCTGCCCGAGCTGACTAATGTCACCTGGCACGTCTACGCCATGACAGCCGCAGGCCTCGGCATCATCTATCTGTTCCCCTATGTCCCCAAGATCGGCAAGCTCATCCCATCGCCGCTGGTGTGCATCATCGTGCTGACCGCCGTCGCCATGTCGGTTGGTCTGGATATCCGCACGGTCGGTGATATGGGTGAACTGCCGGATACGCTACCGATCTTCCTCTGGCCTGATGTGCCGCTGACATTCGAGACGCTGGCCATCATCTTTCCTTATTCGGCAGCACTGGCTGTGGTCGGTCTGTTGGAGTCGATGATGACCGCGACCATTGTCGACGACCTGACCGACACCCCGAGTGACAAGAACCGCGAGTGCAAGGGCCAGGGCGTGGCCAACATTGCTTCGGGTCTGATCGGCGGTATGGCTGGCTGCGCGATGATTGGTCAGTCGATCATTAACGTGAAATCCGGCGGTCGTTCTCGCCTGTCGTCTCTTGCCGCAGGCGTATTTCTGCTGCTGATGGTGGTTTTCCTCGGCGACTGGCTGAAGCAGATCCCAATGGCTGCGCTGGTGGCAGTGATGATCATGGTGTCCATCGGCACCTTCAGTTGGGATTCGCTGCGCAACCTGAAGAAGCATCCGTTGTCGACCAACATTGTCATGGTCGTCACCGTGGTGGTCGTGGTGGCCACCCACAACCTGGCCTTCGGCGTGTTAGCCGGCGTGCTACTGGCTGCGATGTTCTTCGCCAACAAGGTTGGCCATTACATGGCGATCAGTTCTTCGCTGGACGAAGCCGGCGAGCATCGTAGCTATAACGTCACCGGTCAGGTGTTCTTCAGCTCGGCTGACAAGTTCGTCGCAGCCTTCGACTTCAAGGAAGCCCTGAACAAGGTAACCATCGACCTGAATCGTGCACACTTCTGGGATATCACCGCTGTTGCAGCCCTGGACAAGGTAGTCATTAAGTTCCGCCGTGAAGGTACTGAAGTCGAAGTGCTGGGCTTAAACGAGGCCAGCGCCACTATCGTGGATCGCTTTGGTGTTCACGATAAACCTGACGCCATTGATCAACTCATGGGCCACTGAGAAGGAGAACAACAATGACCCACGTAATTGCCTGTATCGACGGTTCCACCTCGGCTCCAGCTGTTTGCGACTACGCGGCCTGGGCCAGTCTGAGCCTGGAAGCGCCGCTGACCTTCCTGCATGTGCTGGATCAGCGCCAGTATCCGGTTGCAGCAGATTTGAGTGGCAACATTGGCCTTGGCAGCCGCGAGCACCTGCTTGATGAGCTTGCTTCCCTGGATGAACAGCGCGGCAAGTTGGCCCTTGAACAAGGGCGAATCATGCTTGCAGCCGCGAAAGAACGGGCCGTGAATGATGGTGTGCGCGCACCGGAGTCCAAGCAGCGACATGGCGATTTACTGGAGAGCTTGCAAGAGCTGCAAAGTGAAACGCGCTTGCTGGTTATCGGTCGCCAGGGCGAGTCTAGTGGCGGTCTGAGTCAGCATGTCGGAAGCCAGCTGGAAAGCGTTATTCGTATCATGCACCGGCCAATCCTGGTCACCCCGGCCAACTTCCAAAAGCCCAAGAGCGCGATGCTGGCATTCGATGGCGGCGCTACAACCCGCAAGGGTGTGGAGATGCTGGCAGCCAGCCCGCTGCTGAAGGGGCTGCCGATCCATCTGGTCATGGTTGGGCCCGTGAACGACGAAGCGTCCGCGCAGCTGGACTGGGCGCAGAAAGTGCTGATCAACGCCGGATTTACCGTTCGCGCTGAGACTCGGAGCGGTGAAATAGAACGTACCCTGCACGCCTATCAGAAAGAGCATGGCATCGATCTGCTAGTGATGGGGGCTTATGGACACTCACGTATCCGGCAGTTCCTGGTCGGCAGCACCACTACCAGCATGCTCCGTACCACCACCAGTCCGCTGTTACTGCTGCGCTAATGAGCCTGGACGACGCCCTCGATCTTGCCCATTTCAAGACCCTACTGGAACAGCGGGCTGCCGAGCTGGATCGATTGCTGGGAGACGCTGAGTCTCGCTCGCAATCGGTAGAGCTGGATCAAAGCAAGGTGGGGCGTCTATCGAGAATGGACGCACTCCAGCAACAAGCGATGAACGATGCGATCCGCAGTCGTGCACGGCATGAACGTGTCCGTCTCCAACTGGCCCTCAAGCGCTGGCACGAGGGCGACTATGGCTGGTGTAACCAATGCGGCGAGTTGATCGCCTCGGGCCGTCTGGAGTTCGATCCGGCCACGCCGTTGTGTATCACCTGTGCCAGCCGCGCCGAGTCGGGTTGAAACCATCACGGCTCGTGGCGTCAGTCTGATTTAACGAGGCTTCTAATGTATTTGATGGCTAAAAACTGGCTGGGCCGAACACGGAAAGTAAGTGTTTGGATGTGGGCGCTTGTATGCCTTGTGTTGCTCACCGTATTCCAAGTACGTACTCATCACCTTGATGATCGTCTGTACTTTTGGATCAAGACCCACTGGCACACAGACGATTGGCAGGAGCGCTCTGTGTGGCTGCCTGGCTATCGGGTTGAGCTGGATGCTAAGGCGGTTCCCGGTGTGGACAACAACCTTTCGGGCCTGACCTTCGATCCTGACCTAAATCTGCTGTGGGCGGTTACCAATGGCCCGAACGAGCTGCTGGCCCTCAGTCGTGACGGTGACGTGGAGCGACGTTACAGCCTGGATGGCTTCCACGACGTGGAAGCGGTGTCCTATGCCGGCAACGGTCAACTGGTCATTGCCGAAGAGCGGCGGCAGAGCCTGGTTATCGTGGATATCCCCATCGACGAATACGGTAAGCTTTCTCCTGATCGACCATTGAGCCTAGACCAGTATTCAGCGCTAACCTTGGCGCTTGGCAAGGAGGACAACAAAGGCCTTGAAGGGCTCGCCTACGACCTAAAAGGTGATCGTTTGTTTGTGACCAAGGAGCGTGACCCCCGGCAATTACTGGAAGTGAGCGGCCTTCGTGCCAGCCTGGAAGGAGGCGTTTCCCTGCACGTCCGCGACATGTCCAACCTAGTAAAAGACAAGGTGTTTGCCACTGACTTGTCTTCGGTTGTATTCGATCAACAGAGCGGCCATCTGATCCTGCTCAGCGACGAGTCGAAACTGCTGATTGAAATGACCGACGAGGGCAAGGTGGTGAGTTTCCGCTCCTTGGCGAGGGGGTTTGCTGGTTTGCTGAAAGGTATACCCCAAGCCGAAGGCGTAACCATCGACGATGAAGGGTATTTGTACGTGGTCAGCGAGCCGAACTTGTTCTATCGCTTTACCCGCGAGACAGATTGACCAGTCAACAAGCTACAGTCAGGCGTGGCCGGGACGCTTGAACTGTTAGCGTACGATTTTTTCCGAATTCTGCGGGCTCCCCAACTAGCTTGAGCAGATTCTCCAACAGGTCCTTGAGTTCAGCGCGATCTACACCATTGTCATGATACGTAGAGCGATCAATGATCTGCGTAGCAGTCATTAGCGGCCAGAACTTGTCAATCACATCGTCTGGCTTCATGCCAACTGCCTTGCCGATGATTTTCTTGGCGTCGCAAGTGTCTGTGAACGTAACTCTTTTTCCACTTTGGGCATCGATCATGTCGGGGCACAAGTAGTTTTCGATCTCACGTTTACGAGTCGAGTAGAACGCTCGTCCCTGTCCCTCGACTTCTTGCTTACGTTTCAAGATGGCTGCAACCTGCTCCGGGCTTCCGCCAATGTCGGAGTCCAAAAACACACACCAAGGCAGTCCAAGATCGTCCGCAAGATTGAGGGTTACCCAATGCTTAACGCTGCCACAGCCACCAATTAGGATCGGGACGATTCCTGCGTCTTCCAAGCTGGATGGGAGGTATCCCCCTGCTTTGAGGGTATTTGAAGTGTGACGGAGGAAGGTGACGTCGGACTTGCCCTCCACCAGGACGACCCCTTTTGCTCGTTCCATTCCTGTCTCGGGCAGTACGCCTAGACTCTCGGCGGCTTCCGTGAGTACTTCCTTGGTTGGCATTTTTACAATGGGGACGCCGTGTTCGTCCTTGGTTACGTAACGGATGCCGTCGATGGGCATCAGGCCGGCCAACGCAGGGACGTGGGTGGTGACGATGATCTGCCTATTGGTCTGATTGGATAGCTCCAGAAGCGCCTTCATCAACATCATCTGATAGTTGGGGTGCTGTGAGGTTTCCGGCTCTTCGATTGCGTAGATCACGTTGCGTGGGCTACCAGCCACTGCATTTTTTTCGGCCTCAGCTCGGAAGAAGTTGAGCAAAATGAGCCTACGTACCCCGCTGCCGCGTTTATTTATGGGGATGCCATTCTCGCCCTCAAGAGTAAAGCTGAAGCTCCACTTGGGCTTTTCTTTGAAACGGGGAGTCAATTCATTAGCCAACTCCGGAGCCATTTCTCGAAGTTTGTCGAGGGTGCGTCCAGCAACGTCCAACACACTGCTCTCGATCTGCCGCTCTAGCTCACTGATCTGCTCCTGTAGCGCTGCTTGGGCTTCCTTGACCGCCTGCTGTAGAGGGTTCTTGGCCTCGGCGTCACCGTCACTGCTCTCCCTGTCCGCCTTGAAGAGCGCGAAAGTTGGCAGCAGCGCCTCGATTTTATCCCAAACAGATTTGCCTTCTGTGGACAGCCCCTTGCCTACATCAAGAAGCGTCTCTTGGCAGGCAACATCTCCGGCCGCATCGCGAATGGCTTTCCGCCATTGGGATGCCACCCGCTGATCTGCTACTCGATCAGCGATCTCAAATTGTGCGCCGAGCTTTTTCAGGTCGACCATTTTCAGACTGAGTAGGCTAGCGAGCGCTTTATCAGACGGATGCTCACAGCGGATGGCTGTACTGTCCAGTTTGCCGGTGCTCGCTTTGAACGTTTTGACGACCTCCAGGACGCCAGCCGCATTCAGCAGGTATTCCTGTGATAGCGAGGTGTGTACATTTTCATCCAGCACCAAAGCCTCAGGCAGGTCGTCGAACTCGCAGGCAATCTCGAACTGAGTGTGACCCTCCGCTAGACTGAAGCAGTTCATATCACTCTTGTCGGGTTTGATGTCCGCGCTGTCGAAGAAGATGGCCAAAGCTTCCAGGATGGTCGACTTCCCAAAGTCGTTTCGACCCACAATACCGGTCATAGATGAATCGATAGGAATGACGGTGGGTGTGCTATAGCCGCGAAAATGACTGAGCTTGACGGTCTTAAGGCGCATCGTGAGATCCCTGATCTGTGTATGTCTTCGTTTCCTTACCAACCGCTGTCAGTCCTCAACGGCCAAAAGTGATGTCCATTCTGCCGGAAGGAAATATCATCAAGAGGCCTCAGGCATTGATGTGAACCCGAGGCTCCACTGAGCCAGTGGATCTTCGAATCACAATCTGTAGGTCGCAGCGGTGTGGTTAGTCGCTGGGGTGCGCATCGATTATAGGTAGAGGATGGCAAAGCGCCAGGGTGGGCGGGTGGCCCATAGATATTATTTGGCCGTCACACAGTTCATGTTGGATTTGCCGGGTAAACAGTTTGTCTCGAGGGTATGAGTACCTAATTGAGTACCTTGATGGAATTCGGAACGCATCATAGCCTTTGTTTATGGGGTCTGTATCGTCCGGATTCGATTCCTGTCTCCGCACCAGTTCAGGTTCCAGCGAAGGCTACCAAAATCTCTGGAACCCCCGTAAAACCCGCCTTCTGGCGGGTTTTTTCGTTATGGCGTTCCGTCGGAATCCGACAGCTGCCAGCCGATTTAGGGATAACGTTTGGGATAAAGTCGATTCGATAAAGGGGTTTACCCTTATGGCTCGTACTACTGCTCCCCTGACCGACACCGCATGCCGTTCGGCCAAACCTACTGACCGCCCATACAAGCTTTTTGACGGTGACGGTCTTTACCTCCTCGTTTACACCAATGGCCGCAAAGGCTGGCGCTTCCGGTATGTGAAACCGGATGGGCGAGAGGGGCTAACCTCGTTTGGCAACTATCCCGTCATCGGTCTTGCAGATGCTCGGCAGAAGCGTCTGGAGACCAAGCGGATGCTGGCTGAAGGCACTGATCCGATTGCGTCCAAGCAGCAGGCCAAGGCCGAGGCGGTTGTCAGAGGCCACACATTCGAACGCGTTGCCTTGGACTGGCATAAGGAAATGTCCGTGAAGTGGGCGCCTGGCCATTCGAGGACTGTGCTGAGTCGTTTGAAAACTCACGTATTTCCGCTGCTAGGGGCACGAGCCGTCGTTGATCTGGATACCTTCGACCTCATGCAGCCGCTTGAGGCGATAAAGAAGCGCGGCACGATTGATGTGGCTTTGAGGGTACAAAACTACCTGCAGAGCATCATGCGTGAGGCGAAGCGGCTGCGGCTGATCACGGTGAACCCGGCATATGACCTTGAGGGCTTCATCAGCGCGCCACGGGTTACGCACCGACCTGCACTCCCGCTATCTCGTCTGCCTGAGTTGATGGACCGCATCGAGAACTACAAGGGGCGCACGCTCACTCGGCTGACAGTCATGTTGTCGCTGCATGTGTTCGTACGCTCCAGCGAGTTGCGCTTCGCACGCTGGAGTGAATTCGACCTGAAGCGCGGTATCTGGGAGATACCTGACACGCGGCCCGCGTTGGACGGCGTCCCGTATTCGACAAGGGGGACGAAGATGGCAGGTGACATCCATCTTGTCCCTCTGTCACCGCAAGCGGTGGCGTTGCTCGAACAGATTCATGCGATCACGGGGTACTTCGATCTGGTGTTCACCAGTGACGCTCGCTCGTGGAAGCCTATGTCCGAGAACACGGTCAATAGCGCTTTGCGGAACATGGGCTATGGCACCAAGACCGAAATCTGCGGGCATGGCTTTCGATCCATGGCGTGCAGTGCCTTGGTCGAATCCGGGCTGTGGTCAGAGACGGCTATTGAGCGGCAGATGAGCCACAGGGAGCGCAATAACGTTCGGGCGGCGTATATCCACAAGGCCGAGTTCCTGGAGGAACGGCGATTGATCATGAGTTGGTGGAGTCGTTACCTCGAAGCGAACCGGCAGGAGCATATCTCGCCGCATGAGTTCGCGAATCAGACCGGGGCAAACGTTTCTAGCCTAAGAGCAAGGCGTGGCGCAGTCGGGTGAGCGCACGGCTTTGAAATTTCGATGATCTGCTTTCCATGCGGGTCCATCCAAACAGGGCTGCAAAGCCGCACTGTTTGGATGGACCTCACCTAAAAAATCAAAAGCACCAAATCGGCCACTGGAAACCACGGGATTCCGTACACGCCCAATACCATTTTCAACCACAAAATCCAGCGGGCGTGTCGCTTGAACTTCTCGAATTGCGGGCGTAGAAAAGACAGTGCAAAGGCTGTCGTTGACAGCACCCCAGGTGACCCGAGCCTTCAAGGTCACGCCGCTCCCGCGGTGGTTCTCCCCAAGGGCGATTCGCATCCGGCAGCTCGCCCGGTCACTACCCATGTGATGGATGCTCTTACACATATGGCGCTCGTGCGCCAGATACACCGTACCTCGCTGCCTGCAGCAACCTCTCCGATTGGCGGAATATTGCGCCAACTGGTGCCCGTCTCTTTTCCTGAAAAGAGACGGGCACTTCTACCACTGCTGCAGCCCTGATCGCACGTGGCTATGCGGCATTTCCCCTCGTGACAGTCGGCGTGACAAACGCCGATGTCACCAGCAACAGCCTTGTAGATGATGGTGCCGCAGACTAGGGAATGGACTGTACCTGACTGACAGTCAGGCATGCCCCGGTCATCGCATTGCTGCTTGCACATGGCTCAGGATCTCGCGGCACTGGTCTCGTCAGCCAATGCAGCCTCCACCCGCCCACCGGTAACGGTGCTCAGGAGGCCAGATCATGAGATGCCCTTGCTCCCGGACCAGGCTGTGTGAAAACCCCCGCTGCTTTTCGATGATCGCGCTCGTACGTGAAATCTGAAAAGAGATGGCGGCTCAGCAGACCCAGATTTTGCGTAGACGCGCGATTTTTAGGATGTTTTTTGAACAGCCACATCGGTCGGGAGGTTTTCACACAGCCTGGGACGTAAGGAGCCGCCAGTCCCGCGTAGTGGACATTCCCCACAGGTCGCAGGGGCCTTGATCCCTGATAACACTCAGCATTCTTGGCGGGATGACGTGGGGCGAGGATCGGAGAGCGGATGATGAGGTGACTGACATGGCATTGGTGGGTAGACGCGATGGCCGCAATTTCGGCTACGGCAGGCAATTGAGCTATGCAGGGCCGCAGGCGCTGAAAGACATGTTCGGCGGCGGTCATTACGGCACGGTCAAAGCGCACCGTGATCGATGGCAAGCATTCGTCAAATGGTGCCGATCCGACCAGGGGCCCGGTATCAATGATGCGCGGCAGATTGATCGGAAACTGTTGGCCGAGTATGCGGCGTACCTGCGCGACCTTGTTGGACGCGGTGACCTCGCCATCAGCACCGCGCAGAATAGGCTATCCAGCGTTAACAGGACCATGGCGGCGCTTCGCGGTGATCAGTGCGTGAAATTGTCCAGCCCGAGCAAGGCGTTGGGTATGCAGCGCACAGGGGTTCGCCACTCAGTGCCCAAGGGCCAAGACCGCGATCAAGTTAGGCAGATCGTCGATGCGCTTTGTAGCCGTGATCAACTACGAGTCGCAGCGATAGATATGCTAGCGAGATCCACCGGCATGCGCTTGCGTGAGGCCATATTGGCTGACCTGCCACGGCTAAGCCGTGAGGCGAACGACTTCGGCAAGATCAACATTCAGGATGGCACCAAAGGCGGCCGCGCCGGGGCATCGGCGCCACGCTGGATTGCGGTGGACAACCATGTCCGAGTTGCACTTAGGTTTTCAAGGCAGGTGTCACCTGCGGGTAGCCGCAACCTGATTGCACCATACGAAAGCTATCTGAATCTTCTGCGACAGATCATCCGGGCTGCACGGGACATCCTGCATGCCCACAACCTTAACGGCATCTACGAGCTACGAGCGGCGTACGCGATTGAGCGTTATGAGCAAATCACCCAACACCACGCGCCTATCAATGGCGGAAACAGTTGCGAGGTAGATAGGAACCTTGATCGTGAGGCTCGGAGGCAAATCAGCTATGAGTTGGGGCACGGCCGGATCGACGTGGTCGCGGCTTACATTGGGGGGCGCGCATGAGTAAGCCATTCGACATGGAGCTCTTCTTGGCCGCGGTGCTGACGGGGTCGCGCGCAACGCGGCAGCGCCATATACGGCAAGCGAAGCTCACCCAAGCTGAGATAACGGAACGCTGGCAGCTGAAAACGCCTTGGGCTTGGCAGAGAAAACATGTGACTTGGTTTCTTGAACACCGACTAGCTGGGCGATGCGCGGCGACTAGGTTTTACTACCTGCTGACCGAACGGTTGCTTGCTCGCCGTTTAGAAAAGCCATAGGTCTTCAAATGCCGAGCAAAAATCTGATATTGATAGTCACTACTCTGCAGCACTCAACCCAAAAGCTGCCGTTTGTAGGTGACAGCTAACGGCCCAACGCAGACACTTATGCCTCTCTCTAATCTAGACCCCAGCCGCCCCTACCAAGGTATAAGCCCACTACAAGCCCCCTCGCTGGGGGCAGCTGAAAATCCGGCTACAGCCCAAACGGCTGAGATCTAAAATTTTTCTGTCCTATTCACCCAAAGACCGAATAATCTACTCCGACATGCTGGGGCATTGTACGAATCAAGTAACGACACGGATAGCTAGGGGAAAAAATGCAGGTTGCAGATTTTAGGTTGGTCGATGACCTGAGCCATAAAGATTTCGAGCACTTTGTGAAGGATCTTCTGCTTTCCTCTGGCTGGCAAGACGCAGTGGTTACAGAGGTTGGCAGTGAGTATCGCTATGGTGACGGTGGAGTGGACATTTTTGCCTACCGTGACGGGCGCAAGTTCGCCGTTGAGGTAAAACAGCGCGAATTAAAAACAACAGTGGACGTCGTTTCCCTTAACCAACTGGTTACCGGTGCTCAGCTAGCAGATGTAAAGCAGATGATTTTGGTCACCAACTCGTACTTTACCTCCGAGGTGAAAATACGGGCTTTACGCCTTGGCGTGGAACTGATTGATCGAGACGCACTGAAGAATTTGTTTGTATTACGGGGTTCCGAGATCGGGCGAAGGATTAAGCCACGTGAGTATCAAGTAGATGTCATTCAGCAGGCAATTGAGGCCTTCGATAGTGGTAAACGAAAACTGCTGATCGAGATGGCTACTGGTCTAGGCAAAACCTACACCGTTGCACTGCTGATCAAGCAATTGCTAGAGCGCGCTGAGGGTCGACAGCGCGTGCTGTTTATTGCCCACCAGATCGAGATTCTGCTTCAGTCAGTGACCGCTTTTAAGAACGTACTTGGTTTGGGGCGTTATAGTTTTTCTGCGTGCTTCGCGGGTTCTAAACCCGAGAATACTGATTTGGTTTTCGCCAGTTTTGATACCCTTTATGGCCAGCAGGCCGAACTGGCGGAGAATAGCTTTGATTATGTGATTGTAGATGAAGCGCATCACACGCCTGCTAGGACCTATGCGAGCGTTGTAAAGCACTTCAAGCCGCGCTTGCTTATTGGGCTAACAGCAACACCCTGGCGCACTGATAACAAAAGCGTCAGCGATTTTTTTGGTGGTGTGGATGGCCATATAGGGCGTTATGACCTGATTTGGGGGCTGCAGCATAAGAAATTGGCGTTCCCTAAATATTTAGTTTTACTCGATGATATTGATCAGGATCGCATTGATAAACTCGAGAGTGGCCTCTCGATTTCGGACCTAGATAAGCGACTTTTCCTGCACAAAAAAGATCAAGAAGTTGTGCGCCTAATCGAGGCTACGGTCAAGCAGAAACACTTGAATAACGTAAAAGGTATCGTATTTTGCCGCAATATTCGGCATCTTAGGCATCTTTTAGGATTTTTCGAGCCGGGGACTGCGACCAGCGTACACTCGCGCATGCAGGACAATGAGCGACGGGAAAATATCCGACAGTTTCGCGAGGGCGACCTTAAGTACATATTAGTGTGCGATCTATTCAATGAAGGTATCGATATCCCCGAAACCAATTTGCTCGTATTTATGCGTTATACGGGGTCTAAAACAGTATGGCTGCAACAGTTAGGCCGTGGTCTACGTAAAACGAGTAACAAGGAATGTGTTCATGTGCTCGATTTCGTGGGGTCGTTGGATCGTCTAAAAGATGTTCAACAGTTGGTCAAGGCTGTGCGCAGCAAACCGAAACGTAAGGTGATTGAAGGTGATCTAGACGAAGCTAGCGAAGATCAACACGATCTGCATGATGATACGATTGAAGTTAATTACAGCCAGTCGGCTGCACGTGTACTGGATTTGATCGAGCGTCTGAAGTATCGACTGAATAGCCGTGAGGAAATGGTTGAGCAGTTTAGAAATTATCATCAATCAACCGGTAACATACCGTCAATAGACGCACTGGAAAGCAGCCTAGAGGACATTTCTGTGGACCAGGTAGCTACACATTTCGATTCTTACCAAGGCTATCTCCGAGCAGTGTTCGGCTCGGACATTCATATAGCCGAAATCAGTGATGAAGTGGCTGAAGCTTACGCTGCCTATTACAAAAAACACGGTGTCGTGCCAAGCCCCAAGGCCCTGTCACTGGAGTTTCAGTACAAGACGTTGCCATGGTTTACCTCAACGGAAATGGCTCATTTAATCGGCAGGTTAACACTAATACCGTTGGTTAACGGAATTACTCAGGATGAGCTAGCGACTTCTGCCGGAGAGGAGGTTGCAGAGAGGATAGACGAAGTGGTTCAGACTGCCTCAGCATCAGATCTGAATAAAGCTCAGGCGCAGCTTGACTTGCTTGAAAAGTATCGTGGTGTTGTCAGCAGTCGCGCTGACCTGCTGGCATTGCCGAAATCGCAAGTAGATCAAATAACTGCTGTGTTTCGCTCCACGTCTATTTTTTTGGTGCGGTTAAGAGGTTAGTAATAATGCACGATTCGTCTAAAATGATTACCGCTGCTCGTTCCCTGAGAGGGCAGATGATCGCAGCAGGGCTGCTCTCTGCAACTGAAACATCGGGTCGGCTAGATATCCTGATTGCCAAGTTGGATGTTGACAACTTCCTGAGCTTGCGCGCGCTTCCAGCTTTCTGGGAGCTGCTATCTCTTTGGCAGGTATCCGCTGATATCGAGCAACCACCTATGCCGCAGATGGAACTGGATGCGCTCAGTGCTGTAAATGATCACCAAGACCTCGCGCCAAGTGATCAATTATTGAGCTCTCAAATAGATGAGGAAGAGGAGCAGTTTTCAACTGCTGATGTTCCGCATTGTCTCCCCCATCCTCGAACTCTTGTTGTTGATGTACGCCTCGGTGGTCGCTTCGATAAATTGATAGCCCGATTGTGTCGTAGCGCGAATAGAAGCGCTGGAGTAGAGGTGACGATCGAAAGGCTCGAAGATATTCTGAACCTTCCAGTTGAAAGCCTGCTCAAGTTAGATGGTGTCGGTAAATCCTACAGGGAGGCCTGGCAAGAGCTTAAGGATCTGTACACTCAGGCGATTGAGTTTCTACCTGAATCTAAAGATATATCAGAAACTGTTGAGCCGCTTGATCTCGTTAAAGATGATATGCGACTCAACCTGACGCAATTAGACGCTGCCGAGCTTAAAGCGATTGCTAAACTTGAGCGGGTCGTAGGTCGCGCTGATATTCGCGGTATTTTGAGCTTTGACTCTTTGGAGCAAGGAGGGAAGAGTTCAGTTTCAGGCCGCACTCGAAGTCAACTATTGCAAGTACGAGAACGCCTCGTCTCTCAGCTGCAACAGATTGCCGCAGGCAGCTCCGACTATCATGCGACCTCATCTTCTTTGATATTCGCTACGGCCCAATCCTTTGATTCGGTGGCGGAATTGGGTGATTTTCTGCTAGTCCAAACAGACTCTTTCTTGGCGGCCCTTGATGAGAAAAGTCAGTTGATTTTTCAGCATCGGTGGGGATTTGTTGACGAACGTCTTACGCTTTCAGAGATCGGGCAAAAATATGCGGTCTCCCGAGAGCGAATTCGCCAACTGGAGAGTAAGATTAACGAGCGGCTCAACAATTACCTAGCTCTAAATTCTGCCGACATTTGGTGCGCCGCCACAAGCCTGCCTTTACACGAGCTCCGCTTGGAAATGGCAGATCTATCAGGATGCTTTGCAGAGTCGAATCACTTTCATGACTTTTTAGAATTTGTAAGTCACGGCCATATAGCATCTGCAAGGGAGACACCCGACGTCTCACTAGCAATTCTAGATGACTTTTTCGCTATGCACGGCGCAGCTATTGATCATGCGCTAGTTCTTAAATACTTACAGCAAGAGTTAGCCTTGGATGAAAAGGGTTCAGTCAATGCCCTGCAATTCCTTCATGAACAGGGCAAAGTTACATTTGACGGCGACCATGTAGTGCCGCTGAAACTAGGAAAGCGCGAGGCAGCTGCGGCCGTGCTTAGTACGCATCCAAATGGCCTGCCGTGGCTAGATATTGTCCGCCACGCAAACCGGCTTGGCATTTCCAGCAGTCCGTTTTCAGAACAGGCCGGTGGTAATGCATTGCAGGATTCTGAACTTATGTACGTCGCTGGAAAAGGCATATACCGGCACACTCGCTTCGTTGATTTTTGCAGTTTCGATGATTCCGAAATTTTCGATGCCCTGCATATATACTTCGCTAATTCTGCAAGAGAGGTTGCACATCTAAGCGAAGTTCATGCAGGCTTGCCGGAGCTGCGCAGGCATGACTATTACATACTTCGTTATGTAGTGAAAATGCGCGGAAAGGATCACGGTATTTATTTTAATGGTAAGTCACAAACCGATTCAGTCAGTCTAAATGCTGAGTTTGATTTATTTTCGCAAAAAAGTGTGATTTTGGAGGCAATGCGGAAAAGCTCAGGACCTTTGACTAAAAATGAAGTGGCGCAACTTCTGAAAAGCCGTAGTTCAAAACATGCAACGATTTATCTCAATGAGTTGATGGTGAGCAATCAAGTAGTGCAGGTGGATCGAATGCTTTATACTACTTCGGAGCGTGCTTATGAGAATGTCGACTTGGAATCTATTCGCGGTAACATAGAGACGGTTTTAAGGCGGCACGATCAACCTGTGGACCCATCAGTAATTCAATATGAGCTGAATGCCCTGAATGGTGAGTCCTACTCAAAATACTTCTACAGCTCTCTTGCTCGATATTTCGCCCAGCTCGGCTATTGGCAGCGCCGCTACAGTCTGTTTGCTTTGCGGCCAATATCTTTTGCAAATTTAACCGATGCCATTGATACGTTTTGTAAGGCGGAACATAGCGCCGAGCAGAATTATCAATCGCTACGTCAGCATATTGCGATCACCGAGGACGCGGCCAGAGTATCTATCTACAACTGGAAGGCCGCAAATTCTAGGATCTCCAGTGGTGTATGTGCAAGTGATTTGGACGATGAAATAGATGTCGAGTTAGAGATTGACTGAAGCCTTTAGGGTAAGCCAGCATTCTTATGCGCCATAAGACGGCTTCAGTGACCCGATTCGCGACTCACAAAGTGGAGTAAGCCTTGATTGCTTATTTTTCATAATAGTATTGATGTTTAACTGCTCCAGGCCGGCAGCGGCCTTTCGCGAAGGACTGCTTTCTATCTATTGCGGTCCTTTGCGGAGTGCGACACCTAACTTTTTTCAGCATATTTATGTCGCTTTATTATAGGGGCGACGGTCCGCTCCTGTATCACTTCGATATCCGCCCCCTACCTACATGTGGCGAATTAACATTGCTGCTGCTGGCCGAGTAGATGGCAATTCTTACCGAACCTCAAATATTATCCGTTTGAAAGTGCGAGCAATTCGAGCGACTCGGAGCCCTAAAATCCCGGTAGGGCGGTTAACAGAGGTCCCTGACTTTAAAATAGCCTAAGGATAATTTTAGAGATAAGGAGGTTCATCGTTGACAATAATAATCATTAAATTCAATAGTTTTTGTGCTGATTTGATTCCTGTCTCCGGCGCACCAGTTCAGCAGGTTTGATGCAGCTTTTTCTCATCAGGATCTCCGTCTGCTGAACTTGGTCCTGCTGCGTGACATCAGACGCCATGCTCCCTGACTTTTCCTACGACACTCAGCGGCCATTCGCATAGCCCCGAACCTTGCATTGCAACCCCCGCAGCGATACCGTACTCCAGTCGCGGCCAATTCCGCGACCGGGTTTGGCGACCCGAACGAAAAGGCGCATCGGCGCCCCCGACCACGATTGCAGGCGCTTTTTTTGCGTCCGCAGTTTCGTGTAATGGCGGCTGTGCGTGGGAGACCTTCGGGTCTGCCGAGTTCCTTTTCCTCGGTTCGCCAACCTGCGTACAGCTGCCACCCTAATCGTTTGGCGACGGTTAGCGTGGTGCTTCACTCGAAAAGGACCGCATGCATGCTCATCTCAAGTCCATCCAGGATCCTCGCATTCGTTCTCCACCGTCGTACCTCGACAGTCCCCGGCTACTTCACCGTCAGCAAATCCAGCTCCGTCTCCGCCCAACCGGAGGCACGCCATGACTGATCAAGAACGCCTATCCACCATTCAAAGCTACGCCTGGACCCTCGAATTGCTAGGCGAGGCCCTGGTCCAGCACGATGAAATGCTGGAGTGCGAACACAATCCACAATTGAGCTTTCGCAACACGGCCGGTATCCATCAGGCGATTCGGATTATCAGCCGGTTGGCCAGTGAGCAGTGTGGGAAGGTGATGGAGCGGAACGGCCATGAGTTGGAGGGATAGGGGAAGCCGTTGACGAGTGGGGCCAGATGTCGGGGTTGCAGCTGGCTCCTTCTGTCGAAGGCCGATGGTGGGTTATTCCTGCCACGCCGGGGTATGGGGCTGCTGCGCAGCCCATCGCAGGCAAGCCAGCTCCTACACGGACCGCATACGGCCTGGAGTGTGTGCGTTACTTGTGGCGAGCAATTTCCTACGAAACGCGCAGTTCATTCGTACCCTCGAAAACTTGCGAAAACAGCCACCCAGGAATAAAGTCCCTCAGTCGCCGAAGCATCGGCGACGCGACCTTGGCCGGTCGGAATCGAAAGGCGCATCAGCGCCCAGTCTTCATCGCAGGCGCTTTTTTTGTGCCCGCGATGTCGTGTTATGGCGGTGGTGCGCGGGACACCTTCGGGTGTGCCGGGCTCCTTTCGTCCCGGTCGGCCAACCCGCGTACTGCTGCCACCTTAACTTGCTTGGCCGCGAGCGGTGGCAGTTCCATCACGAAAGGAACTCATGCATGACCACCGTAAGTCCGTTACTGAACCTCGCATCCGTTCTCCTCCGTCGTTCCTCGACGACCCTCAGCTATTTCACCGTTAGCCAATCCCGCTTCACCTCCGCCTAATCGGAGGCACGCCATGACTGATCAAGAACGCCTCTCCACCATCCAAAGCTACGCCTGGACTCTAGAACTGCTCGGCGAGGCCCTGGTCCAGCATGACGAAATGCTGGAGTGCGAACACAACCCGCAACTGAGCTTCCGCAACACTGCCGGCATTCACCAAGCGATCCGGATCATCAGTCGATTGGTCAGTGAGCAGTGTGGGAAGGTGATGGAGCAGAGTGGTCAGGCCCCGGCTGATTAGGCTGGGCCTTTGCTGATCGGCGCTTCCTGCGCAGTGCGCCGCCGGCTAGCCGTTGAGCAGGCATCACGGTGGATGGCACGGGCTGTGCCCGTGTTCGCGGGCTCGCCCGCTCCCACAGGGATCGTGCCAGGTCTCAGGAGTTGAGCAGGGCAGCTGCCGTCCACCCGGTGTTTGGTGCGGAGGTATAGATTACTGGGGCTGCTTTGCAGCCCTTTCGCGACACAAGGCTGCTCCTACAAATGACCACTTTGGGGCGGGTTGGGGATATTTTTGCAGGAATGGTGAATGGGGCTGCTGCGCAGCCCATCGCAGGCAAGCCAGCTCCCACACCGGCCGCATCGAACTCATGCCTTGTGTACTACCGGGGGTATGAGGTAGCAAGAGGCGGACGATTCCCCGTCACGGTCAAGAAAAGGAAATCACCACGTCCACCCACCACTGGAATGACTGGGCCGGCGGGTTGACGCTAGTCCTCCAGGCAATCGTTTATATCCCGCTGCTTTACATCCTCCTGATGCCATGGCTTTGCCTGGCGCTGGTCAAGCTTGGGAGGATTCCTTTCTTGCCGGGGTTTTCCAGTCAATGGCGTCGACCGGGCGGCTGGTTGCTTCTGGGCTTGCGGGCTTGGTAGTACTGTTTGTTGTGGTTCGTAGCTTGCCCCGATGATTTACCGGTAGCTAGCTGCTCCCAGTTCCATCCAACATCGAGAATACATCGCTATGGAAAGCACTTTCGCCCAAGTCAAAGACCGGCTGCACAATCGTCGTTTTGCAGTCGCCAACAATTCCCAGGGCCTGTCTGGCACTGGCACGGTTTTCCATTACCAGGTCGATGGTGTTGCGATCACCAGCACCTACCAGGGTGGCCGGATTCGGACCGGCCATCAGGTGGGTCGAGTAACTGGCCCCGATACCATCGAGCTGCTTTACCACTGCATCACTAACGACGGCGAAATGCTCGCCGGTTGGTCACGTGGCAGGGTCATGGTCGATGATGCGGGGCGTACTACGCTCCATTTCGTATGGGGTTGGTTGTCGGGGGCTCAGGGTGGTGGGGAGTCAAACTACGTTGAAATCGAAGCGGCGGACGCTCTGATCAATTAAGCGAGGGTCGGTCATGAGCCCAGGCATGTAAGTAGAAATGCAGAAGTCGTACGTCTGGTTAGCAGCTGCTTCGGCGCCGTTCGTACATTACTCAGAGACGTTTCCTACAACTTCCATACTTGCCCGGCCAAGCAATGTGAGGCTAAATCTCTGCGTCACGGTAAATCCCGTGACCGGGCGTAGGAACCCGTTGGTAAACTTGGCGCATGCACTAGGCGCCCCTGCACCACAGCTGGCGCTTTTTTTGTGTCTGCCGTGCTGTGTCATGGCGGCTGTGTGTGGGCAGGCTTCGGCCTGGCCGGGTTTCCAAGTTTCCCGGTATTCCTACCCCGCACACAGCTGCCACCCAATCCCGTAGGAAGGATCGTGGCAGCTCCAACTAAAACTTGGAGCCTCATGCATGCTTACCTCAAGTCCAAGCAGGACCCTCGCATCCGTTCTCCTCCGTCGTTCCTCGATGACCCTCAGCTATTTCACCGTTAGCCAATCCCGCTTCGCCTCCGCCCAATCGGAGGTACGCCATGACTGACCAAGAGCGCCTCTCCACCATCCAAAGCTACGCCTGGACCCTCGAACTACTAGGCGAGGCCCTGGTCCAGCATGACGAAATGCTGGAATGCGAACACAACCCGCAACTGAGCTTCCGCAACACTGCCGGCATTCACCAAGCGATCCGGATTATCAGCCGATTGGCCAGTGAGCAGTGTGGGAAGGTGATGGAGCAGAGTGGTCAGGCCCCGGCTGATTAGGCTGGGCCTTTGCTGATCGGCGCTTCCTGCGCAGTGCGCGGCCGGCTAGCCGTTTAGCAGGCATCACGGTGGATGGCACGGGCTGCGCCCGTGTTCGCGGGCTCGCCCGCTCCCACAGGGATGGTGCCAGGTTTTAGGTGTTGAGCAGGGCAACTGCCGTACACCCGGTGTTCGGTGCGGAGGTATGGATTACCTGGGCTGCTTTGCAGCCCTTCCGCGACACAAGGCCGCTCCTGGAAATGACCACTTTGGGGCGGGTTGGGGATATTTTTACAGGCATGGTAAATGGGGGTCATGCCTTGTGTACTAACGGCGGTATGGGGTACCAAGAGCCGGACGATTCCCCGTCACGTTCAAGATAAGGAAATCACCATGTCCAACCATCACTGGAATGACTGGGCCGGCGGATTGACGCTAGTGCTTCAGGCGATCGTTTATATCCCGCTGCTTTACATCCTCCTGATGCCATGGCTTTGCCTGGCGCTGGTCAAGCTTGGGAGGGTTCCTTTCTTCCCGGGGTTTTTCCAGGCAATGGCCTCGACCGGGTGGCTGGTTGCTTCTGGGCTTGTGGGCCTGGTAGTACTGTTTGTTGTGGTTCGTCCCTTGGTCCGTTGATTTGCCGGCACGAGGAAGGTGCTTTTGGAACCGTGTTGTTCACTGTTCGTAAGTCTTCAGGGCGAGGGTAAGCATTTCATGAATGTGCGCCCGCAAGGCAAGCGGCTCCAGCACCTCGATGTCGGCAGCATTTGCCATCAGGAACAACCGTAGCCCCTGGGTATCGCGAACCTTGCAGGTCAGCAGCCATTTGTCGCCGTCCGGCAGCAGCTTCTGGTTTTTATCCAGCGGGTTTTCAGCAAGGCGGTTGTACAGGTTCTGGCTAAGCCGAAGGCGGGTTTTTTGCGCAGGGGAGTGGATGGTCACCAGGTCTGTCTGGGCTTCGTCTGCGTGAATGTCGTAACCCTCCGGGTCGTCGATAATCCGCTTGCCCGGCTCTACCTTGGTAATCCTGTGCAGCATCAGCGCGCACAGTGTATTGGGCCCGTTGCTGCTGTACTTGCCTCGTGGCACGTCGGGCGCGGGTGCGTTACCCACCCACTGCTCTTCGGTGACATAGGCAGACAGGTAGATATTGGAATCCTGGTGGGACAGGCCCAGTGGTTTGAGCTGGTAGACACACTCGACCCCGTCGGCATTACGCGGGCGGTACCAGACCTCAAGGGCTTCGTTATCGAGGATGGCCATCTGTATCTGCTTGAGGTGTTGGGCTTTGTACTTGCCCGGCTGTAGCTGGGTAAACCGCGTCCCTGAAGTAATACGCTTGGTGAAGTTCAGCTTGCGTACCGAGCCGTCCTGCATCACCAGTTCCGTATAGTCGCGCAAGCCCTTCAACTCATCGGTGGCTGATTGCAGGCCGAACCGTTCGGCATGCTGGAAAACCGCCCAGAGTGACATGGCGTCTGAAGGTGAGAGCACCAGCGAGTGGCTTCGGCCCACCGCAGACCAGAGCAACCCTCGTTTATCTTCTGGGTCCGTTTGCGACTGAACGTAGTTCAGCTCCTCCAGCGCCTTCAAATCCCTGATGGTGGTTTTATCACGTTGGTCATCAGCAGCATCCCCATGGCGCCCTACCCATGCAACCAGCTTCGCGTGCACGTCTGCGGTGGAGAGAGGCTTACCCGCTGCACGAAGGATTTGCCGCAGATAGTCACGGCGATGGGCAAGATTGATCATTTTTTTTGAATCCGGACAAGAAGTGTCCCTATTGGAGTTCAAGATGTTCTTCGTTGGCAAGGCAACGACCTTGATCACGGTATTCCCGCGTCCTGCGTCGAGGATGCAGCAGAGATAAAGAGGGCATCGCGATGAGCGACATCGATAAGGTGAAAGCACTGATTGTTCAACACGCGGCCTGCGGCATCAGTGCTCCGGAACTGTTCCTGCGGCTAATGCCACAGGGTGCCCATCTGGCGGGAATTGAAATTCAGATGGCCCTGTTCGCACTCCAGGAAGAGGGCCGCCTTTACGGCCAGGAAGTAGAAGGCCAATGGTGGTACACCAGCATCGATCAGAACGACCCTGCCAGCGCAGCGCCGGAATACAGCCCTCAGTTTGCAGAACGCATCATTGCTGCGTCCTGTGGAGCGTTTAAAGAGATCGACGCAGACGATCTGATCAAACAACTTGATGACATGATCGCTCAAGCGCGACGTGGCCAAACCGATACCCAGTAAGCGCCTGTCACCGGGCAACTGTCAGCCAACCAAGGAAGTACACACTATGGTCAGCACTGATGTGACCTCTGCCATTATCAACGCCAAGCCCGGCATCCAGAAGTACCTGGCCCTGATGGACCAAGTGGAAACGGTGGATGTCTCGACCGACGCGGTGTTCCAGCGCATGTACAACGCGTTTTACCGCGTGCAGCGGCGTGAACGCTCCTGGTATGGCGCCTACTACCAGTTGATGCAGCAAATGAAGGGCGCGCAGCCTACGTTTGGCGATGTGCTCGATCATATGTACGAAGCCACCGGCCGTTACGAGCCTTCGTTCTCCAGCAAGCTGGTTGCGACATTGAACCCTGGCAAACCGGTCTGGGATATTCATGTGCTGCGCAACATCAACCAGAAGGCGCCGGCCTACTATTCGCGCAAAAAAATCGAGGACGCCAAGGGCTGCTACGCAAAGATGGAAGACTGGTACCAGGCCTTCCTCGCATCGAGCCAGGGCGCCAGCTGGATTGACCAGTTCAACCAACTGACCCCAGAGCACAACAAGCTGACCGACCTGAAGAAAGTGGATTTCATCCTCTGGCAGATGCGCGGTTAATACACCGTTTGATCCCCGGGCAGGGCAGGCCAGTGTCCAGCCAGCTGCCGGCCATCAGCCTTTGGGTGGCCTTTTCGCCTCGGCGGGCAATACTTCTCTGTATATGCAGGCGTGTTCCTGGTGGCGCGCGCCGCTGGGAGGTGTCAGGTGAACAAACTTTCAATCGTGGGCGCCGGCTTGGTCGGCGAGGCGGCGGCGCAGATCATCGCGCGGGACGAGTTGTGCCGTGAGCTGGTGCTGATGGACGTGCAGGGTGAGCTGGCGCAGGGCAAGGCGCTGGACGTGTGGCAGGCAGCCGTGGAATCAGGCTCCGATACCCGGGTTTACGGCGGGGGCAAAGCCGACATGCTGGACGGCTCCGAGCTGGTGGTAATTACCGCAGGCGTGCCGCGCAAGCCCGGCCAGTCGCGCCAGGATGTACTGAGCATCAACCTGCCAATCCTCGACAGCATCATGGCCGATATCAGGCACCATGCGCCGGCAGCCACGGTGCTGGTGGTGTCCAACCCGGTCGACGTGCTCACCTACCGCGCCTGGAGCGTCAGCGGCCTTGGGCGGGACAAGGTGTTCGGGCAGGCGGGGGTGCTGGATACCGCCCGCATGAAGTGTTTCATCGCCGAACAAACCGGGTTTTCTGCCCGGGATATCACCGCGCTGGTGCTGGGCGGCCATGGCGACAGCATGGTGCCGCTGATGCGCTACTGCCAGATCGGCTCGGTGCCGCTGTCGCACTTCCTGTCCAGCGAGCAGATCGAACAGATTGTCGAGCGCACCCGTAAGGGCGGCGGTGAGATTCTGGGGTTGAAGAAGACGGGGAGCGCCTGCGATGCACCGGGCGTGGCCATTGCGCAGATGGTCGATGCGATCGCCAATGGGCGGAACCGTATTTTGCCGGCGGTGGCGATTCTTGAGGGCGAGTATGGGCGAACGGATATCGCCATGGGTGTGCCCTGCGTACTGGCAGAGAAGGGGCTTGCGCGGATTATCGAATTGCCGCTGGATGCGCAGGAGCAGGCGATGTTCGACCACTCTGCAGACCAGGTGGCGCGAGATATTGCCGAGATGAAGGCGTTGTAGGGCTTGAAGCGTCATGCATCGGGTGTGGCGGCTCGGGCAGTGGGGGAACACTTTGCCTCCGTACCTGTCACACCCGTTCATTGGGGTTCAGACCCACCATTACCAGGGAGAGGTAGGCATGGCTTTCGACGCTTTCATCCAAATCGACGATATCGCTGGCGAAGCGCTGGATGAGCAGTACACCAACTGGATCGAGATCAACGGCTAAAACTTCGGTGTCAATCAAAGCACGTCGGCTACCGCAAGCTCGTCCGGCGGTGCAACATCGGGACGTACCACCTTGACCAACTTCACGTTCACCAAGTTTCTCGACAGCGCGAGTTGCAAGCTGCTGGAAGCCAGCTGCTCGGGCCAGCATCTCAAGGAAGTATCGGAGTGAATGAAGTTGAGCCTGGGCTAATTGCGATTCTGATTCTTGCACCCATGATGCTGGCGATGGTCGTACAGTGTTTCATCGCACATAAATACACTGAGTACTACGAGTCTTTAAATCACGTTTCAACATGCAGGCCTTCTGGGCAAGGTTATGCGTACGGGTTTGATCTCCATGGTGCTGGCTATACCGAGCCTCTTCGTGCGCAGGGGGTTGTTCTAACCGGCAGACTCGAGCTTTGCACGAGCAGACCTCTCGCGACCCAAGGTTGCTGCGGCATCGACCGCGTCGGCTGTGGTACCGGCCCGGAGCGCATTGCCGAGCTCAAACGTAACCCGGGCTGACTTTCAGCGCGGGTCTGGCGGGAAAGCGCAGCGGTTATTGTTGGGAAATGCCTGAACTGACGGTAAGGTTTGGGCGTCTCTCATTCACCACGCGTCGAGGGTGATCGAGTCTTGACCGCTCGTTCACGATGCGCAGCGCTGAACACCAGGAGCAATACTGCCTATGAATGCAGAGCAAAAACGCAGGAGCACCATCAACCCTCCCGTTTTCTTTACCAGTGCCATTCTGGTGCTGCTGTTGGTGCTGTACGCCACTGTTTTCCAGGAGCACGCCCAGCGTGTGTTCGAACACGTGCAGCAATGGATCATCACCAACGCCAGCTGGTTCTACATCCTTACCGTGGCATTGGTACTGATCAGCGTGGTGTTCCTGGCGGTCAGCCGTTACGGCGATATCAAGCTGGGACCGGACCACAGCGAACCGGACTACCCCAACAAGAGCTGGTTCGCCATGCTGTTCTCGGCAGGCATGGGTATCGGCCTGATGTTCTTCGGTGTAGCCGAGCCTGTGATGCATTTCATCAACCCCCCGGTCGGTGAGCCAAATACCATCGCAGCAGCCCGTGAAGCCATGAACATCACGTTCTTCCACTGGGGCCTGCATGCCTGGGCCATCTACGCCATCGTCGCGCTGATCCTGGCTTACTTCAGTTTCCGCAACGGGCTGCCGTTGACGCTGCGTTCGGCTCTGTATCCTTTGATCGGCGAGCGCATCTACGGCCCGATCGGGCATGCTGTGGATATCTTTGCCATTCTCGGGACGGTATTTGGCGTGGCCACGTCGCTTGGCTACGGCGTGCTGCAGATCAACAGCGGCCTGCACCAGCTGTTCGGTTTGCCAGTCAGCACTACTGTGCAAGTCGTTCTCATCGCCGCCACCTGTGCCCTTGCCACGCTGTCGGTGGCCAGCGGGCTGGATAAAGGCATTCGCATTCTTTCCGAGCTCAACCTTGGCCTGGCAGTGATATTGATGCTGTTCGTGCTGGTGATGGGCCCGACCGTGTTCCTGCTGCAGGCCTATGTTCAGAACACCGGCGCGTACCTGTCCGATATCGTCAACAAGACATTCAACCTGTTCGCCTACGAACCCACCGACTGGATCGGGGGTTGGACCCTGCTGTACTGGGGCTGGTGGCTGTCCTGGTCGCCTTTCGTAGGGCTGTTTATCGCGCGTATTTCCCGTGGTCGCACCATTCGCGAATTCGTCTGCGGCGTGTTGTTCGTACCGGCCGGTTTTACCCTGCTGTGGATGACTGTGTTCGGGGACACCGCCATTCACATGATCCTGCACGGGGGTGTGAGGGAGCTGGCGGCGGTGGTCGATCAGGACAGTTCGCTTGCGCTATTCGCGTTTCTCGAACACTTCCCGTGGTCGACAACGGTATCGTTGGTGGCGGTGCTGATGGTGGTGGTGTTCTTTGTCACCTCCGCCGACTCCGGGGCACTGGTGGTAGACATGCTTGCCTCCTCGGGCAAAGGTCACTCGCCGCTGTGGCAGCGGGTGTTCTGGTCGGTGACCATGGGCGCAGTTGCCATTGCCTTGCTGTTGGCCAACGGCCTGAAAGCGTTGCAGGCAGCCACCATCGCCAGTGCCTTGCCATTCGCGGTAATCCTGCTGGTGGCGATCTGGGGCCTGTTCAAGGCCCTGGGCCTGGATGCCACACGTCGCGGCCTGCGCACCCAATCGCTGCCTGGCCAGCGCCAGCACCGGCAGAATCACGGTGGCTGGCAACGGCGCCTGCGCAACATCGCCATGATGCCGCGTAGGGCCCACGTTACTCGCTTTATCAATGATGTGGTCAAGCCCGCCTGCGAGGAAGTGGCCCAGGAGCTGCGCAAGCAAGGTTACGAGGTTACGGTTGAGGAACGCGACGATGGCCGGGTCACGCTCGAGCTTTCCCACGCGGGCGAGGGCCGCTTCAAATATGAAGTTCGGCCGCGTGCGTACAATACCCCAAGCTTCGTCATTCGCGAATCTGACGATAACAACGATGCACGCAAGTATTTCCGCGCCGAGGTGTATCTGCGTGAGGGCGGGCAGGACTACGACGTGATGGGCTGGAGCCGCGAAGATGTGATTGGCGACATCCTGGACCAGTACGAGCGCCACCTGCACTACCTGCACGTGGTCAGTTGAGCCCCTACGTGCGGGCCAGGCGAGGTATGGCCCGCACGTACACCAGCTCGCACACCAGTTCCACCAGCGTCTGCGTGATCACGGCAGCTGCCGCCAGGGTGCGCGTATGCTCTGGCAAGGCCAGTGCCAGCGGCAGCACCACCAGCGAATTGCGGGTCGATGCGCTGAACATCACCGAACGCGCTTCGGTGGCCGGCAGGCGCAGCAGCCGCGCCGCGATGAACCCGAGCACTGGCGCCAGCAGCATGAAGCCGATGTACACCGGAATCACCGGCAGCAAGCGGTCGAAATCACGCAGCACCACGGCAATCTGCGAAGCGATCACAACCACCAGTACCAAGGCCATCGCCGGCACGGGCAACCACGCCCAGGCGTCATTCCAGGCCGCGACTGTGCGCGAGCGGCGGGCACCGAGGCTGGTGAGCACGGCAAGCAGCATGGGCAGCACGATCAGCAGCACGAAGGCTTCCACGAACGGCGTGATGGAAATGGCCACGTTGTTGCTGTCTCCCAGCATCAGGGCCAGGTAGATCGGCAGCAGTGCCAATTGCACCAGCAATAGCACGGGTGTGGCGGCCAGGGTCAGGCGCGAGTCGCCTTTGCCGATGTGGGTGAACACCACCACGTAGTCGATGCAGGGTGTAAGCAGTACCAGCAGCGCCCCGACAAGGATCGCCGGGTGCTCGACCAGCCCACGGGTGATCGCCCAGACCAACAGCGGCACAAGAATGAAGTTGGCGAGCAGCAGGGCGCCCATGAAACGGCGATTACCCAGACCCTGGCGCAGGTCGAGGAAAGGGATTTGCAGAAACATCGCGTACATCAGCACGGCAATGGCGGGGGTGACCAGGGCTTCCAGGTGGCGTGCGCTGTCGCTGGCCATCAAGCCGAAGGCAACGGCTGCGAGCACGGCAGCGAAGTAGATCGGGATCTGGTGGGTCTCGAGTTGTTCTCTGGTCAAGGTGTGGCCTGTGGTTGGTAATGTGGAAGCAACTTGAATGGAGCCCAGGTAGTGAAGGCAAGCATATTACCTGTGGGAGCGGGCGTGCCCGCGAACACCGGCGCAGCCGGTGCCATCCACCGCGTAGCCTTCTTCGCGGGCACGCCCGCTCCCACAGGACGTGTATCAGGCCTGCGAACGTGTTTCATGGTCCGCTCACGAAAAAGCCCGGCACTGGGCCGGGCTTTTTCACTTCAGGCTGGCGCCAATCAGTTGCCGTAAACCGGCAGCTTTTTGCAGATAGCCTTGACCTTCTCACGTACGGCGTCGATCACCGCTTCGTTGTTCAGGTCAGCCAGGATGTCGCAGATCCAGCCAGCCAGTTCCTTGCACTCGGCTTCCTTGAAACCACGGGTGGTGACGGCTGGGGTGCCGAAACGCAGGCCCGAGGTGACGAACGGCGAACGTGGGTCGTTCGGTACCGAGTTCTTGTTGACGGTGATGAAGGCTTTGCCCAAAGCGGCGTCAGCGTCCTTACCGGAGATTTCCTGCTTGATCAGCGACAGCAGGAACAGGTGGTTCTGGGTGCCACCGGACACCACGTCGAAGCCACGCTCGATGAATACGCTGGCCATGGCCTGGGCGTTTTTCACCACCTGCTGCTGGTAAGCCTTGAACTCAGGCTGCAGGGCTTCCTTGAAGCAGATGGCCTTGGCGGCGATGACGTGCTCCAGCGGGCCGCCTTGGGCGCCTGGGAAGACAGCGGAGTTCAGCTTCTTCTCGATGTCGGCGTTGGCACGGGCCAGGATCAGGCCGCCACGTGGACCGCGCAGGGTCTTGTGAGTGGTGGTGGTGACCACGTCGGCGAACGGAACAGGGTTCGGGTACACGCCAGCGGCAACCAGGCCGGCAACGTGGGCCATGTCGACGAACAGGTAGGCACCGACCTTGTCGGCGATGGCGCGGAAGCGGGCGAAGTCCAGGACCTGCGAGTAGGCCGAGAAGCCGGCAACGATCATCTTCGGCTTGTGCTCGACAGCCAGGCGCTCGACTTCGTCGTAGTCGATCAGGCCGTTGCCGTCGATGCCGTACTGGATGGCGTTGTACAGCTTGCCCGACGAGCTTACCGAAGCACCGTGGGTCAGGTGGCCACCGTGGGCCAGGCTCATGCCCAGGATGGTGTCACCGGCCGACAGCAGGGCCAGGTAGACAGCGGCGTTGGCCTGGGAGCCAGCGTGCGGCTGGACGTTGGCGTAATCGGCGCCGAACAGTTCCTTGGCACGGTCGATGGCCAGTTGCTCGACGATGTCGACGTACTCGCAACCACCGTAGTAACGCTTGCCTGGGTAGCCTTCGGCGTACTTGTTGGTCAGGACCGAGCCCTGAGCTTCCATGACTGCCGGGCTGGTGTAGTTTTCCGAAGCGATCAGCTCGATATGCTCTTCCTGGCGCAGGGCTTCTTGCTGCATGGCTTCGAAGAGCTCGGCGTCGTACTTGGCAATGGTCAAATCACGGCTGAACATGGCGGTCCTCAAGGATCGGGGTAGTTTGGGTGGGCATTCTAACCGATTGATTCGCGGCTGGCATATGAAGTGGCATCAAGTCGCGGACCAATGGGGCTCATGTTGCATCCCGCGCCGTGTCTGGGCTGAGTGGGTTCCGGAGCTGACTCTCAGGTCCATTTTTTGGGGCGCATATGGCCCCATCGCCGGCAAGCCAGCGCCCACAGGACTGGCGCTGGCCTTGAGGCTGATGCATCACTTGTGGGAGCTGGCTTGCCGGCGATGAGGCCAGTGCAGGTACCGCATCAATGGAGCATGAACAGGGTTTCGTTGGCGAACTGCGCCTCGAACTGATGTGCTGGCATCGGCCGCCCGAACAGGTAGCCCTGCACCTCGTCGCAGCCATGCTCGCGCAGGAACTCCAGCTGCTCGTGGGTTTCCACGCCCTCTGCAATTACCGCCAGGTTGAGGCTGTGGGCCATGGCGATGATCGCCCGGGCAATCTGCGCGTCCTGCTCGCCTTCGGGTAGGCCATCAACGAAGGTGCGGTCGATCTTCAGCACGTCGATGGGGAACTGCTTGAGGTAGTTGAGCGATGAGTAGCCGGTGCCGAAGTCATCAACCGCAATGCTCAGGCCGAGGTTTTTCAGGCTGGCCAGAATCTGCAGCGCCTCGTTCACCTCGCGCATCAGGATACTTTCGGTCAGTTCCAGCTCCAGGCAGGCCGGCGGCAGGCCGCTTTCTTCAAGGATGTTGGCAATCCGCGTGCCCAGCTGGCCGTCGGAGAACTGCCGGGCCGAAATGTTCACCGACACCTTCGGCACCCGCACCTTGGCCTTGTGCCAGGCCTTTAGCTGGCGGCTGGCTTCGCGCAACACCCAGTCGCCCACGTCCACCACCAGGCCCAGCTCCTCGATCACCGGGATGAAGTCGCCCGGCGGCACCAGGCCACGGGTCGGGTGGCGCCAGCGCAGCAGCGCCTCGGCGCCGGTCAGGCGCTTGCCGTCGCCGCTGAACTGCGGCTGGTAGTAGAGGATGAATTCGTTCTGCTCCATGGCGTGGCGCAGGTCGCTTTCCAGCTCCAGGCGCTCCAGGGCGCTGGCGTTCATCTCGGCCTGGTAGAACTGGAAGTTGTTCTTGCCGCGTTCCTTGGCGTGGTACATGGCGGTGTCGGCGTTTTTCATCAGCTGGCTCAGCTCGCTGCCATCCTGCGGGCTGAGGGCGATGCCGATACTGGCCGTAACGAAGAACTCGCGGTTTTCCAGCACGAACGGCCGCACCAGGCTGCCGAGGATATTCTCTGCCACGTGAATGGCGCGGTTCAGCGCCAGTTCGCGGCTGGGGCGCGGTTGCAGCAACAGGGTGAACTCGTCGCCGCCCATGCGTGCCACGGTGTCGTCATCATCCACGCAGGCCAGCAGGCGCAGGGCCATGTCCTTGAGCATGCGGTCGCCAGCGGCATGGCCGAGGGAGTCGTTGATCGGCTTGAAGCGGTCGAGGTCGAGGAACATCAGCACCACCCACCCCTTCTGCCGCTCGGCCTGCTGCAGTGCGTTGTACAGGCGGTCCTGGAACAGCGTGCGGTTGGGCAGGTGGGTGAGGGCGTCGTAGTACGCCAGGCGGTGGATGCGCTGTTCGCTGGCCTTGCGCTCGCTGATGTCGGTGAAGAAGCACACGTAGCTGGCCAGGTCGCCTTCGTCGTCCAGTACCGCAGTAATGCCGACCCAGGCCGGGTAGTGGTCGCCGTCACGGCGCTTGAGCCACACCTCGCCCTCCCAGCTGCCGCGCTGGTGCAACTGCTTGACCACATAGCGCAGGTGGCCTTCCTGCTGTTCGTCGACGGTGAGCATGCCCGGCAACTGGTCGAGCACTTCACTCACGGCATAACCACTGACGCGGCTGAACGCCTCGTTGGCCTGCACGATATAACCAGCCGGGTCGGTGATGAGAATGGCCGAAGTGGAATGCTCGAATACCGTCGCGGCCATGCGCAGGTCTTTTTCCGCACGGCGTTGCTGGCTGATGTCACGGCCCACCCCAAGCACGCCTTCAAAGCGCTGGTCATCGTCCCACACCAGCACCAGGCGCAGTTCGATGGGGATCTTGCGGCCATCGCCACGCAGGCAGTCGAACAGGAACAGCTGGGTCGGCAGCTGGCTGCGCAGTTGGGCCAGCTGGACCGGGTCGCCCATGGCCTTGCTCACGCGCTCCATCAGGCTGTAGATGCCGGTGAGCTGGGCCGGGTTGGCGATGATCGACTGCCAGCCGTTGGCGAAGATCCAGTCCGCCTGGTAGCCCAGCACGCTCTGCACCGAAGGGCTGACGTAGTTGAGCTTGAGCAGGCTGTCGGTGGAGAAGATCACGTCGCTGATGCTTTCGGCGAGCATGCGGTAGCGCTGTTCGCTGTCGCGCAGCGACTGGCTGGCCTCTATCTGCACCGTCACGTCCTTGGCCACGCCGATGATGCGCGTTACCAGGCCTTCGGCGTCACGGGTCAACACCTGCTCGCGGATGTCATAGCAGCGCCAGCCGCCATCACGGTGGCGGAAGCGCAACTGGCAGTGCAGCGGCTGGTCATGGCCGTTGTCGCGCTGTTGCTGGCGCAGGGCCTGGAAGTGCGCGGCATCTTCGGGGTGCAGCAGCAGCTCCCAGAAGCGGTCGCCCATTTGCGCGAGCTCGGTGCGGTCGTAACCCAGGGTCTGGCCAAGGTGGCGGTTGCTGAAGATCATCCGCTGGCTGAGCACGTCCTGCACGTACAACTGGTCGGGGACGGTGCGCACCACGTCCGACCAGAAGCTTTCGCGCTCCAGCAACGACAGCTCCACCTGCTTGCGGCTGGTGATGTCGCTGATGCTGAGGATCACCGCCTGGTAGTCGCCGCGCTGCTGCGGCAGCCGTGCCATCAGCCACAGGTGCAGCTCACCGCCCAGCGGGGCCGGCAGGCGTACTTCCAGCTCCAGCAGCGGGCGGTGTTCGATCAGCGCGTCGATCAGTTGCATGCCGATGCTGTCGCGGCCATCGCCCGTGCCGTCTATCAGCCGCTGCCAGGCTCCTTCGTGGCAGTTGATGTTGAGCAGCTGGCGGGCAACCTGGTTGACCTCGGTGATTTTCAGCTCCAGCAGCAGCGAGCGGCGCAGGTTCGGGTCCAGGGCCAGGCTATGTTTGAGCGCAGCGCGGTTGCGCAGGTGGTAACGGTCGAGCTGGCCGGGAAGGCTGGACAGGTCGAGTACACACAAGGCCACGCCGGTGCCTTCGAAAATTTCCTGGTAGCGCCGGCGGTCCTCCTGCAGCGCGCGCTGGCGGCGGCGCATGTTGATCAGGGCCAGCACTGGCAGCAGGGCGCAGAACAGCACCAGCAGGCATTTGCCGATCAGTGCAGGCAGCAGTTTCTGCTGGGTCAGCTGAGCGTCGAACAGGCCGCGCAGTTGCCAGGTGCTGTTGTCGATAAAGGCCAGCATCACGCTCTGTAGCGGCTCGCTGCCGGTGTCGGCCGGCGCGTGGCGTTGCAGTACCTCGCCGCTGCGGCTGTTTTCCAGCAGCCACAGGGGGTGGCCGGCGCCATCGAGGTGGACGGTGAGGGTGCTGTAGTAGTCCGGCGACAGGCGCAGCAGCCAGTAGCCACGGTCCTGCTCGGTGGACTGGCGCAGCAGCAGGTAGAGGGTGCGGTTGTCGGCTGAATTGGTGAAGAAGTAGGGGCGGCCCTGGTTCAGCTTCAGCAACTCGTCAAGCAACTGGCGGTCCGGGCTGCCGGCCAGGCTGTCGGCGCGCAGTTGCCCGGCGCTGTCCAGCCAGGCCACGCTCTGCAAGGCGGGCAGGCGCTCGCGCAAGGTATCCACCAGGCTCGGCAGGGCGGCGGGCGTCGGCGCATTGACGTAAGGCTGCACCACATTTACTGCCTGCTGCGCCTTGAACGCCATGTTCAGGCCCAGGTGGTCGGCGAGTTCCGCAGTGGCGTCCAGGCTTTGTTTGCGCAGGTCGGCCTGGGTGTGGTTGAACTGGGCGAAAAGCTGCCACAGCAACAGGCCCAGCAGTATCAAGGCAAGCATCGCCAACGCACCCTTGACCGACCCGCGCAGGGTGGCGGCGGGCGCCTGTGGCGCGGTACGCAATGTCGACGGATGATTAAGGTTGGTCAAGCGTTGATCCTGCGATTGGGCTGGCGATGGCAGGGAAGGATCATGCACGGTGTGTGCCGGTGTCTGGTTGGCGCACAACGGTGGCGCACTATAAGGCCGGACACCTGAAACCGGCTAGCATGCCTAGGATTATGGCAAAGTGCCAGCCATGTTGACCGATGGTGCCGGCCCGGTGGTTCGGCAAGCCCCTGCAACCTGTGCGAGAATAGCGCCCGCTATACATGACAACGCATCGGAGATGTTCGGTTTTGGTTACTCACTTTTCCTCCAATGGCCTCGATTCCGCCTGTGGGCGCAGCAGTCAGACCCTTGTCAGCACTGCCGTGACCGAGGACGTATCCTGCAAGTCTTGCCAGCGCTCGCTGGTCAAACCTGGCGCTGCCGCCAGCGCCAAGAGCAAAGCGCCCTCGCTGGCTGAACTGCGCAAGACCGCCAAGGCGGCAGCAGCGCCAACGCCGGCAGAGGGGGCAGTCAAGCCTGCCGCCAAGGTGGTCAGTACTGCGCCTGCGGCTGCCAAGCCGGCCAATGTGGCCAACGTTGCCGAGCAGCAACCTGCCCGCAGCGGCGGCTTCAGCGTGAAGTCCGCCTGGGCCGCGCGCCTGGCCGGGCAGGGCGACCGTTGCCGGTTGCCGCGGGGCAAGGCCAAACAGCGTCACGTCTGAGCCATCTCGGCTGCTGTGCCGGCCATTTCGCGGGCACGCCCGCTCCCACAGGGATCACGGATTGCTCAGGCCCTGTGGTGAACCTGTGGGAGCGGGCGTGCCCGCGAAGAGGCCGGTACAGGCAATAGCATCTTCTCTGGGATCCCCCCACCCTCGGCCCCTCCTATGCAACGCCGCGCGTTGGCGTAGAATGGTCGTCTTTGTCCAATGACACCCGAACACGCATCCCCCTGGCCATGCTGCCTGGGCGATCGTCGATGTCTTTACCTATCTGAATTAGAGGGCTTGGTTTTGGCTCAATACGTCTACACCATGCATCGGCTGAGCAAGGTCGTGCCGCCGAAGCGGGAAATTCTCAAGAACATTTCCCTGTCGTTCTTCCCGGGCGCCAAGATTGGCGTGCTCGGCCTGAACGGTGCCGGTAAATCGACCCTGCTGCGGATCATGGCGGGCGTCGACAAGGAATTCGACGGCGAAGCCCGTCCGATGCCCGACATCAACGTGGGTTACCTGCCACAGGAACCGCAACTGGACCCGACCAAGACCGTGCGTGAAGTGGTCGAGGAAGCGGTCAGCGTGATCAAGGACGCCCAGGCACGCCTGGATGAGGTCTACGCCGCCTACGCCGACCCGGATGCCGACTTCGACAAGCTGGCCGCCGAGCAGGCCAAGCTGGAAGCCATCCTGCAGGCCGCCGATGGCCACAACCTGGAGCGTCAGCTGGACGTCGCCGCCGACGCCCTGCGCCTGCCGGCCTGGGACGCAAAAATCGAGCACCTGTCCGGTGGTGAAAAGCGCCGTGTGGCCCTGTGCCGCCTGCTGCTGTCGGCCCCCGACATGCTGCTGCTCGACGAACCGACCAACCACCTGGATGCCGATTCGGTGGCGTGGCTTGAGCGCTTCCTGCACGACTTCCCTGGCACCGTGGTAGCCATTACCCACGACCGTTACTTCCTCGACAACGTCGCTGGCTGGATCCTGGAGCTGGACCGCGGCGCCGGTATCCCGTACGAAGGCAACTACTCGGGCTGGCTGGAAGCCAAGTCGGACCGTCTGGCGCAGGAATCCAAGCAGCAGAGCGCCCACGAGAAGGCCATGAAAGAGGAACTGGAGTGGGTGCGCAAAGGCGCCAAGGCTCGTCAGTCCAAATCCAAGGCCCGTCTGCAGCGCTTCGAAGAAATGCAGTCGCAGGAATTCCAGAAACGCAGCGAAACCAACGAGATCTACATCCCGGCTGGCCCGCGCCTGGGCGACAAGGTCATCGAGTTCAAGAACGTCTCCAAAGGCTACGGCGACCGCGTGCTGATCGACAACCTGTCGTTCGCCATGCCAAAAGGCGCCATCGTCGGCGTGATCGGTGGTAACGGTGCCGGTAAGTCGACCCTGTTCCGCATGCTGATGGGCAAGGAACAGCCGGACTCGGGCAGCATCGAGATCGGTGAAACCGTGCAACTGGCTTGCGTGGACCAGAGCCGCGAAGACCTGGACGGCGCCAAGACCGTGTTCCAGCAGATTTCCGACGGTTCCGACCAGATCCGCATCGGCAACTACGAGATCCCGTCGCGTACCTACGTTGGCCGCTTCAACTTCAAAGGTGGCGACCAGCAGAAGTTCGTCAAGGACCTGTCCGGTGGTGAGCGTGGCCGCCTGCACCTGGCCCTGACCCTGAAGGAGGGCGGTAACGTCCTGCTGCTCGACGAACCGTCCAACGACCTCGACGTCGAAACCCTGCGTTCGCTGGAAGAAGCCCTGCTGGACTTCCCGGGCGCCGCGATCGTGATTTCCCACGACCGTTGGTTCCTGGACCGTGTGGCTACCCACATCCTGGCGTACGAAGACGACTCGAACGTGGTGTTCTTCGAAGGCAACTACACCGAGTATGAAGCCGACCGCAAGAAGCGCCTGGGCGATGCTGCTGCCCAGCCGCACCGTGTACGGCACAAGAAACTGGCCCAGTAAGCCGGTTTTCTGATGCACAAGAATGGGGCCCTTGGTGGCCCCATTTTTGTGCCTGGCTCAAGCGGGAAAGCGGCTGATCAAGCGCGTGGTTTGTATACACTTATATAAAACGCACCAAATAATTTCAAAAAAACGACATTTCGCCCTATTCCAGTGCGATTGCTTCTTGGTACATTCGAAAAAAAACCAATAAGTCCAATCCTCTTGGTGAGATGTCTACCATGATCGAATCTGTCGACCATTTCCTTGCACGCCTGCAACAGCGTGACCCCGGCCAACCGGAATTCCACCAGGCGGTGGAAGAGGTGCTGCGCACCCTGTGGCCGTTCCTTGAAGCCAACCCCCACTACCTGCAATCGGGCATCCTCGAGCGTATGGTCGAGCCTGAGCGCGCGGTGCTGTTCCGCGTTTCCTGGGTCGATGACCAAGGCAAGGTGCAGGTCAACCGCGGCTACCGCATCCAGATGAGCAGCGCCATCGGCCCGTACAAGGGCGGCCTGCGCTTCCACCCGTCGGTAAACCTCAGCGTGCTGAAGTTCCTAGCTTTCGAGCAGGTGTTCAAGAATTCCCTGACCTCGCTGCCCATGGGCGGCGGCAAGGGCGGCTCGGACTTCGACCCTAAAGGCAAGAGCGACGCCGAAGTGATGCGCTTCTGCCAGGCGTTCATGAGCGAGCTGTACCGTCACATTGGCGCTGACTGCGACGTACCGGCCGGTGACATCGGCGTGGGCGCCCGCGAAATCGGCTTCATGTTTGGCCAGTACAAGCGCCTGGCCAACCAGTTCACGTCGGTGCTGACTGGTAAAGGCATGACCTACGGCGGCAGCCTGATCCGCCCGGAAGCCACCGGCTTCGGCTGCGTGTACTTCGCCGAAGAAATGCTCAAACGCCAGGACAAGCGTATCGACGGGCGCCGCGTGGCGGTTTCCGGCTCGGGCAACGTGGCCCAGTATGCGGCGCGTAAAGTGATGGACTTGGGCGGCAAAGTGATCTCGCTGTCCGACTCCGAAGGCACCCTGTACGTCGAAGCCGGCCTGACCGATGCCCAGTGGGACGCCTTGATGGAGCTGAAGAACGTCAAGCGTGGCCGCCTGAGCGAACTGGCGGGGCAGTATGGCCTGGAGTTCCGCAAGGGCCAGACCCCGTGGAGCCTGCCGTGCGACATCGCCCTGCCGTGCGCCACGCAGAACGAGCTGGGCGCCGAAGACGCCCGCACGCTGCTGCGCAACGGCTGCATCTGCGTGGCCGAAGGCGCCAACATGCCGACCACCCTCGAAGCTGTGGATATCTTCCTGGACGCCGGCATCCTGTATGCCCCGGGCAAAGCCTCCAACGCCGGCGGCGTGGCTGTGTCGGGCCTGGAAATGTCGCAGAACGCCATGCGCCTGCTGTGGACTGCCGGTGAAGTGGACAGCAAGCTGCACAACATCATGCAGTCGATTCACCATGCTTGCGTGCACTACGGTGAAGAGGCGGATGGCCGTATCAACTACGTCAAAGGTGCGAACATCGCAGGCTTTGTGAAAGTGGCTGATGCGATGCTGGCCCAAGGCGTAGTCTGACCTGAAGTTTTTTGGGGCTGCTTTGCAGCCCATCGCCGGCAAGCCAGCTCCCACAGGGTCATCACAGGGCTCGAGGGCTGTGATGACCCTGTGGGAGCTGGCTTGCCGGCGATGGGCCGCACGGCGGCCTCCTCAGGGCTCACCCTCGATCCCGACCACTTCAATCACCTGATCCCCCACCGGCCGCCGCCAAACCACTTCATCCCCAGGCCCCGCGCCCAGCAACGCCCGCCCCAGTGGCGAACCCCAGTTGATCAACCCCTGCCCGGCATCCGCTTCATCCTCGCCCACCAGCTGCACCACCTGCTCCTGGTCCTGCGCATCGACAAACCGCACCCGGCTACCAATCTGCACCTTGCTGTGTGAGGTGGCTGCCGGCACCACCTGGGCACTCTGCACTCGCGCACTGAAGTAACGCAGGTCCCGCTCGGTATCGGCCAGCCGCTGCTTGTCGCCACGTTCGCCCTGCGCCTGCAGTTCGCTGCGCAAGGCATTCAGCTCGGCCACGCGGGCCTGGAGCTGGCGCAGGCCGTTGGCGGTGAGGTAGTTGGGTTGTTCGCTGACACGACGCTCGACCGGCTGGTCGGCCTGGGCGGCAGCCTGGTCTTCATTGACGAATGCTCGGCTCATGCTGGGCCTCCTATGTGCAGGAGACCATCATGGCAGGCCGCCGGTTTCAAGGAATGTCCGTTTGCGACTCAGTTGTGGCGATAAGCCTTGGCCGCGCCACGGTCCTTTTCCTGTTCCCAATCGCGGTCGCGCTGGTCCCAGAAGCGTTCGTGGTACTCGCGCTGTTCTTCACTGTTCTGCATGGCGTGGCACTGGCGGAAGCCGTCGTCCCAGCCGGTTTCGTACTGGCGCTCGTGCAGGTAGCGCGGCACGTTCTTGCTGAAGCCGCCCACCATCAGCCCGGCCGCCTGCCGGCCGCTGCTGCAGCCATCCTCAAAGCCATCGGCATAGGCAGGGGGATAACCATGGTTGAGCATGTGCTCGTGGGTGGTTTCGCAACCTGACAGCAACAACGCAATGCACACGCCGAACCAGTACCGCGACATGACCACCAGACCCTCCCGTTTATAGTGGGAAGTCTAGGTGGCCATTTGTCGAGGAGCTGTCAAAACGGTGTCAAAGAGTCGATTGGATCACTCAGTAGTGGTACCACTTCAATTCGAGCATTACCTCGTTCTGCGCGGTAGCCAGGTGGCTGAACTCGCGCGAGGCACTCAACCGCAGCCCAAGGTTCTGGCTGATCTCCCACTGCTGGTTCAGGCTCACACTGCGCCGCACTTCGCCGTTGGTGAAGTAATCACCCTTTGCCTCCAGCGTCAGGTTGCCCAAGCCGTTGCGCCACAGTAGCCCGCCATTGAACCCTGCCGCCGGGGCGATGAACTGGGCGAAGTCGTTGTGATGCTCGACCCGCACCGTACCGAGGGCAAAACCCAGCAACCCGTCGGCCAGTTGCCAGGTGCCACCGGCGCCGCCGTTCACGTGGCTTACCAGCACCTCGTCATCATGCTTGCCCGGCACCCGCTCCAGGCCGCCGGCCACTTGCCACGACCAGGGTTTGAGCAGCTCGTTGCGAGGTGTCAGCGAGCGAATGGTGGCCAGGTCCAGGCGCTGCACCTGCCAGTCATTACCCTCGTACTGGCGCACCTTCAGCTGCAGGATCTCGATTTGCGCCCCCAGCGGGAAGCCGTAGGCATTGTCGTTCAGGTCGTGGTAGGCCATGCGCAGGCCGTACTCGGCGTAGGCGCGGTCTTCACGGGTGCCCACGCCCAGTTGCCAGGTGCGTGAGTCATGGCCGTCTTCAGGCAGGCCGGGGCGCTCGATATGCAAGGGCGGCGGCGGGTTGCTGTTGATCGCCCGCAGCAGCTCGAAGCTGCGTTTCGCCTGCCCAGGGTCACGTTCCTGGCCATTGGCCCGGTAACGCTCAAGGCGATAGGCGGCGTCTTGTACCAACGCCTGGCGTTCGCGGGGCAGGGCCTTGAACTCAGGGCTCTGCAACTGTGCAGTGTTGGCACTCACGGCCAGCACCTGACGCTTTTCGTCGTGGTCCAGCGGCTCTGCCCGGGCCAGCAGTTCACGTTCGCGGGAAGGGCGGTAGACCTCGCTGGCGACCAGGCCGGACTGTTTCACGGCCTTCACCGTATCGGTCGGGATGGCGGTCAGCGGGAACTGCGAGGTCAGGTCCAGGCTCGGCCGGGCCACTTGCAGCAGCTCCAGCAGGCGATACGAGCAGTTTTCGTCGAAGAAGAAATAGTCGAACTGGATCTGCTTCAACTCCCACACATGCTCGACCATGCGCCCGGTTTCTTCGGGGGTGAGGTCCAGCTGGTATTCCCACAGGTCGCGGTTTTCCAGGCTGCGGTATTCGGACAGTTTTTCCTGGTAGGGCATCAGCGCGAACAGCCCTGGGTAGCCGCCCATCAGGCCCTTCCAGGCGTACAGGATGCTGTTGTCGCTGCCTTCGATGTAGGCCCCGAAGTTGATCGCGTAGCTCAGCAGCGTGGTGTCGTCGCTGCGGGTGTTGGACTGGTCGATGCGCAGCAGGGTGTGGCCGAACATCGAAGACGGGCTGTTCAGGTAGGCCGCCGGAAAGATAAGCGCGGCGCTGTGCGGGTCGATCGACTTGTACCAGGTCTTGAACTCCTGGCAGTCCGGTTGCGGCAAGCCTTGCAGGTCAAGCTGTTCGCGCAGCCAGCGGGTGCGGGCGGGGAATACGCATTGGGCGTGCTTGTCGCCCAGGCTGGCCGGGGCATACAGCGCTTCGACCGTGGCTTGCAGCTCTTGGTCGGGGTGGTGCGCACCGTCCTCGGCGAGGAAGAAGGCATCATCGTCCACATAGCTACGCCAGCCGCCGAGCTTGGCGGTTTCGTAGTGACCAATGGCGAGCCAGTAAGGGGTATTGGCCAGTTGCTGGAGACGGCCTTGATCCAGCACGGGCGCGGCATGAACAGGGGCGCAGGCACACAGCGCCAGGGAAGCGAGGCGTTTGAGCATATCGGGCAACTACTTCTTCACGATGCCGAAAAAGGCGAAACCCGCCCCCGTGGGGGCGGGAACAGCGGTGCTTAGGCCTCGGTAGCGTATTTGGCCAGGCGTGGGTCGCTCTTCAGAACGGCCAGGGTGTTGGTGTGGACAGTTTCGGCAGTGACGTCGGCGCTGCTGAAGATCTGGTTGAAGTGCTGGTGGGTAACCGAGTTGAAGTAGACGCGGTCTTCCGGGGCCACGCCAAGCACTACGGCATAGGTGGTCAGTGCTTCGCCCTGGCCCATGGCCATGTCTTCGGAAAGCTCGTTCATCATGCCGTTCATGGCAAACCAGGACTTGCCGCCGTAGGTCAGCGAAGCCTTGGTCGAGCAGCCGTTGGTGCCGGAGGTCATGCCGAAGGTGGCGTTACCGGAAGTGCCGTTGGTGGTAGAAGCCAGGAAGTGTGCCGGAGTGCCGCGCTGGCCTTCGAACAGCATGTTGCCCCAGCCGCAGTTCGGGCCGCCAGGCGCTTCGGCCATGGCGTTGAGCGAGACCACGGTGAACAGAGTACCCAGAAGAATCCGTTTCATAGCATTTGTTCTCTTTGTCTTAACCAAGGGTCAGGGTTTCTGGCAACTCGGTTGCCAGGTCGGGAAAGCTTTTCACCCACCCGCGCAGCTTGGAGTTTAGGCACGATCTAAAGGTTGCGTTGTTGATTGCGAAAAATTTGCTGTTACATGACCTGCACTGGCTGCGACCTGCCGCGATATAAAGTCCCGTAGAGCCTTGCAAGGCGCGCTGGGGCAGCGCCAGAATGCTGCTCATCTGCCCCGCCGAAGTAAGGAAACCCAATGCCCGATCCTGTCGCTGCGCGCCTGCGTCTCGCGCCTGAAGCCCTGACCCGGCGTTTCTCCCCCGAGCAGTTTGCCTTTACCCATACCGACGATCTGGAGCCGTTTCGCGGAGTCCTGGGCCAGGAACGTGCTGTCGAGGCCCTGCAGTTCGGCGTGGCCATGCCCCGCCCCGGTTACAACGTATACGTGATGGGCGAGCCCGGCACCGGGCGCTTCTCGTTCGTCAAGCGCTACCTCAAGGCCGAGGGCAAGCGCCAGCAGACCCCGGCCGACTGGGTCTACGTCAACCACTTCGATGACACCCGCGAGCCCCGCGCCCTGGAATTGCCGTCGGGCAGCGCCGGTGCGTTCATCGCCGACATGGGCGGGTTGATCGACAACCTGTTGGCCACCTTCCCGGCAGTGTTCGAGCACCCGTCGTACCAACAGAAGAAAGGCGCCATCGACCGCGCCTTCAACCAGCGCTACGACCGCGCCCTGGATGTGATCGAGCGGGCATCGCTGGAAAAGGACGTGGCCTTGTACCGCGATGCCAGTAACGTCGCCTTCACGCCGATGGCAGAAGGCAAGGCGCTGGATGAAGCCGAGTTCGCCCAGTTGCCTGAAGCGGTGCGCGAGCAGTTCCACGAAGACATTGCCTTGCTCGAGGAACAGCTGAACGAAGAGCTGGCCAGCCTGCCGCAGTGGAAGCGCGAGTCGAACAACCAGCTGCGCCAGCTCAACGAAGAAACCATCACCCTGGCCTTGCAGCCGTTGCTGGCGCCGCTGTCGGAAAAGTACGCCGAGAACGCAGCGGTGTGCGCCTACCTGCAGTCGGTGCAGCTGAACCTGCTGCGCACCGTGGTCGAGCAACTGGTCGACGACAGCAAGACCGACGCCGCCGCGCGCAAGCTGCTGGAAGAGCAGTACGCCCCAAGCCTGGTGGTCGGCCACCATGCCGCCGGTGGCGCGCCAGTGGTGTTTGAGCCGCACCCGACTTACGACAACCTGTTCGGCCGCATCGAATACAGCACCGACCAGGGCGCGCTGTACACCTCGTACCGCCAGCTGCGCCCAGGCGCGTTGCACCGTGCCAACGGCGGCTTCCTGATTCTTGAAGCCGAGAAAATGCTCGGCGAGCCGTTCGTGTGGGATGCGCTCAAGCGTGCGCTGCAGTCGCGCAAGCTGAAGATGGAGTCACCCATCGGTGAGCTGGGCCGTGTGGCCAGCGTCAGCCTTCAGCCGCAGATGATTCCGCTGAACGTGAAACTGGTGATCATCGGCTCACGCCAGCTGTACTACGCGCTGCAGGACCACGACCCGGACTTCCAGGAGATGTTCCGCGTGCTGGTGGACTTCGACGAAGACATGCCCATGGTCGACGAGAACCTGGAGCAGTTCGCCCAGCTGTTGCGTACCCGCACCAACGAAGAGGGCATGGCGCCGCTGACCAGTGACGCGGTAGCACGCCTGGCCACCTACAGCGCCCGCCTGGCAGAGAACCAGTCACGCCTGTCGGCGCGTATCGGCGACCTGTTCCAGCTGGTCAGCGAAGCCGATTTCATCCGTCAGCTGGCCAGTGACGAAATGACCGACGCCGGGCACATCGAACGTGCGCTCAAGGCCAAGGCCACCCGCACCGGGCGTGTTTCGCAGCGGGTGCTGGACGACATGCTGGCCGGCATTATCCTGATCGATACCGAAGGGGCGGCCATCGGCAAGTGCAACGGCCTGACCGTGCTGGAAGTGGGCGATTCGGCGTTCGGTATGCCGGCGCGTATCTCTGCCACCGTGTACCCGGGCGGCAGCGGCATTGTCGACATCGAGCGCGAGGTCAACCTTGGCCAGCCGATCCACTCCAAGGGTGTGATGATCCTCACCGGATACCTGGGCAGCCGCTATGCCCAGGAATTCCCGCTGGCGATTTCAGCGAGTATCGCCCTGGAGCAGTCCTACGGTTATGTGGACGGTGACAGCGCCTCGCTGGGCGAAGCGTGCACGCTGATCTCGGCCTTGTCGCGCACGCCGCTCAAGCAGTGCTTCGCCATCACCGGTTCCATCAACCAGTTCGGTGAAGTGCAGGCCGTGGGTGGGGTCAACGAGAAGATCGAGGGCTTCTTCCGCCTGTGCGAGGCGCGTGGCCTGACTGGCGAGCAGGGGGTGATCATTCCGCGTGCCAACGTGGCCACCCTGATGCTCGACGAGCGCGTGCTGCAGGCTGTGGAGAACGGCATGTTCCACGTTTACGCGGTCAGCCAGGCCGATGAGGCGCTGAGCCTGCTGGTGGGCGAGGAGGCCGGGGTGCTTGATGACCAGGGCCTGTTTACCGAGGGCAGCGTTAACGCCCGGGTGGTGGAGCGCCTGCGTGAAATCGCCGAAATGATCAGCGAGGAAGACATCGAGAAGGCAGAAAAAGAACGCCTGGAAGAGGTGATTGCCCAAGCCAAACCGGCCTGAGTCAATAAACCGGCGCTGGCGGCGATGTGCTACCGTTCAGCGCCGGTTTTCCATCTTTTGGTGCTGTTATTCTATGCTGGAACTTAAGGACGGTATCAGCGTTCAGGATGGAAACAGCCTGGTGTTCAGGCTGAACAAGGCTTATTGGAGGGGACGCGGCCATGCGCAACCTCAGCCTCACACGCCAGTGCCTGGGCCTGGTGACCCGCATCGAATGCAGCATTCGCCCACTGGCCGGGGATAACGGCATGTGGACGCTGCTGTTCGCCGCCGGCATGGCCGGTGAGCAACCTTCCGCGATAAAGGCTCAAGGGCCGTTTCATGGGCCGTTGGTGGCCGAATCGGTGCTTAACGCCATTGTCGACAGCCTGACCTTGCATGGCTACCAGGTATCCGAAGACCCGCAGATCTGGTGCTTGCACCTGCAGGCCCAGTTGCGGCGGATCAATGGCGAGCGGTGCCGGAACCTGGGGGATTATCAGTTTCATCCTGAGACCTGATTGATGCCGGGGGCCGCTTTGCGGCCCATTCGCAGCACAAGGCTGCTCCTACAAGGGACTGTGATCTCCTGTAGGAGCAGCCTTGTGCTGCGAATGGGCTGCAAAGCAGCCCCCATTCACCGGGCTTTTGCTGTAACAGGTGGCTGGCTATACTCGTTGTCGTTTTTTTAGTCACCTGACGAGTCCCAAACCCTCCATGGAACGTATTCTCGAAAACGCGATGTATGCCTCGCGCTGGCTGCTCGCCCCCATCTACTTCGGCCTGTCCCTCGGCCTGTTGGCCCTGGCGCTGAAATTCTTCCAGGAAGTGGTCCACGTCCTGCCCAACGTCTTTGCCCTGAGCGAAGCTGACCTGATCCTGGTGATCCTCTCGCTGATCGACATGTCGCTGGTGGGTGGCCTGCTGGTGATGGTGATGATCTCCGGCTACGAGAACTTCGTCTCGCAACTGGACATCGACGACAGCAAGGAAAAGCTCAACTGGCTGGGCAAGATGGACTCCTCGTCGCTGAAGATGAAGGTGGCTGCGTCGATCGTGGCGATTTCGTCCATTCACCTGCTGCGGGTGTTCATGGATGCGCAGAACATCTCCACCGACTACCTGATGTGGTACGTGATCATCCACATGACCTTTGTGGTTTCGGCGTTCTGCATGGGCTACCTGGACAAGCTGACCAAGCACTGAGCCCGGTTGTTGCCTGCACCGCCCGTCTGTTGCAAAACGGACGGGCGGTGTCGTTTCTGGCTTGTGCTTTAGTCTCACCTGTACGAAAAATGAGCACTCATGCGTGGTTCTCATCGCGAGGTGCTTACATGAACCTGCATCAGCTCAATCTCGAGGCCAGGGCTGGCCATGTCGACGAAGTGAACCTGATCGCCATCGAAGGCGGCGATTACCTCATTGAAGCCCGGCTCAAAGGCCGCGCCCACCCGTTGTCTGACACCCGTGGCGAGCGCTTGCGCGTGCACTCGGTGGAGGATGCACGCAAGTTGCTGCAAACCATCCCCATGGTCTCGATGAACCTGGTGCACTGGTCGGTGCAGGATGAAATGTGCGGCATGGGTTCGCACCCCGAAGAAGACCTCAAGGTGCCGATTTCCCAGCGTTCGGCCTGGTAGCTGCTCGCAGCTCATCAGTGTGCTAGGCTGCTCGCCCTTTTCATCAAGGGCGCGGCTGCACTGCGCCCTGCAGTGGAGCACGACAATGTCCGAACTCAATCTGTCTACCGACGAAACGCGCGTCAGCTACGGTATCGGCCGTCAGCTGGGCGGCCAGCTGCGCGACAACCCGCCACCAGGTGTTAGCCTGGAAGCCATCCTGGCCGGCCTGACCGACGCCTTCAACGGCGCCGACAGCCGCGTCAGCGAAGCCGACCTGTCGGCCAGCTTCAAAGTGATCCGCGACATCATGCAAGCCGAAGCGGCTGCCAAGGCTGAAGCCGCTGCTGGCGCTGGCAAGGAATTCCTGGCTGAAAACGCCAAGCGTGATGGCATCACCACCCTGGCTTCGGGCCTGCAGTTCGAAGTACTGACCGCAGGTGAAGGCGCCAAGCCGACTCGCGAAGACAACGTGCGTACGCACTACCACGGCACCCTGATCGACGGCACCGTGTTCGACAGCTCCTACGAGCGTGGCCAGCCGGCTGAATTCCCGGTTGGTGGCGTGATTGCTGGCTGGACCGAAGCCCTGCAGCTGATGAATGCCGGCAGCAAATGGCGCCTGTACGTGCCGAGCGAGCTGGCCTACGGCGCCCAAGGCGTTGGCAGCATCCCGCCGCACAGCGTGCTGGTGTTCGACGTCGAGCTGCTCGACGTTCTGTAATACCGCTTCGGCCGCGTTGCGGCCCATTCGCGGCACAAGGCCGCTCCTGCAGGAATATGCGATCCCTCGGCGGGATGCGTCCCCTGTAGGAGCGGCCTTGTGCCGCGATCGAGGGCGAAGCCCTCGCCGGGGCCCTCAGTTCCAGTCTGTTCCCATCGGGCGCAATGCCCGCGCATAGCAGAACAGAAACAGGTTGCGCACCAGCTCCTTGAGCACCCCCGGTTCACTCGAATTCAGCCCGCTCATGTCCAGGTCGCCCTGGTCACGCAGTTCGTCGAGCGCTTCTTCTTCAAGCACCGCGCACACTTCGCCGGTTTCGCGATGAAGAATGCGCAGGTAGGGGTGAGGGCGGTCAAGCCAAGCGTCAATCAGATAAGTCATGGCTATTCTCCTTGGATACCAGTTCCAATGAGAATAATTCTTATTATCAGAATAGCAAGCGACAATTGGCCTTTTTTTCTGTAATCAGACTTTGCGAACGAACTCGGACTTCAGTTTCATGGCGCCGATACCGTCGATCTTGCAGTCGATATCGTGGTCGCCGTCGCACAGGCGGATGTTCTTGACCTTGGTGCCGACCTTGACCACCAGGGACGAACCCTTGACCTTGAGGTCCTTGATCACGGTGACGGTGTCGCCGTCCTGCAGGATATTGCCGACCGAGTCCTTCTTCACCGCCTCGTCGCTGGCCGCTTCGGCGTCGCCACTGGCAGACCACTCGTGGGCGCATTCAGGGCAGATCAGCTGAGTGCCATCCTCATAGGTGTACTCGGAATTGCATTTTGGGCAGGGTGGCAAAGTGCTCACTTCGGTTCCTCAAACAAACAGACGGGCGGTTAAAAACCCACATTGTAAAAGGTATTTTCCCAGAAGTGATTATGTCCGGACAAAACGCATCGCGGGCAAGCCTGCTCCTGCAGGCGACGCAATCCTGCAGGAGCGGGCTTGCCCGCGAATGAAGGCGACTCGTTCTGTCAGTGCGTACGCGCGACCGCAAACTCGCTCAGCTCGACCAGGGCATCCCGGTACTCACTGGCAGGCAGCACTTCGAGGCATGCAATGGCGCGCTTCACATAGTCGCGCGCCAGCTCTGCGGTGTACTTAAGCGCGCCCGACGCTTCGACCGCCAGGCGGATCTGTTCCAGATCCTCAAGGCCGCCCTTCTGGATCGCCTGGCGTACCAGCGCAGCCTGCTCGGCAGTGCCTTCGCGCATGGTGTAGATCAGCGGCAGGGTAGGTTTGCCCTCGGCCAGGTCGTCACCGACGTTCTTGCCCAGGGTTTGCGAATCGCCCTTGTAGTCCAGCAGGTCGTCGACCAGCTGGAAGGCCACGCCCAGGTGGTCACCGAAGGTGCGCAGGGCTTCGCGCTGCTCGTCGGTGGCTTCGGCCAGCGCAGCGGCGCTGTGGGTCGAGGCTTCGAACAGCATCGCGGTCTTGCCGCGGATGACCTCCATGTAGATTTCCTCGGTGGTGCTGGCATCGCGTACCCGCGACAACTGCAGCACTTCACCTTCGGCAATCACACGGGTGGCCTTGGACAGGATCTGCATGACCGGCATCGAACCCAGTTCGACCATCATTTCGAACGAGCGCGAATAAAGGAAGTCGCCCACCAGCACGCTCGGCGCGTTGCCCCACAGGGCGTTGGCGGTGGAGCGGCCACGGCGCATGCCGGACATGTCGACCACGTCGTCGTGCAGCAGGGTGGCGGTGTGCAGGAATTCGATGGTGGCAGCCAGCAGGCGCAGGTCGTCGCCTTCGCGGCCCAGGGCCTTGCCACACAGCAGTACCAGCAGGGGACGCAGGCGCTTGCCACCGGCCGACGTGATATAGTCGCCGATCTTCGATACCAGCGGCACGCGCGAGGTCAGCTGCTTCTTGATGATCTCGTCGACGGCGCTGAAATCATCAGCCACCGCGCGGTAGAAGGTTTGGGGTTGCATCGGCTGCTCCAGTGAGGTTGCGCGGCATGCTAGGTCGCGGGTACCGGTGTGTCAAGGCGCGGTGCCAGCGGGCCGGGGGCGGCACTTGCAAGCAAAACCAGGGTTGCGTACAATCGCGCACCCTAACTTCCTGGGCAGCACCTGCCTTACGCAATTGCGCCGGGCCGTTCCAGCCTTGTGCAGCCATGCCAGCCAATACTCATCATATAAAGCGCTGGGTGAGCAGGATTATCGGAGAAATACCATGTCTTACGCAGTAATCGTTACCGGCGGCAAGCAGTACAAAGTCGCTGAAGGTGAATTCCTCAAGATCGAAAAACTGGAAGTCGCCACTGGCGAATCCGTGACTTTCGATCGCGTTCTGCTGGTCGCCAACGGTGAAGAAGTCACCATCGGTGCTCCAGTTGTTGCTGGCGCTAAAGTAGTGGCCGAAGTCGTTTCGCAAGGCCGCCACGACAAGGTTCGCATCATCAAGTTCCGTCGTCGTAAGCACCACATGAAGCGTATGGGCCACCGCCAGTGGTTCACCGAGATCAAAATCACCGGCATCCAGGCTTAATCCCCTAGATCCCCTGAATTTATTTGGAGAATTGAACCATGGCTCACAAGAAGGCTGGTGGTAGTACTCGTAACGGTCGCGACTCAGAATCTAAACGCCTTGGCGTGAAGATGTATGGCGGCCAGGTTATCAAGCCAGGCAACATCATCGTCCGTCAGCGCGGCACTGAATTCCACGCTGGCTACGGCGTTGGCATGGGCAAGGACCACACCTTGTTCGCCAAGATCGAAGGCGTGATCAAGTTCGAGAAGAAAGGCGAGTTCATGCGCCGTTACGTGAGCATCGTCGCCGCTTAATCGCGACGTCGCTCCAGAAGCCCCGTCATGCGACGGGGCTTTTTCGTTTGTGGTGAGCCTCTTGCAAAGCTGTTTGTCTGGGTTGCCGGCGTTGGTTTCTACGGTCGTACGGGGCCGCCGCGCTCATTTTTGCAAGAGCCTCATGTTTTTGATTCATTCAACTCGTCTACCGACGAGAGGCGGTTTTAATGAAGTTTGTTGACGAAGTATCGATTCGGGTCAAGGCCGGTGACGGCGGCAACGGTTGCATGAGCTTCCGTCGCGAGAAGTTCATCGAGAACGGTGGCCCTAACGGCGGTGACGGCGGTGACGGCGGCTCGGTGTACATGGTCGCCGACGAAAACCTGAACACCCTGGTCGACTACCGCTACACCCGTCACCACGAAGCCCAGCGCGGCTCCAATGGCGGCAGCACCGACTGCACCGGCAAGAAGGGTGAAGACCTGTTCCTGCGCGTGCCGGTCGGTACCACCGTGATTGACGCTTCCACCCAGGAAGTGATCGGTGACCTGGTCACCCCTGGCCAGAAGCTGATGGTCGCCCAAGGCGGCTGGCACGGCCTGGGCAACACCCGTTTCAAGTCCAGCACCAACCGTGCACCGCGCCAGACCACGCCAGGCAAGCCGGGTGACCAGCGCGACCTGAAGATGGAAATGAAGGTGTTGGCTGACGTTGGCCTGCTGGGCCTGCCAAACGCCGGCAAGAGTACCTTCATCCGCTCGGTCTCGGCCGCCAAGCCGAAAGTGGCCGATTACCCGTTCACCACCCTGGTGCCAAACCTGGGCGTGGTCAGCGTCGACCGCTGGAAGAGCTTCGTCATCGCCGACATCCCTGGCCTGATCGAAGGCGCCTCCGACGGTGCCGGCCTGGGTATCCGCTTCCTCAAGCACCTGGCGCGCACCCGCGTGCTGCTGCACCTGGTGGACATTGCGCCGCTGGACGAAAGCAGCCCGGCCGATGCTGCCGAAGTGATCGTCAACGAGCTGACCCGCTTCAGCCCATCGCTGGCCGAGCGTGAGCGTTGGCTGGTACTGAACAAGTCGGACATGGTCATGGACGACGAGCGCGATGAGCGTGTTCAGGAGGTGATCGATCGCCTGGAGTGGGAAGGCCCGGTCTACGTGATCTCGGCGATCTCCAAGCAGGGTACCGACAAGCTCAGCCACGACCTGATGCGCTACCTTGAAGACCGCGCCGACCGCCTGGCCAACGACCCGGCCTACGCCGCCGAGCTGGCCGACCTCGACCAGCGCATCGAAGACGAAGCCCGTGCCCAGCTGCAGGCCCTGGACGACGCGCGTACCTTGCGCCGTACTGGCGTCAAGAGCGTGCACGACATCGGTGACGATGACGCCTGGGATGATGATTTCGAGGACGACGAAGACGGTCCGGAAATCATTTACGTGCGCGACTGACCGGTTGCAGTACACTAAACGCCGCTCTCTGGAGCGGCGTTTTTGTATCCACGGTATCTACAGATTCGACATAGGTTGGAAGAAGATGCGAAGCAAGGTGACGGGCGCCAAGCGCTGGGTCGTGAAGATTGGCAGTGCTCTGCTGACCGCCGATGGCAAGGGCCTCGACCGCGGTGCCATGGCCGTTTGGGTCGAGCAGATGGTCGCGCTGCGTGAGGCAGGCGTGGAGTTGGTACTGGTCTCCTCCGGGGCCGTGGCTGCCGGCATGAGCCAGCTGGGTTGGACTTCGCGACCGAGCGCGATGAACGAGCTGCAGGCCGCTGCCGCGCTCGGCCAGATGCGCCTGGTGCAGGCCTGGGAGTCGAGCTTCGGCGAACACGGCAAGCACACCGCGCAAATCCTGCTGACCCATGACGACCTGTCCGACCGCAAGCGTTACCTGAACGCCCGCAGCACCCTGCGCACCTTGGTCGACCTGGGCGTGGTGCCGGTGATCAACGAAAACGACACCGTGGTCACCGACGAAATCCGCTTCGGCGACAACGACACCCTGGCAGCGCTGGTGGCCAACCTGGTCGAGGCCGACCTGCTGGTGATCCTCACCGACCGCGATGGCATGTTCGACGCCGACCCGCGCAACAACCCCGAAGCCCAGCTGATCTACGAAGCCCGTGCCGACGATCCGACGCTGGATGCCGTGGCCGGTGGTACCGGTGGTGCCCTGGGCCGTGGCGGCATGCAGACTAAACTGCGCGCCGCGCGCCTGGCCGCCCGTTCCGGTGCCCACACCATCATCATCGGTGGCCGCATCGAGCGCGTGCTGGACCGCCTCAAGGCGGGCGAGCGCCTGGGTACCTTGCTGTCGCCCGAGCGCGGCATGCTCGCTGCGCGCAAGCAGTGGCTGGCTGGCCACCTGCAGACCCGTGGCACCCTGGTGCTGGATGCCGGCGCCGTGCAGGCGCTGCGCCAGGCCAACAAGAGCCTGTTGCCGGTTGGCGTGAAGACCGTGCAGGGCAGCTTCCGTCGTGGCGAGATGGTGGTGTGCGTTGGCCCGGACGGTGTTGAAGTGGCCCGCGGGTTGGCCAACTACAGCGCCCTGGAGGCGCAGAAGATCATCGGTCAGTCGTCCGATGGTATCGAGTCGATCCTCGGCTATAGCGCTGAGCCCGAGCTGGTACACCGTGACAATCTGGTGCTGGTATGAGCCTGTTCAAGCGAGTGATTGCCGTGGTGGCGCTGGCGCTGCCAATGCTGGCCGGGGCCGAGGAAGTCGGCCAGGTGTCCACTGTCTTCAAGTTCCTGGGGCCGAACGACCGCATCGTGGTCGAAGCGTTTGACGACCCCAAGGTGGAGGGCGTGACCTGCTACCTGTCGCGGGCCAAGACTGGCGGCATGAAGGGTGGCCTGGGGCTGGCGGAGGACCGTGCGGAGGCGTCGATTGCCTGCCGTCAGGTCGGGCCGATCAACTTCAAGGGTGAGTTGAAAGACGGCGAGGAAGTGTTCAAGGAACGCACCTCGCTGGTGTTCAAGACCATGCAGGTGGTGCGCTTCCTGGACAAGAAGCGCAATACGCTGGTGTACCTGGTGTACAGCGACCGCATGATCGAAGGCAGCCCGCAGAACGCGGTGACCGCGATCCCGATCCTGCCTTGGGCTCATTGATAGCCTGTTGAATCGCGGGAGGCCTACGGCCTCCAATCGCCGGCAAGCCAGCTCCCACAGGTACTGCGCAGACCTTGAACCTTGTGCAGTACCTGTGGGAGCTGGCTTGCCGGCGAATGGGCCGCAACGCGGCCCCATACACAAATGTCAGGCCAGTTCCTCGGCCTTATCCTCGCGCACAACCGCCTTCACCTCATCCAGCCGGCTGATGAACTTCCAGTCCGCCTCGTCGATGTAGATGCCGTTCGGCCCGCTGCCGCCTTCCAGGTCGATCGCCACGTGCGCGGATACCTGTGGCTTCACACTCGCCAGAATCGGTACGAAGCCCAGCTGCAAACTGGTCTCCAGCAGTGCGGCCTGGTTGCGTTCGTCGATGTCCGCTGCTTCGTCCAGGTAGTACGGCAGGCGAATGCGCCCGGCCAGGTCGCGGTCCATCAGGTGCAGCAACAAGTACATGTTGGTCAGCGCCTTGATGGTCATGGTGGTGCCGTTGGACGCAGCGCCGTCGATGTCGGCGTGGATGATCGGCTGGCCGTTGACCTTGGTGATCTCGAACGCCAGCTCGAACAGGTCTTTCAGGCCCAGCTGGTTGTGGTTGGCTGCCACAAGGCGTGCCAGGTATTCCTTGGCCTCTTCGTTCTTGTTGTCCTGCTCGGCGCTTTGGGTCAGGTCGAACACCGACAAGGTTTCGCCTTCTTCGTACTGGCCGGCACTGTGGATGATCTGGTCGATGTGCTTGAGCGCTTCCTTGTTCGGCGCCAGCACCACGCGGAAGCTCTCCAGGTTGGAAACCTGGCGCTTGTTGATCTCGCGGTTGAACAGGGCCAGCTGGTGCTCGAGGCTGTCGTAGTCACTGCGGATGTTGCGCAGGGTCCGGGCGATGTCGGTGACCGCGGCGCGGCGTGCCTTGGCCAGGGTCAGGGCTTCTTCGGTACGGTGCGCATAGGCGTTCACCAGCAGCTGCAGGCGGCGCTCCATGTCGTCTTCGCTGTCGAACTTGGCCACGCCTTTCAGGCGCACCTGGGCGTACAGCGCCTCGATCTGGTTGTCTACCCGTTGCAGGCCTTGCCAGCTGTCCTGGTAATCGTTGAGCAGGGGCAGCAGGTTGTCCATCGAGTCGTCGATGGCTTCCATGAACGGGGTGCCGTAAGGCAGGTCGGCCGGCAGCAGCTGGCGACGGCGCAGGGCGTCTTCCAGGGTGCGCTGCTTGGACTCGAGGTCGCCGATCTGGCGGCCGACCAGCTGCAGCTTGGCCGACAGCTGCTGGACGCGCTCGGTGAAGGCATCACTGGAGCGCTTGAGTTCGTCCTGGGCGGCTTCCAGTTGTGACAGCTGTTCCAGCTTCTCGGGCTCTTCGGCGGCCAGGGTTTCGCTGCGGCGGAAGTCTTCCAGCGCCTTCTGCGCGTCCAGCACTTGCTGGTACAGGGCTTCGGTCTGCGCCTTCGAGGCGGTGCGGTCTGCGGTTACAGCCTGCTGGGTCTTGAGCTGCTTCAGCTCTTTTTCCAGGCGCTCTTTCTGGTCGCGCAGGGCGGCGCGGTCGGCAAGGGCCTGCAGCGCCGGTGGGTCGATGTGGGTGAGGTCGATGGACAGGCCCGGGGCTTCGAAACGCTCGCCCTTGAAACCGTCCAGCACCGCTTCCAGCGATTTTACCCACAGGGCGCTGTCGTCCAGCTCGATGCCACGGTCGCCCAGCGGCAGGCTGAACAGTGCACCGTTGAACAGGCGCATCAGGCGGTCGACGTCCTGCTGCGAGAACTCCTCGCGCAGGCGGGCGTAGCTGTTGTTGTCAGCGTGGTCCAGTTGCTGCTTGACCTGCTTCAGGCGTTTTTCCAGGTCGCGTACGCGCTCGTCCAGGTCTTCGGCACTGAACTGGCGCGACTGCGCCAGGGCGCCGGCCAGTTCGTCGTGGGCATCCTTGGCCGCCAGCAGCTGCTGCTCCAGTACCTTGACGTCATCGACCAGGGCAAAGCGGTGCTTGAGCACCGACAGCTCGCCCAGCCAGCGCTGGATGCCGGTGATTTCACGCTCCAGGCGCATCAGCTCCTGGGTGCCACCGCGCTGGTCGTTCTGCAGGCGGTCCTGCTCGCCACGGTAGTGCTCGGACTGGATGACCAGCTCTTCCTTGCGCGCCATGGCGTATTCCTGCCAGGTGCCCAGCAGGGTGTCGAGCACTGGCGAAATGCGGTGCAGCTTGCCACGCAGGATGTCGCGCTGGGCTACACCACCGGCCAGGGCCTCGACCAGCGGGCCGGCGGCGACCAGGGCGTTGTAGTCCTGCTCCATGCGGCGCACGTCGCGGAAGGCTTCCTCGCACGCGGCGATGTAGTCGACGCTGCCCGAACGCAGGCTGTGCTCGAAGGCGTCCAGGAACAGCTGCTTGAGCTTGGCCGCGGTGATTTCGCGCATGTGCAGCAGGTTGATGAACAGCGCGCGGAAGGTTTTCAGGCTTTGCTCGCTGGTGGAGCGCAGCGGGATCATGGTCAGGTCCAGCGGCACCGAGGTGTGGCCGCCAACCAGCAGGCGGCGCAGTTCGTCCGGCTTCAGCTCGTAGGCTTTGATGCCCAGCCGCTCCAGGTTGGTGAACAGCTCTTTCTGGCGCAGGCAGGTGTCGTTCTTCTGGTAATGGCCCAGGTCCAATTCGCCCTTGTAGGCGAAGAACTGGTGACCGAAACCGCCGCCCGGGCCGCGGCCGACCACGCCGATCACGTGCGGGCCGTGGGGCAGGCTCAGCTCACAGAGAATGTAAGAGGTGTCGCTGGCGAAGTAGAAGCGGCGCGACTGCTCGAGGCTGTACTTGCCGAAACTCATGTCTGACATGCGTGCCAGGATCGGGAACTGCAGGGCGTTGATCGACGCCGACTTACCCAGGTTGTTGGCACCGTAGACCGACAGCGGGTGTTCCAGCGGGAACAGGCCAAGGCTGTAGCCGGCGGTGTTGAGCAATGCAAAGCGGCGGATGCCGTAGCGTTCCTGGCTCATGCGTCAATCTCCTGTTGCTCTTCGCGGATGGCCCGGGCCAGGGCGTCCTCTTCGCTTTCCTCGCCCTCGAAGGGCGTGAGGTCGAGCGGATCGTCGGTGCGGTTGAGTTCTTCGGGGCTTTCTTCCTCGACCAGTACCGGGGTGGGCAGCGGCAGCACGCTATGCAGGGTGGCGGCCAGGTCGCGGTCCTGCTGCACCGAAAGGCACACATCGAGGAAGCGGTGCATCGGCGGCAGGAAGCGGTAGATGCCGCCTTCTTCATGGGCGAAGCCGAGCTGGCTCATGCGGCGCAGGATTTTTTCTTCCAGCTCGTCCACGGTCTGCACTTCGGCCTGCAGGAACAGGTCGCGGTACTTGTCCAGCAGCGACGGGAGTTCGTCGCGGCCGATGCTGCCGCCGTCCAGCACGGCCATCGGGTCACGGCCCTGGTCGGCCAGGTGCTCGACCAGGATGAAGGTGAACAGCGACAGGCGCTGCGCGGTCTTGTTGACCTGCGCGGCGGTCATGTCCGGCACGAAGTAATAAAAGCCGCGGGTATCGCACACCAGCTCGAAGCCCAGGGCCTTGAACAAAGTGCGGTACTGGTCCTGGAAGTTCGACAGCTGCGCGTACAGCTCGGGATCGCGGCGGCTGACGTGGAAGCCTTTGAACAGCTCGCGGAAGATCGGCGCGAGCTGGGACAGTTCGGAAAGATCAAGATGCATGGGCTGGGCTCGCGTTGGGTTCGGTAGGCGCGCTGGTGGCGTCTTCGCGGCTGGAGGTCAGGGCGTACGAGCGCAGGCTGACCAAGTGTTCCTGGGTGGTGTATTCGCGGCGGTCGAGGCGCTCGCGCTTGAAGCGCTTTTCCCGCGACAGGCGCGAGAACCAGTACAGCAGTTCGTCGGTGGCGCCTTCGGGTTCCTGCTCCAGCAGCCAGACCATCAGGTCGGGCAGCGGCAGGGCCTGTTCGCAGCGTTCGGCCATTTCCTTCACCGTGCGCGGTGCGCGGGGCAAGTCGCCGGATTGGGTCTTGTGGGCCTTGGGGAAGCGCGCCGGCTTGGGCTCGAAGCGCGCCAGGGCGTACACATAGGCCTCGACCTGGCTGGCACTGCCGAGGAAGGTGCTCTGCGGGCGGGTGAACATCGGCATGGCCGCCTGCGGCACGGCGTCGATGCCCTTGCGCCGGATCACCGACAGGGCCAGCGCGGCGCCACGGGTCACGGCGTTGTGACGGCGGGCTTCTTCGCGCAGCGGCAGCAGCAGTTCACGGGCGTGGCGCAGGGTCAGCTGGGCGCTGGTCTGCATTTCCAGGATGCGTGCGTGGGTGCGCAGCAGCATGTCGTCGTCTACCAGGTGGCCCAGGCGGGCCTGTTCGCCCAGCAGCTTCAGCAGCACGGTCTCGACCTTGCGCACGCCTTGTTCGAAGGCGCCGTCGGCGTTCACCAGCTGGATCATCGGCTCGACGTATTCGTCCCAGGTGGCCAGTACTTCGGCGTAACGCTGGCGCAACGGGATCTGGCGGTTGCTGGTCTTGGCCCGCTCGGCCACGGCTACGAGTGCCTGTTCGTCGTTATCGAGCTTTTTCAGTACATCGCGCACGCGCATGTCGAGCAGGCGCAGCTGGCGCGCCAGGTCGTCGCTGTCGCGGTTGTCGAAGGCGTCCTGGATATGGCCGGCGAGGCGTTCGAGGTGGCGCAGGTAGGCTTCGATCTCCAGGCACAGGCCCAGCCGGTGTTCGCGGCGCAGGTAGGCGAGGAAGTCGTGGATCTGCGCGTTGAGCTCGAAGCGGTTCGGGCTCTTGGCCACCGGGACCAGGATGTCCAGGCGGATCCACACGTCGAGTAGCTGGGTGATGTCCTGCGGGGTGCTTTCGAGCTGCTGGCGGGCCACATGCTGGCGCAACTCGACCAGGCTCAGGGTGCCCTGGTCGAAACGCTCGCACAGCGGCTCGATCAGGGCCCAGTGTTCGGCTAGGGCGCGCAGGACGCGCTTGGGTTCGATCATTGGCTTCGACTCGTTGCCAAGAAAAAGGGGGCGATTGTACTGCATCCGGGGGGGAGGTTTTCACCCCTTGGTCTGTAATGAGAGATAACCTTTTTGTTTGTGGGTGTATGGCGTTGTTTTTGTGGTGGTGTGGAGATCGAGCGCCGCGCGGGCGGCGCTCGGTCTGATAGGCGCTGCAAAAGCCACGGCGTACACGTTAGAATGCCCAACTGTCTTGAGCCCCTCGGATACCCGCCCCTTGCTGACCGAACCCCGTCGCCGCGCCTACCTTTCCGCCATGCAAGTGGTGCACTGGCTGCCGCGCGCCGAACTGCCGTTCGCCGCACCGTCGCGGCCCGAGCTGCTGCTGCCGGTGGGGCCGGTCGAGGACATGGATTTCGAGGTCAGGCCGGCACCGGCTGCAAACGAAGCGCCCGCCAGCCCCCAGGCCCGCTCCGGTGAGCGGCCGAAAATCGAGATCCCGCGCCCGGGTAGTGCGCCCAAGCCTGCCGCCAAGCCCGTCGAAGCCGAGGAGCAGCCCGCACCGCCACGGCCGGCCCCGGTGCCGCCACCGCGCTTCTCGTTGCAGTTGCTGCGCGCTGGCAGCTGCCTGCTGCTGGTCGAACTGACCACCGGTCAGCCGTTCCAGAGCCGCGACCCGTCCTACCTGCTGCTCAAGGACATGCTGCGCGCTGCCGGCCTGCCTGACGCCCCGCAGATCATCGGCGAACCGGTGCGCTGGCCGTTGCTGGTACGCGGCAACATGGACCAGGGCCCCGAAGCCGCGCGCGACTTCGTCCAGGGCTTTGTCCAGGCGCGCCTGGAAGATGCCCCGAGTACCTGCCTGTGGCTGATCGGCTTGCCGGCACTGCGCTTTGCCGCCAATGCCGATGCCGAGGCCTATTACCAAACCCTTGAGCTGGACGGCCTGGGCGATGCCTGGGCGCTGCCGGGCCTTGAATTGTTGATGGACGAGCCGCAGCGCAAGGCGGACGTCTGGAAAGCCATGCGCCAGCTGATGGCGCGCTGGAAGAGCGTTGAATGAGTGAATCGATCAGTTTCCGCCCGATGAACGAGGCGGATCTGGAAGCCGTACTTAAGATCGAATATGCCGCGTTCAGTCACCCCTGGACCCGCGGGATCTTTCAGGATGCGCTCAAGTCGTACGAAGTCTGGCTGATGTTCGATGGCCAGCAGCAGGTTGGCCATGGGGTGATCAACGTGATCATCGACGAGGCGCACCTGCTCAATATCACCGTCAAACCGGAAAACCAGGGGCGCGGCCTGGGCCTGCGCCTGCTGGAGCACCTGATGGCCCGGGCTTACCAGCTCAATGGCCGCGAATGCTTCCTGGAAGTGCGCGCCAGCAACCAGTCGGCCTATCGTTTGTACGAGCGCTACGGTTTCAACGAAATCGGCCGCCGTCGCGACTATTATCCGATTGCCGGGGGCCGTGAAGATGCCCTGGTGATGGCCTGCACGCTGCTTGAGGACTGACCTCGCACAGTCGGCGCCATCCACCGCGTAGCTTTGTTTGTTCTCTATGCAGGGATGGATAAAGAATGAAAAAACTGCTTCTGGCGGCAGGCCTGCTGATAGCGGGTACTGCCCACGCCGACCAACGCGACCTGTGGATGTTCGCCCAGTGGGCCGGCGACCATCAAACCCGTCCCTTCCGTGAAATGCTGGTGGATGCCCGTCTTTACGGTGTAGTGCCTATCCACCAACTGCTGCGTTCGGCCTCGGACTGGAAGCTGTGCCACGCGTCTCCCTTCGCCGTGCCGCCTGTCAGCAACTGGCCGGCTGTACGCTCGACCCTCTCGCTTATCAAGGTCCTCGACGGCCAAGGCATCCTGCGCCAGTTCGAGGTGGTTTCGGCCTATCGCGACCCTCGTCTGAATAAGTGCGCAGGCGGTGCTGACAACAGTGCCCATACCCGCGCCTTCGCCGTCGATATTCTGTTGCCGGCCTGGGCCGACCCTAACCCGCTGTGCCGTTTCTGGCAGCAGCATGGCCAGGTGTGGAGCATGGGCCTGGGGCGCTACCCGTCGGGGCGCATCCATCTGGATACCGCGGGCTATCGCACCTGGGGCGGCGATGGCAGCGCGGGGTCGTCGTTTTGCGTCAAACCCAAGTGAGCCAGGCAGCGCTGGCACTCGCCCATTACCCACTCTGCGAAGCGCTGGCGCTTGCCGCTGTCGTCCAGGGGCTGTGGGCTAAGCAGGTGATAAGCCGAGCCATCGCGCACAAAGCCGAACGGTGCCTGCAACTGCCCGCTGTCGAGTTCGTCGCGCACCATCAGGGCTGAGGCCATGGCCAGGCCCAGGCCGGCGCTGGCGGCCTGGATCGTCAGGTAGAAGTGTTCGTAGTCGCTGCGTTCGTTGTGCCGCGCCTGCTGGCCGCTGAGGCGCAGCCAGGTGGGCCAGGCAGCGGGGCGGGTGGTGCTGTGCAGCAGGCGTTGGCCGTCGAGCTGGGTGGGGGAGGTGGGGTGGCACACCGGGCCGATCCATTCGTCGCAGATTTTTTGGTTGAACAGCTGGTTGTCCCAGTGGAAGTCGTCGCGGCGGATGGCCAGGTCGACACCGCTGCGGGCGAAGTCCAGCGGCCCGCCGGCGGCCACCAGGTGCAACTGCAGGTCGGGGTGGTCAGCATGGAAGCGGGGCAGGCGCGGGATCAGCCAGCGCATGGCGATGGTCGGCTCGCAGGACAGCACCAGCACATTGTCGCGGGCCTGTTGTTGCAAGCGCTGCACGGCGCCTTCCAGCTGTTCGAAAATCGCCTGGGTGGTGCCTTGCAGGGCACGGCCGGCGGAGGTGAGGAAAATGGCCCGGTTACGGCGCTCGAACAGCGCCACGCCAAGGCTTTCTTCAAGCAGGCGTATTTGGCGGCTGACCGCGCCGTGGGTGACGTGCAGGTGCTCGGCGGCGCGTACGAAGCTCTCGGTCTGGGCGGCGATGTCGAAGTAGCGGAAGGCGTTGAGCGGCGGCAGTTTCATGGCATCCCTTTTTGCCTGTGCCGGCCTCTTCGCGGGTGAACCCGCTCCCACAGGGATCTCATCACACCTGAGAAAAGCACATTACCTGTGGGAGCGGGTTCACCCGCGAAGAGGCCGGTACAGGGTCTAAATATCTGTGAGTAAAACTATCAGATATGCCTCACTATAAATCGATTTTTCCTGGTTCATAAGCCCTCGATAATCCCCAGGCCTGTGCATTTTCATCGCCTATCGAGAGCCATCAGCATGACCGAAATTATCGCCGTCGCCCTGTTCACCTTACTCGCCGTCATCAGCCCTGGTGCCGATTTCGCCATGGTCACCCGCAGCAGTTATGCACAAGGCCGCAAGGCCGGGCTGGCCGCCGCGATCGGCATCGCGTTGGGGGTGCAGGTGCACGTGCTGTACACGGTGCTGGGCATTGCCGTGATCATCAGCCAGAGCCCGGCGCTGTTCCTGGTCATGAAAGTGCTCGGTGCGGGTTACCTGATCTACCTGGGCTACAAGTCGCTGACCAACACTCAGCGCATCCACCTCGAGGGCGGCAGTCAACCCGCCGCCAGCGTGCTGAGCGCCCTGCGCACGGGATTTTTGACCAATGCCCTGAACCCCAAGACCATGTTGTTCGTTATCAGCGCTTTCACCCAGGTGGTGCAGCCGGGCAGCCCGCTGGCGCTGGATTTCGCCTACGGCGCGTTCATGTCCTTTGCCCATTGGCTGTGGTTCAGCCTGGTTGCAGTGTTTTTCTCCAGTACTGCGTTGCGCAAGGCGATGATCGACCGGCAAGTGCTGGTGGACCGCGTCATCGGGCTGGCTTTGATCGGGCTTGGGCTGGCAGTGGCGGTGACGGGGATTCGTTGAGGGGCGATTGCATGTTGGGGGTAGCTGCTTGCTCAAATTGAAAGCGTGCAGCTTTTTCGCAGGCAAAGAAAAAGGGCTTACCTTGCGGTAAGCCCTTCGTCTTGTTTGGTGGCTACACAGGGACTTGAACCCCGGACCCCAGCATTATGAATGCTATGCTCTAACCAACTGAGCTATGTAGCCGATGGCGCGCATTATTCTCTTGAACGGACCCTCTGTCAACACTCATTTCAAAAAAAATTTGCACGCTTTCAAAAACTTAGCGGCCGGGCTTGCTTTCAGTGCACCACAAGCCAGTGCCCGAGCACGCCCTGAAGCTGCAGATGCTGGGCCGCCGCCAGTGATTGCAGGCTTTCGCCAGGGCGGTCAAGGTTGAAATCACCGCTCACGCGCCGATGGGCCATTTGTTCATCCACCATCCACACGCGCTGCCCTTGGTAGCTGGCCAGGCGCTCCAGCACCTGGCCCAATGGCATGTCGGTGGCTTTCAGACGGCCGTTGCGCCAGCTGTCTGCGGTTTTCAGGTCAGCCTTCTGCACCGGGTCGATGCGTGTGTCATTGAAGGTGACCCGCTCGCCTGCGGAGACCATGCGCTGTTCACCCCCCTGGGTAACCATGGCCTTGCCACTGAGTACGACAAGTTCATCATGACCGGCATGGCGGGCTACCTGCAGGCGGGTGCCGAACACCTGGATGCGGGCGTTGCCCACGTCCACTTCCATGGCCCGGCCGTCGAGCACGACTTCCAGGTACACCTGGCCCTGCACCAAATGCAATTGGCGGGTGCGGCCACGCAGGTCGATGTTCATTGCGCTGGCGCTGTCCAGGTTCAGGGTCGTGCCATCCGCCAGGCGTGTGCTGCGCCGCTCGCCCACGTCGGTGTGCAGCTCGCTGGCCAGGCGTTGCAGCAGCGGCCAGTACAGGTAGGTTGCGGCGCCCAACCCGACCAGGAACACCAGCGCCAGCCATTTGCCCAGGTGGCTGCGGCGTACCGTGACGTGCCGTGGGCGAGGGCGGGCGGGTGGTGGTTGCAGCTGTTGCCAGAACGTTTCCAGCTCGGCGTAGGCGTGGGCGTTTTCGGGTACCTGGCACCAGGCTGCGAATGCCTGGCGCTGGGTTTCGTCGCAACCGGGCTGGCGCAACAGCGAAAACCATTCCAGCGCTTCCTGCTGTGGGTCGGGCTGCTGCAGCTGCTTGGCGGGCATCGGGCTCATGGGTTCAGTCTGCTCACGATAGGGGCCGTTTCGCCCAACGATGACAGGGGTATGGGTCGAGGATGCTAATTATATTGAGAACCATTTTCAAGTACGTTGCGACGGAGGGATAAAAAAGGTAGCTATGTATCTATTTGTTTCCCGATAATCGGATCCCAAACTGCGGACGGAGATTCAGGCACATGGCCACCAGTAGCGCCTCCACGGCGTCCACCAGCGCAGCGGCGAGCCAAGCGACGCCGCTGGTAATGCGCATCATCGGCTTCTGCGCCCTGGCGCACTTGATCAACGACCTGATCCAGTCGGTGCTGCCGGCGATCTACCCGATGCTCAAGGCCAATTACGACCTGAGCTTCGCCCAGATCGGCCTGATCACCCTGACGTTCCAGATCACCGCTTCGCTGCTGCAACCCTGGGTCGGCTTTTTTACTGACCGCCGGCCAGCGCCGAACCTGTTGCCGATGGGCACCCTGTGCACGCTGGTGGGGATCGTGATGCTGGCCTTCGTCGGCAGCTTCCCGATGATTCTGCTGGCTTCGGCGCTGGTGGGCATCGGCTCGTCGACGTTCCACCCGGAAACCTCGCGTATTGCGCGCCTGGCCTCTGGCGGGCGCTTCGGCCTGGCCCAGTCGACCTTCCAGGTGGGCGGCAACACCGGCTCCGCACTGGGCCCACTGCTGGCGGCGGCCATCGTCATTCCGTTCGGCCAGACCCATGTGGCCTGGTTCGGCCTGGCCGCGTTGTTCTTCCTCGGTGTAACCCTGATGCTGCGCGGCTGGTACAAGGAACACCTCAACCAGGCCAAGGCGCGCAAGGCGGTGCAGGCCACCCATGGCATTTCACGCAATCGGGTGATCGCGGCGCTGATCGTGCTGGGCCTGCTGGTGTTCTCCAAGTACTTCTACATGGCCAGCTTCACCAGCTACTTCACCTTCTACCTGATCGAGAAGTTCGATGTGTCGGTGGCCAGTTCGCAGTTGCACCTGTTCCTGTTCCTGGGTGCAGTGGCGGCGGGCACGTTCTTTGGCGGCCCGATCGGGGACCGCATCGGGCGCAAGGCCGTGATCTGGTTCTCGATCCTGGGGGTGACGCCGTTCACCTTGGCGCTGCCGTATGCCGACCTGTTCTGGACCACCGTGCTGAGCGTGGTGATCGGCTTTATCCTGGCCTCGGCGTTTTCCGCGATCGTGGTGTATGCGCAGGAACTGGTGCCGGGTAGCGTGGGCATGATCGCCGGCATCTTCTTCGGGCTGATGTTCGGCTTTGGCGGCATTGGCGCGGCGCTGCTGGGGTATGTGGCGGACCTGCGCGGTATCGAGTATGTGTACGGGCTGTGCTCGTTCCTGCCGTTGTTCGGGTTGCTGGCGGTGTTCTTGCCGTCTACAGGTAAACGCTGAAATTGCTGGGGGCCTCGTAGAGGCCCCTGGCCGATTGACTACCCCCCCTTGAGGTAGCTAGAGTGCCGCCTCTTTTTACCCACCACCTGCGTAGTAGCCAAAGCAATGCGCCGTAACCCGTCCCTCCCACATGCCCGCCAGCCTGCCCTCCAGGCCCTGCGTCGTGCCTGGCCGAGCGACACGGTGCTCAAGCGTCGCCGCAGCGTGCTGTTTGCCTTCACCTTCTCGCCACACCTCGCCTGAACTGATCTGCGCTTTTGCGTCGCTCGCCCCCCGGCGTGCGCGCCTGTGTCTGCACGTCTTTCTGGTTTGCAAGGAGTGGTACATGAACATGCGTTTGCTGGCGGGCCTGTTGTTCGCCGTTTCTGTCGTGGGTTTTAGCCTGGGGGCCAGCCTGCCGCTGGTGTCGTTGCGCCTGCATGAGGCCGGCGCCAGTACCCTGGAAATCGGCATCATCTCGGCCATCCCCGCTGCGGGCATGATGCTCTCGGCGTTTCTGGTCGACGCCTGCTGCCGCCACCTCACCCGGCGCACCATCTACCTGCTGAGTTTCAGCCTGTGCACCGTCACCATCGCCCTGCTCGAACCGGCCTTCGGCTCGATGTGGTTGCTGGCGATGCTGCGCCTGGGCCTGGGGCTGGGCATGGGTATCGCGATCATCCTCGGCGAGTCGTGGGTCAACGAGCTTTGCCCTGAGCACAATCGCGGCAAGATCATGGCCCTTTATGCCACCAGCTTTACCGGCTTCCAGGTGCTGGGCCCGGCCATGCTCGCGGTGCTGGGGGCCAACAGCCCGTGGATCACCGGAGTGGTCACCGCCTGCTATGGCCTGGCGTTGCTGTGCATCGTGCTGACCGTTCCCAATGACCATGTCGAACATGAAGAGGGCGACAAGAGCTTCGGCCTGGCCGGCTTCTTCCGCGTGGCACCGGCGTTGTGCGTGGCGGTGCTGTTCTTCTCGTTCTTCGATGCCGTGGTGCTGTCGCTGTTGCCGGTGTACGCCACCAGCCATGGCTTTGCCGTAGGCGTGGCGGCGCTGATGGTAACGGTGGTGTTTGCCGGCGACATGCTGTTCCAGCTGCCGTTGGGCTGGCTGGCCGACCGGGTGGAGCGCACCGGGCTGCACCTGGTGTGCGGGCTGGTGGCGATGTCGATTGGCATCGGCCTGCCGTGGCTGCTGAACATGACCTGGCTGCTGTGGCCGCTGCTGGTGGTGCTGGGCGCGGTTGCGGGGGGCATTTATACCCTGGCGTTGGTGCTGATCGGGCAACGTTTCAAAGGCCAGGATCTGGTGACTGCCAATGCCAGTGTGGGTTTGTTGTGGGGCGTTGGTAGCCTGATCGGCCCGCTGGTGAGTGGTGCGGCGATGGATGTGGCCCCGCATGGCCTGCCCATGGCGCTGGCGCTGATGGCCGGGTTGTTCGTGTGTTTTGCCCGGCAATCGTACCGACGCGCGGGCCGGATGCGCGCCGTGGCGGAGTGATGTGCTTTTCAGGCTGCGCCAATGCTTACCCAGTAGCGCGTTTTGTAGTCGACACGCACCGGCAGGCTGCGGGTGAGCAACTGCAGGATCTGAGCGGTATCGGCCAACTGATAGGTGCCTGACACCTTCAAGTTCGCCACCTCAGGGGCGCAGCGCAACAGGCCCGGGCGGTAGCGGGCGAGCTCTGCGACAAACTCGCCCAGTGGCATCTGCTGCACGCTGAGCACACCGTCGGTCCAGCCCCAAGGGTCGCTGTGCAGCGCCACCGCGTGGACACTGCCATTGGCCCCAACCTGTACCGTTTCGCCCGAATGCACCTGACGCGGTGAGGCCGACGTGGGAAACAGCGTAACTTCACCACGTCGCACTGCCAGCAGCAGGCCTTGGTTGTTTTCACGCAGCAGCAGCTGGCCGTTGAGGGTGGTCAGCGGGCCGATGCGGGTGTCGATGTAGAACGGGCGGGTATCGTTGGGGTTGCTGTCCAGGCTGACCTCGCCACGTACCAGTTCCAACTGGCGTTGCTCGGCGCTGTAATGCAGGTCGATGGCGCTGGCAGTGTTTAGCAGTATGTGGCTGCCATCGCTGACTTGCCACTGGCGCCGTTCACCCGTGGCGGTGCTGCTGTCGGCCAGCAGTTGCGGCAGGCCCAGAGGTTCGCGCGTGGCCCAGCCCAGGCTGCCGCCCACGGCCAGCAGGCTCAGTAACTTGAGGTGGTCACGGCGGCTGCTGCGCTGGCGCTGGCTGCCGTCCAGGGTGCGCCGGCTCAGGTCCTTGGGCAGCCCGGCCAGTTCGTCGCCGAGTTGGCTGACCCGTTGCCAGGCCAGCGGGTTGTGCGGGTGGCTGGCCAGCCAGTGCTGGAATTGCTGCTCGGTACGCGGGCTGGGGCGGTCGAAGCGCAGCTTCACCAGCCAGTCGATGGCCTGGTCGATCTGCGCCTGCGCCGGCACGCTGTCATGCATCGGCATAACGCAACCGGTAGCAGGCGCCCAAGGCTTTGGCCAGGTCGCGCTCCACGGTGGCCCGGGATACCTCCAGCTGCTGGGCGATCTGAACGATGCTCAAGCCGTCCAGTTGCGCCAGCAGAAACGCCTGGCGAACACGCGGCTTGAGCTGGTGCAGGGCACGGTCGAGGCGGTGCAGGGCATCGAGAATGACCAGGCGGTGTTCTTCGCTCGGTACCTCGGCTTCGGGCAGGTGGGCCAGGCTTTGCTGGTAGGCGTGTTCCAGTGCACGGCGGCGGAACTGGTCGATCATCAGGCCACGGGCGATGCTGCTGAGATAGGCGCGTGGCTCTTTCAGTGGTGAAGCCTGGCGGGCCCGCAGCAGCCGCACGAAGGTATCCTGGGCCAGGTCGGCGGCATGCTCGCTGCAACCTACCCGGTTGCGCAACCAGCCGCGCAGCCAGCTATGGTGGGCCTGGTAGAGCAGAGCGACCTCGGTCGGCTTGAGCGTGTCGTTGATCTGCATCGTAGCGAAGGCCTGGCCCTGTGAACTGTGCGATTGTGAATAGTTCTCAATTCTATGCGGGGAATGTGACGCAGGGCAATGGTATGCCAGGAATTAGCCGCGCAAGAAGCGGGGTTTAGCCGATGAACGGCTGAGCTAAGCTGGGCCTGCATTCAACCTGTTGGAGGCGCCATGATTCTGGCCGACCTTTCACCCGAGGCCTACTGCGAGGCCACTCGATATTTGGCAGCGCTCGACCCGGACTGGTCGCGGCACATTGCTGCAACCGGGCCCTGCCTGCACCAGGCCACGCCGGGGCGTGAGCCTTACGAAGCGTTGGTGCGGGCTATTGCCTACCAGCAACTGCATGCCCGGGCTGCCGAAGCGATCCTTGGCCGGTTGCTGGCATTGTTTCCGGAGGTTGCGTTCCCGACGCCACAGCAGTTGCTGACGGTCAGCCCGGAAACCCTGCGCGCCTGTGGGTTCTCGGCAAGCAAGATGGCCACGGTGCAAGGCATTGCCCAGGCACGGCTGGAAGGCCTGGTGCCGACGCGGGAAGAGGCATTGGCCATGGCCGACGAAGCCCTGATCGAACGCCTGGTAGCCTTGCGCGGGGTAGGGCGATGGACGGTGGAGATGCTGCTGATCTATAGCCTGGAGCGTTCGGACATTCTGCCGGTGGACGATTTTGGCGTGCGCGAGGGGTACCGACGGCTGAAGGGGCTGGACAAGGCGCCGACACCTGCGCAGATGCGCTCGCTGGGCGGCGGCTGGCGGCCGTTTCGAACCGTGGCGGCCTGGTACCTGTGGCGGGCCTGAGGTTTTTGCATCGCCTGAACGGGCCCCTTCGCGGGTGAACCCGCTCCCACAGGTACCTCTGCCGGGTTCGAGCCTTGTGCAGTCCCTGTGGGAGCGGGCATGCCCGCGAAGAGGCCAGTACAGGTAACTCACAGGGACTGCCCAATGCTCGAGCCTTTTGCAGTCTCTGTGGGAGCGGGTTTACCCGCGAAAGGGCCGGTACAGGCGACAACTTATCTGGATGCTAACCCATGAATCTCTACATCACCCCCGACCAACGCTGGCAAGCCGTGGAGTCCCGCGACTCCACCGCCACGGGCCACTTCGTCTACGCCGTCCGCACCACCGGCGTCTACTGCCACCCCGGCTGCAAATCACGCATGGCCAAGCGCACCAATGTCGAGTTCTACGACACCCCCGCTGCCGCCGAAGCGGCGGGTTACCGTGCCTGCAAGCGTTGTATCAGCAAGGCCAGCACCACCCGCCACAGCCAACTGGTCACCCGCGCCTGCCGCCTGATCGAAACCATCGACCCTGCGCCCAGCCTCGACCAGCTCAGTGCGCAACTGGCCGTAAGCCCCTTCCACCTGCACCGCCTGTTCAAGGCCGAAATTGGCGTTACCCCCAAGGCCTATGCCACCGCCTTCCGTGCCCGGCGCCTGCGTGAGCACCTGGAAGATGGCCAGCGTTCAGTCACCGACGCCATCTACGATGCCGGCTTCAACTCCAACAGCCGCTTCTACGAAAGCGCCGATCAGCGCCTGGGCATGCGCCCCCGGCAGTACCGTGCCGGCGGCGCAGGGGCCACCATCCACTTTGCCCTCGGCCAGTGTTCGCTGGGGGCCATCCTGGTTGCCCAGAGCGAGAAGGGCATTTGCGCGATTTTGCTGGGCGACGACCCTGAGGGCCTGCTGCACGACCTGCAAGACCAGTTCCCCAAGGCCCGCTTGATCGGTGGCGATAGCGCCTACGAACAGTTGGTCGCCGAAGTGGTGGGCTTTGTCGAAGCCCCGGCGTTGGGCCTGGCGCTGCCGCTGGATGTGCAAGGTACGGCGTTTCAGGAGCGGGTGTGGCAGGCGTTGCGCGAGGTGCCGGCCGGCAGCCGGGTCAGCTACACCGATATTGCCGAGCGTATCGGTGCGCCCAAAGCGGTGCGCGCGGTGGCCATGGCCTGCGCGGCCAACCACATCGCGGTGGCCATCCCCTGCCATCGGGTGGTGCGCCGGGACGGCGACATCAGTGGCTACCGTTGGGGTGTCGAGCGCAAACAGCAACTCCTGAAGCGAGAGACGGCACTCTCCTGATTGCCTGAAGCCGCGTAGAATCCCCCGCCAAATCGAGTTGTAAAGAGGAAACTTCGATGAGGCGTGTGAGCCTTGCCCGTTATTGCCCAGGCCTGATGGCCCTGCTGGCCCTGATGCTGGTTATTGCCAGCCCGGCCTGGTCGGCCCCGGCCACGCCATTGTCCAATCTTGCGGCTGCCGAAGCGCCAGCGCTGGATGAAAACGCCAGCATCGAACAGCTGAGCGACCGGCTGGACCTGATCCGCCAGGGCGTCACCAGTGAGGCCAACGACGACTTGCTGTCCCAGTTGCGCCTTGCGGCGATGCAGGTTCAGCGCCAGGCGGATGCACTGAGTGCACAGCGCACCGCCGACATAGAAAAGCTCGAGGACAAGCTCAAGGTCATCGGCCCGGTGCAGCCGGACGAAGCCGCCACCCTGACCCAGCAGCGCAAAGCGCTGGAGGCCGAGAAAAAAGCGCTGGTAGCCCAGCAGGACCAGGCCACCAAGCTGAATCAGTCGGCCCGCGACCTTTCCACGCAAATCGTCAACCTGCGCCGTAGCCAGTTCAACTCGCAAATCACCAGCCGTGCGGCCTCGCCACTGACCCCGGCGTTCTGGCAGAGCATCATCCGCCCCACCCAGGACGACGTGGCGCGTCTGCGTGACCTGCGCGGCGAGGCGGCCGACGCCATCGGTAGTGCCTTCAGCGCCGAAAACCGCTGGCTGTTCATTACCAGCCTGGTGGCGGCGATTCTGGTCTGGACCTTGGTGCGGCGCGTGCTCGAGCGCCTGCTGGCCAGGGCCATGGTCGGCTGGTTGCCCGAGGGCCGCTTGCGCCGCAGCGCCTTGGCCCTGGGCGTCAGCCTGGCAACCCTGGGTACCATTGCCGGCTCTGTATCGCTGCTGCGCTGGGGGCTGGAGAGCAGCGCCGAGCTGGGCTCGGATATCGCCAGCCTGGTCAACCACATTCTCACCCTGGTGGTGTTCAGCGCCTTCATCACCGGCCTGGGCCGCGCCATGCTGATGCTGCAGCGCCCGTCCTGGCGCCTGCCGCCGATGCATGACGAAGTGGCCAGTGCGCTCGGTTGGTTCCCCAAGGTACTGGCCTTGGCGCTGATGGTGATGATGACCATGGAGCGCATCAACAGCGTCATCGGCGCCAGCCTGGCGTTGACCGTGGCGGTCAATGGCCTCACCGCGCTGGTCGTGGCGTTCATCTTTGCCGGCGCGCTGCTGCGTTATCGCCGAACCCTGCGCAAGCATGACCTGGAGCGCCCCACCGGTCTGGTCGGGCTGATCCCGTTCGTGATGGTCGTCTGGCTGACGCTGATCTTGCTGGCACTGCTTACCGGCTACCTGACGCTCGCCTATTTCCTCACCGCCAAATTGCTGTGGGTCAGCCTGGTGGTCACCTGTGCGTACTTGCTGACCACCTTCTTCGGTGACCTGTGCGAAACCTTGCTGTCGCCACGTCAGCCAGGTGGTTTGGCGCTGGCCTCAACCTTGGGCCTGGCGCCTCGCCACCAGGCGCAGGCCAGCACCATCCTGGCCGGCATCGGCCGTACCATCGTGCTGTTCCTGGCACTGTTGCTGGCGCTGATGCCGTCGGGCACCAGCCCCAGCGAGCTGCTGATGAGCCTGGGTGACTGGGACGGCACCGGCGGCAAGCTGCTTGGCAACCTCAACATCGTGCCGCAGGACATCCTGCTGGCCCTGGCGATTTTCTTCGGTGGCCTGTTCGCCATTCGCGTAGTCAAGCGCTGGCTGAGTGAGCGCCTGCTGCCGGAAACCGACATGGACGCCGGCATGCGCGCCTCGCTGGTGACCCTGGTCGGTTACCTGGGCTTCCTGTTCCTGGCCATGCTGGTCATGTCGACCCTGCGCATCAACCTCACCAGCCTCACCTGGGTAGTCAGTGCCCTGTCGGTAGGTATCGGTTTTGGTCTGCAGCAGATCGTGCAGAACTTCATCTCCGGCCTGATCCTGCTCACCGAGCGCCCCGTCAAGGTGGGCGACTGGGTCAGCCTGGCGGGCGTCGAGGGTGATATCCGCCGCATCAATGTGCGTGCCACCGAAATCCAGATGTCCGACCGCTCGACGGTGATCGTGCCCAATTCGCAGTTCATTTCGCAGAACGTGCGCAACGTGACCATGGGCAATGCGCTGGGCGTGGTCGGCATTACCCTGACCCTGCCACTGGAGACCGATGCCAACCGGGTACGCGAGTTGCTGCTGGCGGCGTACCACGAGCATGAGGCGATTCTGGATGCGCCCGCCACTTCGGTGTCGTTCAAGGACCTGACGGCCAGTGGCATGGTGATTGGCGTCAGTGGTTACGTGGCGGGGCCGCGGCAGGTGTCAGGCACTCGTAGCGACCTGCTGTTCACCATTCTTGGTCGCCTGCGTGATGAAGGCATTCCGCTGTCTTCGCCGCAGAGCATGGTGCTGGTGCAAGAGGGTACGCGCCCCGCTGACGAGTCGGTGTAAAGCGGGGGGCGCATAGCGCCCCCCGAATTCAATGCTGCTTGGCCTGCTTGATCCTCAGCAAAATCACCAATAATACCAGCAGCACCGGCGGCGCCATGGCCAGCAACCCATCCCGCGCCGTCAGCCCCAACCCCAGCACATTAAGCCCGCCATACAGCAGCTTGAACAAATTCAGCAGGTAGTAGGTGATGGCAATGATCGACAGCCCCTCCACCGCCCGCTGAATTTTCACCTGGGCGTCGGCCCGGGCATTGAGGCTGCGCAGGATCTCGGCGTTCTGTTCTTCCATTTCTACCTGAACACGCGCCTGCAACAGGTCGCCCAGGTTTGCCACGTTCTTCGCCAATTGCTCCAGCCGCTGCTCGGTCGCCGCGCAATAGCGCACAGTCGGCTTGAACCGACGCTCGATGAACACCCCCAGGCGCTGGCAGTCGCCTACATGGCTTTCCCGCAGCTCGCCCAGGCGTTCGAACACCAGTTGCGCATAGGCCTGGGTGGCGCCGAAGCGGTGGCGGGTTTTTACCGTGTGGCTGACCACCTGGCGTGACAAGTGGGCAATGGCGTCCAGCAGCCCTTTGGAGTCATGGCCGTCCCCCCCGGCACTGCGCTCCGAGAGGCTGACCAACGTCTGGTCGAAAGTGTCCAGTTCTTGGCTCAGGGCCTTGGCCGTGGCCAGGGTCAGCGAGGCCATCATGCGGTACGTCTCGATTTCCAGCAGACGGCGGATCATTCGGCCCTGGCGGTAGGCATTGAGGCGGCGGTTGATGAACAGGAAACGGTTGGTGCCATCTTCGGTCAGGCGGAAATCGCTCCACACCACCGCATCGCCCCCGCCAACGCACGAGCCGCACGGGTCTTTGAAACCGTAGCGAGGCAGCTCAAGCCCCTGTTCGTCACGCACCAGCACCTGCACGGCGTTGATCACCTGCGCCGCCTGTGGGGCGATGGCTTCGGCCAGCACGGGAGGCAGGGGCCGCCATTCGGTGTCGGTGGCAACGCACGGCACCACCAGTGTCAGGGTGAAGAACTCGGTGTGCCGTTCCCACTTGAACGGGTGGCCATCCAGGCGGGTGATGCCTTGGGCGGCAGCGGTGTCCAGGGCCTCCGGGCAGCAGCGTTCCAGCAGCGCTGCACAGGCTGCATCACCGCCGAGCAAGGCCAGGTGGAAGACATGCGCAGGGCCGTCGAAGTAAAGCGACGGGCGGGCGTGCAATTCGTTGTGCAAGGCGGTGCGTTGAGGGTGCATGGGTGGTCCGGCCTGGTGTTGTGATTGTTGGGGTACCAGGAGGTGGGACTTTGCAGCGGGCGGGGAAAGTCACGCGGGGCGGAGTTTTGTTCTACCTGTGCCGGCCTCTTTGCGGGTAAACCCGCTCCCACAGGTACAGCGCAACTTTCAACGACAGCGGTGGGAGCTGGCTTGCCTGCGAAAGGGCCGCAAAGCGGCCCCTGATAATTCAGCCCAAACACCGGGTCACATGCTTGACCGATTGGTAGGCCGACAACCCCCAAGGCCCCAGTTCACGGCCGATCCCGCTACCCTTGGTACCGCCCCACGAGGTTTCGACGAACACCGCCTGCACCGAGTTGATCCACACATGGCCAACCTCCAGCGCATCGGCCACACGCTCGGCGCGTTGCAAATCGGCAGAACACACGGTCGCCACCAGCCCGAAGCGGCTGTCATTGGCCTCGGCAATCGCCTGCTCTTCACTGGCAAACCGCCGTGCGCACAGCACCGGGCCAAAGATTTCCTCGGTCCACAGGCGGCTGTGTTTCGGCACATCGGTATACAGCGTAGGGCTGACGAACCAGCCGTCGCGGTCCAACGCCTTGCCACCGGCCAGGCACTGCAAGCCTTCTTCCCGCGCCGTGGCAAAGTAGCCGGCCACCTTCAGCCACTGGGCCTGGCTGGTCAGCGGGCCCATGTCGACCTCTTCGGTCAGCGGGTTGCCAACCCGCAGGTTTTCCAGTGCCGCCTGCAAGCGTGGCAGCAGCGCATCGGCAATACCGTCCTGCACCAGCAACCGCGAGGTGGCCGAACACATCTGCCCCGCGTTCCAGCTGATACCGGCGACAATCCACTCGACCGCCTGATCGACATCGCAATCGTCAAACACCACGATGGCCGACTTGCCGCCCAGCTCCAGCGTCACCGGCCGGCACTGTGCCGACGCGCTGCGCATTACCTGGCTGCCGACGCTGTTGCTGCCGGTGAACGACAGTTTGTCCAGGCCGTTGTGGTTGCTCAGTGCGGCGCCGGTCTCGGCTTTGCCGTTGACGATGTTCAGCACCCCGGCCGGCAGGCCCAGGGCGTCGGCGATCTGGCCGTAGGCCTGTTCGATCAGCGGGGTGACTTCCGATGGCTTGAGCACCACGGTGCAGCCGGCAGCCAGCGCCGGGGCTAGCTTCCAGGCGCTGGTCACCAGCGGGAAGTTCCACGGCACGATCAGGCCGACCACACCCACCGGCTCAAGGCGAGTGCGCGCGGTGAAGCCTGGGGCGGTCAGTGGCACGTCGCGATTCTTGGCAGGCAGTTGCTCGGCCAACTCGGCGTAGTAGCCGAAGGTGGCGATGGCGTCGTCCAGATCGATCTCGGCTTCGTGGCGCGGCTTGCCGTTGTTGCGCATTTGCAAGGTGATCAACGCTTCGCGGCGTTGCCCGAGCTGTTCGGCAAAGCCGCGCAGGTAGGCCGCGCGTTCGCTGGCGCTGGTGGTTTTCCAGGCGGGCAGGGCGCTGCGGGCAGCGGTTACGGCCTGGTCGACCTGGGCCACGCTGGCAGCCATGAACTCGGCGAACGGCTGCCCCAGCGCAGGGTCGTTGACGCTGATGCAGTCGCTGCCTTGGCCTTCGACCCAGCGGCCGGCGATGTAGTGGGAATTGGTCATGGTCGGTTTCCAGTCAGGCCATTTCGGCAGTGGTCACAGGCGTGTGCGCGGTGCTTTTGCAACGCACCCAACGCGGGCCCCGGGGGCCATACACGCCAGCAGGTTCAGGGAACAGGTTGAGCAGCAGCAGGTACATCACGCCAGCCAGCCCCAGGGTGACCGGCAGGCTCAGGTCGATGCCGCCACCCAGGTCGCCCAGCGGGCCGACGAATTGCCCGGGCAGGTTGACGAAGCACAGGCCGACCGCCGCGCTGGGGAGCCACGCCCCCATGCCGCGCCAGTTCCAGCCATGCAGGAACCAGTAATGGCCGCCACGCTGGCCGCGGGTGAATACCTGCAGGTCATCGGCGTGGTAGAAGCCGCGGCGAGTGATCAGGCCGAGGATCATGATCACCATCCACGGGCTGGTGCAGGTGATGATGAGTACCGCAAAGGTCGACACGCTCTGCACCAGGTTGAAGGTGAAACGGCCGATGAAGATGAAGCCGATCGCCAGCACGCCGATCAGCAGCGTGGCGCCGGCGCGGCTGAGCAGGCGCGGGAACACGCTGGACATGTCCAGGCCGGTGCCATACAGCGCAGTGGTGCCGGTGGACATGCCGCCGATCACCGCAATCAGGCACACCGGCAGGAAGAACCAGCTTGGCGCCACTGCCAGCAGGCCACCCACATAGTTGTTGGCGGCGATGTAGTCCGGTGCCTGGGTCGCGACCAAGGTGGCGGTGCAAAGGCCGAACAGGAACGGAATCAGCGTTGCGCCCTGGGCGGCAATCACCGCCAGCATGATGCGCGTCTTGGGTATTGCTCGCGGGATATAGCGCGACCAGTCGCCCAGGAAGGCGCCGAACGACACCGGGTTGCTCATGGCCAGGATCGCTGCGCCGACGAACGCCGCCCAGAAGCCCGCCTGGCCGTGGTTGACGCTACCTGCGTAGCTGGCGTCGAACGGCCCGGCAAAGGCAACGATGCCCAGCAGGAACAGCAGGCTTGAAGCCCACACGGCAATCTTGTTGACCCACAGCATGAAGCGAAAGCCGAAGATGCACACCACCAGTACCAGCACCGCGAACAGGCCGTAGGTCAGGCCCAGGGTGAGGTCGGTTTCCGGCAGGCCGGCCAGGCGCTTGGCGCCGCCGACCAGGGCATCGCCCGAGCTCCACACCGACAGCGAGAAGAACGCCACCGCCGTGAGCAGCGACAGGAACGAGCCGACGATACGCCCGTGCACGCCAAAGTGTGCGCCCGACGACACGGCGTTGTTGGTGCCGTTAAGCGCACCAAACAACCCCATTGGCGCAAGAATCAGCGCGCCCACGCCAACGCCGAGCAGAATGGCCCACACACCCGCCTGGAACGACAGCCCGAACAGCACGGGGAAGCTGCCCAGCACGGCGGTGGCGAAGGTATTGGCGCCGCCGAAAATCAGGCGGAACAGGTCCAGCGGGGAGGCGTCGCGTTGATCGTCGGGGATCTGTTCGACACCGTTGGTCTCGATACCGGTCGAGTGGCTCATGGTGATGCTCCAGCGCGGTTGTTGTGGGCCTGCGCGTGCGCGGGCCTTCTTGTGGGTGCGATGGCAGGGCGGCAGGGCCGCGTAAAAAGGTGATCAGGCCGGCGAGACGACCGACAGGTGCTCATGGCAGGCCAGCCACTGGTCACCCTGGTGGCGGAAGACGATGGTCTCGCGTTCGCTCAACTGGTGTTCCTCGCCGGCGATGCGGATATGCGTGGCCACATCGTGCATGAAGATCGCCACGTCACCTTGCAGGCTCACGTGGGCATTGCCCGACTCGCAGGCAAGCACGGCAAAACCTTCGGCCTGCCACTGCGCCCAGAGGTCTTCGTAGGCACGGCGCGACAGCAGCGGTTGCGGCAAGGTGTGGAAGAGGAACGTGGCGTCTTCGCTGAAACAGGCGAAATAGCGGGCGGTGTCGTTGCTGGCGAACGCGGCAACGAGGTTGGCGGCGGCTTGGCGCACCTGAAGGGTCTGGTCCACGGGAGTGGCCTCACGGTTTTTGTGATTATGGTGAAGCGATTCTGGTGATGGTTGGCGAGGGAACAAATCGCTGGAGGCAAATAATCAGTTCAGGAATTTGTGAAGTGATGGCAATGCTTCCTTTACCCTCGCGTAATGTGTCGACTAAGGTGTCTGCAGCTGTGGCATCCAGCATCTGGACGATCCCGTCCATGGCCGGCGTCGTTCACCACCCCTTCAGGTTGCAGGCAATGAGCAATTACCAACCACCGCTGACGGTGACCCCCCGGATTCTGGCTCTGGTTGCCGAAGTCAGCGAGCAAGTGGGGTTATTGACTGCCTATCGCAATGCAGCGCTTAGATGCATGGCCTGATAGACGACGCTGGGCGTTACAGGCGCGGTGGTGTGGGGATTTATCGGGGTTCTCGCCTGTTACATATGGCACCACCGGCCAGCCGGGTGGCGACACTGGTGCACGATTTACTGGATTGGCTCTCGAACAACGATTGGCATCCGCTGATTACCAGCTGTGTATTCCACTACGAATTCGAATTCATCCACCCGTTTGCTGACGGCAACGGGCGCATGGGACGGCTATGGCAAACCCTGCTGCTTAGCCGGTGGCGACCAGCGATGGCATACCTGCCGGTCGAAACTGTTATCCGTGAGCAGCAGGACGCTTACTACGCTGCGCTGGCTGCGGCTGACCAGGCTGCTGAAGCTACCCCGTTTGTCGAGTACATGCTTGAAGCGTTGCTAAGTGCGCTTGTAGAAGCCAAAGAGAGCGACCAAGTAACCGACCAAGTAACCGACCAAGTAGCAAATCTTCTCAAGGTGCTGCCCGCTGGTGTTGCTTTGAAGGCAAGTGATCTCATGCATCAGCTGGGCCTCTCGCACCGTGCCACATTCCGTAAGAGTTATTTGCACCCGGCCTTGGCTGCTGGCTTGATCGAAATGACAGATCCCGATTCACCTCGCAGTCCCAAGCAGCAGTATCGTCGGGTTGCAAGGTAGGCTACGTCCCGCTCCCATTGAGATCTGCCGCAGTTATCCAACGTCATCTCACAGCAGCGAATGTTCAGTCGCATTTCTGCCATCTCCCCGTGCCTGATGCCTAAGGAAGACACAGTACCTTGTGGGAGCTGGCTTACCGGCGATGAGGCCGGTACAGGCAGCAACAAGCGAACCGACTGACGGTCTGTCCCACCCTTGATCCTTGCCTACGCTGATACTCCCAACCCGCTGAAGCAAGGAGTTCACCGTGGCCTTCCAATACAAGCGTCTGGACAAGAACAACGTCGCCGTGCTGCTGGTCGATCACCAGACCGGTCTGCTATCGCTGGTAAGGGACATAGACCCCGACCGCTTCAAGAACAACGTGCTGGCCCTGTCCGACCTGGCCAAGTATTTCAAGCTGCCAACCATCCTCACCACCAGCTTCGAGACCGGCCCCAACGGCCCGCTGGTGCCGGAGCTGAAAGAGCAGTTCCTTGACGCCCCCTACATCGCACGCCCCGGCAACATCAACGCCTGGGACAACGAAGATTTCGTCAAAGCGGTAAAAGCCACTGGCAAGAAGCAGCTGCTGATTGCTGGTGTGGTCACCGAGGTGTGCGTGGCGTTCCCGGCCTTGTCGGCGCTGGAGGAGGGCTTTGAGGTGTTCGTCGTCACTGACGCCTCCGGCACCTTCAACGAACTGACCCGTGATTCGGCCTGGCGGCGCATGGAGGCGGCCGGGGCGCAGTTGATGACCTGGTTTGGCGTGGCATGCGAGCTGCACCGCGACTGGCGCAATGACATCGAAGGGTTGGGGACGCTGTTCTCCAACCATATCCCGGACTATCGCAACCTGATGACCAGTTACAACAAGCTGGCCAAATAGCGCCTCGTGGGGGCTGCAAGGCAGCCCTTCACCAATCTGCAAGCGAAGCGGCAAACCGTCATGGATCGACCATACTGACTCTTCATTCGCCTTCAGGAGAGTGTCATGTCGAAGCCGTCCAGGAAGAAATCCACCCAGGAACAGCCAGAAAAACTGGGCGGCAAGGCGTACGAGAAAGCGCTCAAGCACCTGCATGTGGAGCTGGTGAAGTTGCAGGAGTGGGTGGTGGCCAAGGGGCTGAAGGTATGCATCGTCTTCGAAGGCCGCGATGGCGCCGGCAAGGGCGGCACTATCAAGGCCATTACCGAGCGCGTCAGCCCGCGAGTGTTTCGCGTGGTGGCGCTGCCGGCACCGACCGAGCGGGAAAAAACCCAGATGTACCTGCAGCGCTACCTGGGGCATTTGCCCGCAGCGGGCGAGGTGGTGATCTTCGATCGCAGCTGGTACAACCGTGCGGGCGTCGAGCGGGTAATGGGCTTTTGCTCCGACGAACTCGTCGACAAGTTCCTCACCGGTGTGCCCGTGTTCGAAAAGGTCATGGTCGAGTCGGGGATCATCCTCATCAAGTACTGGCTCGAGGTCAGCGCCGAGGAGCAGACCCTGCGCCTGCAGGATCGCATCAACGATGGCCGCAAGCTGTGGAAGCTTTCGCCCATGGACCTCAAGTCGTATACCCGCTGGGATGACTACACCCAGGCGCGTGACGACATGTTCACCGCGTCGGATACCGCCTGGGCGCCGTGGTTCATGGCCCACTCCAACGATAAACGCCGCGCCCGCCTGAACATCATCAGCCATCTGCTCAGCCGGATTCCGTACAAGGACATCACCCGTGACCAGGTGGTGAAGCTGCCCAAACGCGGCAAGATCGGCAAGTACAAGGCTGTGGCCTACCCGTTCAAGGTCGTCGAAGAACGCTTCTGAACCCCTCCCTGCGGGGAGCTGCGAGGGTAAGAGCTCATGCCACATGACGGCAGCCTGTTGCAGGCGACGGTGGTGTTCCTGCTGGCCGTGGTGCTTCTGGTGCCACTGGCGCAGCGTTTGCGGATGGGCGCTGTGCCTGGGTATCTGCTGGCCGGCATGCTCATCGGCCCCTCGGTGCTCGGCCTGCTGAACAACCCCGATAACGTGGCGCGTCTGTCAGAGATGGGCGTGGTGATGCTGCTGTTCGTCATTGGCCTGGAGCTATCGCCCCGGCGCTTGTGGACCATGCGCCGGGCGCTGTTCGGTGTGGGTACGCTGCAAGTGGGGCTGAGCGCCGTGGTGCTTGGGCTACTGGCCTATTGGCTGTTCGACCAGTCGCGTCCGGCCGCCATCGTGCTGGGCGTGGGCCTGGCGCTGTCTTCCACCGCGTTTGGCCTGCAGGTACTGGCCGAGCGCAAGGACCTGGGCAGACCGCACGGCCGCCTGGCTGTGGCCATCCTGTTGTTCCAGGACATCGCAGCCATTCCTTTGATTGCCGTGGTGCCGCTGCTCGGTGGCAATGTCAGCACCGCCGACGAAGGGGCCTGGCCGTTGCTGGCTGTGGCTGTGGGCATTGGGGTTCTGATTATCTTTGGTCGCTATCTGTTGACCCCGGTTTTCAAGTGGACGGTGGGTTCGGGCTTGCCCGAGCTGTCGACCGCCACGGCCTTGCTGGTGGTGCTGGGCACTGCTTGGTTGATGGAGCACGTGGGCGTATCGATGGCGCTAGGGGCATTTCTGGCCGGCGTGCTGATGGCCGAGTCGCCGTTTCGCCACGAACTGGAAACCCAGATCGAACCCATCAAAGGCTTGCTGCTGGGGCTGTTCTTCGTGGGCGTGGGGATGAGCGCCGACCTGCACCTGCTGTTGGGCATGCCGCTGGCGGTGTTGGGGCTGACGCTGCTGCTGGTGGGTATCAAGCTGCCGTTGCTGTATGGCCTGGGGCGCATGGCCGGAGGCCTCAACCCGTCCCAGGCGCTGTGCCTGGGCGTGGTGCTGGCCTCTGGGGGCGAGTTTGCCTTCGTGGTGTTCAAGCTGGCGCGGGACCATCAGGTGTTGTCACCACAAGTGCATGACTTGCTGGTACTGGCCATCACCCTGTCGATGGCCGTGGTGCCGTTGGTGATGATGGCCCTGGCGCGACGGCTGCAAGACGTACCACCTGCGCAGGCAGCCCCGGAAACGGAGCACTGAATCGAGAGACACGGCGAACAGAACGTTCGGAGGTGCAGCATGCAACCGGGTATCAAGCTTGACAGTGCGCTGTCGCGGGGCCTGCTCGATGTGTTGATCAAGGCGGGTCTGGTGGCCGGCCTGGTGATATTCGCCTTCCAGGTGTTCCAGCCGTTCCTCGAGCTGATGCTGTGGGCGGTGATCCTGGCGGTTACCTTGTACCCGTTGCATTGCCGCCTTCAGCGCCGTACCGGGCTCAAGCATGGCTATGCCGCGACGCTGGTGGTGTTATTGGTATTGGTGGTGCTGCTGGTGCCGATCTATCTGGTGGTAATGTCCATCGGCGAGTCGGTGGACAGCCTGGTGACGTTGCTCAAGAGCGGGGCCTGGAGCGTGCCGACGCCACCTGAGTCTGTGGCCGCCTGGCCACTGATCGGGCCGAAGGTGTATGCGCTATGGTTGGCGGCCTCCGAAAACATGGCCAGCGTACTGAATCAGTGGATGCCGCAAATCAAGGGTGCCGGGCTTACGGTATTAGGCGCTGCGGCCAGCGCCGGTGCGGCCTTTTTTCTGTTCATCGGTGCCATCATCATTTCCGGAGTCATCATGGCCTTCGGTGACCGCGGCGAAGTCGCCGCGCAGCGTATTGCCATGCGGGTATCGGGCGAAGAGCGCGGCAAACCCTTGGCCAAGTTGTGTACCGCCACCATTCGCGCGGTGGCGCAGGGCGTGATCGGCATCGCCTTCATCCAGATGCTGCTGATCGGCGTTGGCTTTGTGGTCAAAGGGGTGCCCGGGGCCGGCATGCTGGCCATCGTCATCCTCATGCTGGGGATTGCCCAGGCGCCCGCTACCCTGGTCACGGTGCCGGTGATCATCTACGTGTTCAACGTCGAAGGCTTCACGGTGGCGACCATCATCTTCGCCATCTACACCTTTGTCGCCGGGCTGGCCGACAACGTGCTCAAGCCGCTGCTGCTGGGGCGCGGTGTGGACGTACCGATGCCGGTGGTGCTGATCGGGGCACTGGGCGGCATGGTGGTCAAAGGCATCATCGGCTTGTTCATCGGCCCGGTGATCCTTGGCGTAACCTACGTGTTGTTCTGGCAATGGGTTGCGCTGCAGGTGCCGGAGCAACCGGCACCACCTGCTGCCTGAGCCATGCCCAACCGCCGCTGTGGCCTGGGCCTGCTGATGGTGCTGGCCGGCTGCACCCAGGTCGGCCCGGATTTCGAAAAGCCCCAGGTGCCGTGGCTGGACGGCTGGAGCACGCCATTGCTGGAGCAGGCAGGGCGTAGCGCCGCAACACCCGACCTGCGCCAGTGGTGGGCGGTGTTTGCCGACCCGATGCTGGACGCGCTGATTGCCGAGGCTGACGCCAATAACACCAACCTGCGTGTGGCTGGCCTGCGCATTGCTGAAGCCCGCGCCCAGTTGGCCATCGTGCAGACCGGGCGTTATCCACAGCTGCAGCAGCTGGGTGCGCAGAGCCTGTACCTGAAGCAAAACCAGTCCGGCACGGCCACTGCGCGCGATTCGGTGTTCTGGCAATCCAGCGTCGGCTTCGACATCGGCTGGGAAATCGACTTCTGGGGCCGCTTCAGTCGCGCCATCGAAAGCGCCGATGCCGTTTACTTCGCCTCACAGGCCAACTATGCCGACGCCATGCTGCTGTTGCGTGCACAAGTGGCCGACACCTACTTTGCCCTGCGAACCGCCGAGGCGCGGCTGGCGATCGCGCAAGAGAACGGCAAGCGCCAGGCGCGTAGCCTGGAGATTACCGAACGGCTGTTCCGCCATGGCGAGAATGACGAACTCGACTGGCAGCAAGCGCGCACTCAATACCTGGCGACCCTGGCCACCATCCCCGAATTCGAGAACCAGCTCAACGCGCTGCGCAACGTGCTGTGTTCATTGCTGGGCCGCCCACCCGGGCCGCTGGCGCAGCTGGAGGCCGGCCATGGCCAGCTGCCTTTACCAGACCGCGCAGTGCTGCAGGGCGTACCTGCCAGCCTGTTGCAGCGCCGCCCGGACATCCGCGCGGCCGAGCAGGCGGTGGCGGCGCAGTCGGCGTTGGTCGGTGTGGCCGAGGCTGATCTTTATCCACAGCTGAGCTTGCTGGGCAGCATCGGCTGGACCTTTTTATCGGCCAGCCACCTGCCCAATACCTTCGACATCGCCGCCGGGCCCAGCCTGATCTGGAACCCGTTCGACTACGGCCGGCGCAAGAACGCGGTGCGGGTAGAGGATGCCCGCTTGCAGCAACTGATCGAGCTGTACCACCAGGGCGTGCGCGAAGCCGCCCGCGAGGCCGACGATGCTGCCAGTGGGCTGGTGCGCTCGCTGCAGAGTGCAGCCATTCGCGACCAGGCCTCCCAGGCTGCGCAACGCTCGCTGAACCTGGCCAGCTCGCAGTACCGCGAAGGCTTCGCCGACTTCCAACGCGTGCTCGACGCCCAGCAACTGCTATTGCAGCAACAGGACGGCTACCTGGTCAGCCGCGGTAATGCCGTCAGCAGCCTGGTGACCTTGTACAAGGCCTTGGGCGGTGGCTGGGACACCAGCCGCGCACCGATCGACCCAGCCACGCGTCAGCAGATGCAACAACGTACCGACTGGGGCGACCTGCTCCACCCGCCAGCCCCCACCGCACATGCAAAAGGTGAAAGCCAATGAGCGACGCCACACCCCCGCCAGCCCCTGATCGCGGCATGCGCTGGGTACTGCTGCTGATCGCCGTGAGCCTGCTCTGGTACCTGCTGGCCGACCGCTTCACGCCTTACACCCAGCAGGCGCGCCTGCAGGCCTACGTGGTGCCGGTGGCCGCCGAGGTGGCAGGGCAGATCAAGCGGGTGGCAGTAGGCAATAACCAGGACGTGCGCCAGGGCGATGTGCTGTTCGAACTCGACCAGGAGCAGTACCGCATTGCCTTGGCCCGCGCCGAAGCAGACCTCGATACGGTGCGCCGGCAGATCGGCGCCAGTACCGCCGGCATCGATTCGGCCCAGGCGGCGCTGGTGGCAGCCCAGGCCAACGAGCGCAAGGCGCGGCAGGATGCCGAGCGGCTCAAGCGCCTGATCGATGAGGACCCAGGCACGGTATCGGTGCGCCGGCTGGAAGGCGCCCAGGCTACCCGCGACCAAGCCATCAGCCAGGTGGCGGCGGCCCGTGCCGAAGTGGAGCGCGCCCGTGAGCAGCAGGGCGGGGCGCAAGATGATAACGCCCAGTTGCGCAGTGCCGCAGCCAACGTGGAAAAGGCTCGCCTGGACCTTGCCCGTACTGTGGTGCGCGCCGACGCCAACGGGCTGATCACCGATTTGCGTACCGACGTTGGCCACTATGTCGGGGCTGGCAGCCCGATGATGACGCTGATCACAATCCATGACGTGTGGATAAGTGCCGACATGACCGAGAACAACCTAGGCCGCCTGCGCCCCGACACCCCGGTGCTGGTAGTGCTTGATGCATTGCCCGGTACCGTGTTGAAGGGGCGTATTCGCAGCATCGGCTACGGCGTGAGCGTGGGCCAGAGCACTCCGCCGGGCACATTGCCCACAGTGCAGAACAGCCGCGAGTGGCTGCGTTCGGCCCAGCGCTTTCCGGTGATTGTCGAGCTGGAGCGTGATCAGTTGCCGGACAAGCGCGGGCTGCGGGTAGGCGGGCAGGCAGAGGTCATGGCGCTGCCCAGCGAAGGTAACCCGCTGAACCTTCTGGGCCGGCTGTTCATGTGGCTGATGAGCTGGTTGTCCTATGCCTATTGAATTGCGCCGCCTGCGCGCCCTGCGCCTGGCCTGGGGTGTGGCGCTGTGCCTGGCGGTAAGTTTTGGCATTGGCTTGCCGGTGCCGATCCTGGCACCGGTGTTCGCCGTGCTGTTGCTGGCCATGCGCAGCCAGCCACTGCCCCTGCGAGCGGCGCCGGCCCTGGCGGTGCTGGTACTGCTCGCCTGTGGCAGCGGGCTGTTGCTGATTCCGCTGTTGCGCCACGCACCGCTGAGCGGGGTGTTGCTGGTGGGCGTAGGCGTTTTTCTCACCTTGCGCTACGCCCTTGAGGGCGGCAACGGCCTGCTGGCCAACTTGCTGGTGGTCGGCCTGACCATGATCGCCGCCGCCGGCACCAGCGACTTCACCTTGGCGCTGTCGGTGGTCGAAGCGCTGGCCAAAGGCATGCTGCTGGCAGTGCTGGGCACGGCGCTGGCGCATGTGCTGTTTCCCGAACCTGCGGGAGCACCGGCGCAACCGGTACCACCGCTGCCGGGCAGCGAGCATGTCAGCTGGGTGGCATTGCGCGCCACGCTGATCGTGATGCCTGCGTTTCTGCTGGCGCTGATTGCCCCGGACCAGTACATGCCGCTGATCATGAAGGCGGTAAGCCTGGGGCAGCAGGCCGAGGAAACCCGCGCACGGCATGCCAGCCGAGAACTGATTGGTTCGACCTTGCTTGCCGGCCTGTTGGCGATACTGATGTGGGGCGCGTTGGGCCTGTTCGTGCACTTGTGGATGTTCTTCCTCTGGGTGCTGCTGTTCGTCCTGTGGCTGGCGCGGCGGCTGTATCAGGCCGTGCCCAACCGGCAGAGCCCGGCGTACTGGGTCAGTTGCCTGACGACCCTGCTGATCTTGCTGGGGCAGTCGGTGCAGGACAGTGCGGGTGGGCAGGATGTGTACAAGGCCTTTGCGGTGCGCATGGCCTTGTTTCTGGCGGTCTCGGTGTATGCCAGTGCCATGTTGATCTGGATTGACCGGCTTCGTGCTCGGCGTGCGCTGCTTCGCGGGTGAGTCCGCGAAGCAGCCAGCACAGAGAACCTAGGGCTGCCAATCAACCCCACTTTCTTCCAGATAGGCATCCACAGCGGCACCCACCGTGGGGTGAAAGGCCTTTTCCCCCATATGCTGAAACAACCCGAACCGCCGCATCTTGTCCTTCACCGGGTCTTTCATCTCGGCAAACTGCAATTCCACCCCTCGTGCCTCCAGTGCCCGGTCCAGCTCGGCCAGCATGTCTGCCGAGGTGATGTCGATACTGGTCACCGGTTCCGCAGCTATTAGCAGCCGCTGCACCGGCGTCGGCGACTCGTCTACAGCCGCCATCACTGTGCTCTGGAACTGCTCGGCATTGGCAAAGAACAGCGGCGCGTCCCAACGCAGCAACACCAGCCCCGGAATGCGTCGTGCCTGTGGATAACGCTGCACATCGTGGTACCCCCGGGTGCCATCCACCCGGCCCAGCACTGCATGATGTGGCCGCCAGCCGTCCCACAGAAACTCGATCACCGCTATTGCCACCGCAATGCAGATACCGGGAATGGCGCCAAACACCGCCACGCCGACGAAGCAGGTGAACGACAGCCAGAACTCCCACTGCTGCATGCGAAATATACGTTTGAGGTCGGCGAACTCGAACAGCCCCACTGCTGCGGCAATCACCACAGCCGCCAGGGCGCTGTTGGGCAGGTGCTGCATCAGGTTGGGCGCCACCAGCAGCAACAGGGTGACCGCCAGTGCACCGATAATGCCGGTGAGCTGGGTTTGCGAACCGGCAGCTTCGGCCACCGGTGTGCGCGACGCGCTGCTGCTGATGGGGATGCCCTGAAACAGCCCCGAGGCGAGGTTGGCTACGCCCAGGCCAAACATTTCCTGGTTCGGGTTGACCGGCATTTTCAGCCGTGCGGCATAGGAACGTGACAGCACACTGGTATCGGCGAACGACACCAGCGCCACCGCGATGCCGCCAAGCAGCACCTCCACCAGGTCGATATCGGTGACCCAGGGCAAGGCAAAGCTGGGCAGCCCTTGCGGCAACTTGCCGAGCACTTCCACGCCTTGCTGGTCTAGCCCCAGCAGGCTCACCGCCAGCGTGGCCAGTACCACGGCAATGAGGATGCCTGGCAGGCGATTGAATGGCTTGAGCAGCAGGATCAGCGCCAAACTGGCGCCACCGACCATGAAGCTTGGCCAATGCCCCTGGCCGGCGAGCAAGGCCTGAATCAGGTTCCAGATATCCCGCAGTGGGCCTTGGCTGTCCACGGACAAACCGAACAGTTTGGGCAGCTGGCTGATCAACACCGTCAGGGCGATGCCGTTCATGTAGCCATAGCGGATCGGCTTGGACAGCAGCTCGGTGATGAAGCCCAGGCGCAGCAGCCCGGCAATCACACAGAACGCCCCGGCGACCAGCGCCATCATGCTGGCGATGGCGATTGCCCGCTGCGGGTCGCTGGCAGCGTACTGCACCACCACCGCCAGGATCGGCGCGGCCAGTGCCGAGTCCGGGCCCAGCACAAGGATGCGGCTAGGGCCGAACAAGGCGTAGGCCAGCAACGGGATGATGGTGGCGTACAGGCCGTAGATACCGGGTACGCCGGACGCTTCGGCGTAGGCGATGCCGACCGGCACCAGCATGGTGGTGAGCACTAGGCCGGCGGCGATGTCCTTGGGTAGCCAGGCTGCCTTGTAGTGGAGCAGGGTGACCAGGCCGGGGAGCCAGCGTTGCCAGTCGAAGCGGGAAGGTGGTGGCATGGTCGAGGCTCCTGGGAGGAGGGCTTCATAGCAGCTTCCTGCAATCCCTCAGGCGTAAGAGAATTCCGAACTTAAAACCAAATGCTTCAGTTCAACATAGCTTGGGAATTATCCTACGCACGCCGCTGCCGTTTCTCTGTTGAAGATGTAGAGCATCAGGGCTAATTTCCCCGGGTCGTCGAGGTTTGACGACTGGGTGTGAGAGCCCGGCAGTGCATCGTGCCAGTGTCATGGCAGCCGTTCGTGGGCAGGCTTAAGCCTGGCCGGAATTCCGATGTTCGCCGGTCTCTCACCCCGCGCTCGGCTGCCACCCTGATTCTGTGAGAGGAAGTGGGTGATAGCTCCGCACATTGAACTCGGAGAAAACATGATCAAGAAGCTTGTTCCCGATCCACACGATAAAGTTAATTCCCCACCGTTCTACACCATCAACAAAGACGTGCCCTCACCCGAGGCTTTAATCTATGTCATTCAGTTACTACGCGGAATTGAAGACACACTCGACGAATATATCTGCGGCAATGCTGGCGAGCCAGGCATCGGCATGCTGGTCAACAGTGTGCACAATGTGCAGATGGGGAGGGCGTTGGCTGAGCTGATATTGGGAAGAGAAGAAGGGGCGCCAGTGATGTGTAACAATTAATCATGAGCTCGGTATCAGTTCAGAAGTGAAGCTATATTATTTGTTAATCGGGGTTAAGGTAAATCGTTATATGCCCCTGGGATGGTCAGGGGCATACTCTAGGCCAAGCTGGAAATGTTCAACAAGCCAGACTTCAATTCGCCCATGTTGAGGTGTTTTGTGGGTAGTAGATGTAGGTGGAATAAGTTTTCCATGTGTTTGGAGCATTGATGAAGGATTTCTTCATTATCAAAAAACAGTACTATCGGGCGTGACTTATAGCGGTCAGCTGAAACTAAATAGATAAATGCTTCTGCAAAATTTAATTCTATCTCAGATGCTTGATCTTTTGAGTTGACACCTATTCTGCCAAAAAAATCAAAGTACTCAATATCTAACCTGTCGAATAGTTCGAAGCTAAGCTTTCGTGAACCATGAAAAACATCTAGCCTGGGTGCTATTCTTAAATCTAGTATGCAGCCTGGGTTGTATTTTTTTGAAAAATCCACAAACGAGTTTTTCTTGCTTGTTTCAAGCTCCCGCATAAGTATTACTGTAATTCCCTCATGTGCGGCGAATTTAGCTTTTAGCTTCAAAGGTTCGTGGTTTGAACAAGCTTTCCTTGTCTTGAACTCATATAATTTAGTGGAGGTTTCGTATGTTTTATGCATTTCATCCTCCTAGCATGTTGGCGACTAAAGTTTTTTCAATGGATTGATAGTTTTCACTTAGCAGTCCAGAGGACCATTCAGGCTCGCCGAAGTTCATTTGCCCTTGACCATCCTTCAGCTTTCGGTCTTTCAAGAATGCTTGGCGGTATAAGCGTGGAGCTACGCCAGTGAAGGGGCGGAATAAAACTTTAGGAGTGTTCTCTGGGTCGCCGGATTTTATAATCAAGCTGTTGTGCACGATTTGTGAGTCGCTTGGAGATACCCATTTTGCCTTGGTGCGTTCAATAGCATCACCATGTAGTGTGAATGCAAGGCTCTTAGGGTACGGCTCAATAAATTGAACTTCATCTACTCCCGCGGTTACGATATGACGTGCACAATAGTGACACGGGAATGTGGTAACAAAGAGGCGACTACCGACTGGGGATATTCCCTGTCTAGCAGCTGTAAGTAGAGCATCCATCTCCGCATGCACCGCACGACTGAATTCAAGTAGCCGACCGATACCTGTATCTTTAAGGGCGCTTTTTAGTCTACTGAACTCGATGCCTTCTAGCTGAGGGAGCGCAGATTTAAGTTCGTTGATTATCTTGTCTTGATATTTGTTGCTGCTACAATATTCCGTGGAGTGAGCACAGCGATGATCATTTTGAGGATCATTGTTGAAGCCGCCACCATAAACACCACCGCCTGCGGCAGGGACTTCATTTTTGCCGGTCGCTAGCAGATTTCCATTTTTATCCAATAGGGCTGCACCAACTTGTCGGGACAAGCAAGCGCTAGTCATTTGCGCCCCGTACGCATGGAACATGCCTGTTTCACTTGCGTTTGGACGCATGACCTTTTTAAATGTCAAAATATCAATAAGTCGACCAAGTTGGTCGTTAACATCCCAGGCAGGATTTTCCTTTAAGTTTTCTGTGTCTAGGAATCGATCTTGTGTATTATCTACAAAGTAATCTGATAGGTGAAAGGTGTCGCTTACTTTTTGGCCGCTACTAAGCCCAGAGTCTTGATCTCGTTTTATAAAAAGATCAATTTTCTCCCCGGACGAAGCACGGCACTTGCTGTTTCTTAATCTGTTGAGGCTTTTTTCGGTTTCACAGACGACGCCAATTAGGCAGAATGCTTCTTGATATACGCTTCGGAGAAGAGAAACTTCAGCAGGATTCTTTAATGAATCTAAAATATAGACACGAAATGGCTGCTCTTTGTGGGTTTGCTCATCTCCTGAGTTTTTTTCTCTTTGTTTTATGATTTCTGCAATGAGACTTACGGCGACGCCAGCTGTATCTTTGGCCCGTATTGTGTCGCCCGCATTCTGTAGAGATTCTGCACGTGACAGTTTAGACGAGTCATCAATAGGGAAGTTTGTCACTTCTGCCCAGCTCTTTATCGCTTGGCTTGCTTTTAGAATTACTACTTCTGAATTCGGGATCGCGTTGTTTAGTCTTTCTTTTAAAGCAGTTGCAACCCAGCTTGTGCCAGACCCAACAGGTCCAACTACCGCAAAAATCAACTCTCTGGACACTAGATCATTTAAGAGAGTATTCGATTTTTTGCTACCATCATTTGAGGCGTTTGCGTATTGGGGTTGAACAACTGCCATATTCCAAATCCGTATGAAAGACTGTTATTAAGATAATAAAAAGGGATGGAGTAACTATTACTCCATCCCTGAATGGTAAGGCAAGAGCGTAGCTCAGGATACCGATTATGTGTAATCAGACGTTGAAGCGGAAGTGCATCACGTCGCCGTCCTTGACGATGTAGTCCTTGCCTTCCAGGCGCCATTTACCGGCTTCCTTGGCACCGCTTTCACCCTTGAACTGGATGAAGTCGTCATAGGCCACCACTTCAGCGCGGATGAAGCCTTTTTCGAAGTCGGTGTGGATAACCCCGGCCGCTTGCGGTGCGGTGGCACCGATGCGAACGGTCCAGGCACGCACTTCCTGCACGCCGGCAGTGAAGTAGGTCTGCAGGTTCAGCAGCTCGTAACCGGCGCGGATCACGCGGTTCAGGCCAGGCTCTTCCAGGCCCAGGGCCTCGAGGAACATGTCCTTCTCTTCACCGTCGTCCAGCTCGGCGATTTCTGCTTCGATCTTGTTGCACACCGGTACAACCACAGCGCCTTCTTCCTCGGCAATGGCCTTGACCACGTCCAGGTGCGGGTTGTTGTCGAAGCCGTCTTCGGCGACGTTGGCGATGTACATCACCGGCTTGCTGGTCAGCAGGTGGAAGCCACGGATGACGGCTTTTTCGTCGTCAGCCATGTTCTTCATCAGGCTGCGCGCAGGCTTGCCTTCGGTGAAGTGCGGGATCAGCTTTTCCAGAATGGCTTTCTGCGCCAAGGCTTCCTTGTCGCCGCCTTTGGCGTTGCGGGTAACCTTCTGCAGTTGCTTCTCGCAGCTATCGAGGTCGGCGAAGATCAGTTCGAGGTCGATGATCTCGATGTCACGCTTGGGGTCGACGCTGTTGGAAACGTGAATCACGTTCTCGTCTTCGAAGCAGCGCACCACGTGGGCAATGGCGTCGGTCTCGCGGATGTTGGCCAGGAACTTGTTACCCAGGCCTTCGCCTTTCGAGGCCCCGGCAACCAGGCCGGCGATGTCGACGAATTCCATGGTGGTCGGCAGGATGCGGTTTGGCTTGACGATCTCAGCCAGCGCAGCCAGACGAGCGTCAGGCATCGGCACGATGCCGCTGTTTGGCTCGATGGTGCAGAAAGGGAAGTTCTCCGCCGCGATGCCAGACTTGGTCAGGGCGTTGAACAGGGTGGACTTGCCGACGTTGGGCAGGCCGACGATGCCGCAATTGAAACCCATGGGTATTCCCCTCTCTAAAGGAATTCAGGCCTTCTGGCTGTGCAGTTCGCGCATCGCCTTGGCAAAGTCGCCGGCAAGCACGTCCGGCAGCACGCCGAGGGCAAAATCGATGCTGGCGTCGAGCTTCTCCTGCTCGGCGCGCGGCGCGCGGCCCAGGACGAAGTTGGAGACCAGTTTGGCGTCGCCCGGGTGGCCAATGCCAAGCCGCAGGCGGTGGAAGTCGTTCTGGTTGCCGAGCTGCGCGATGATGTCGCGCAGGCCGTTGTGCCCACCATGGCCGCCGCCGCGCTTGAGCTTGGCAACGCCCGGAGGCAGGTCGAGTTCGTCGTGTGCCACCAGGATTGCTTCCGGCTTGATGCGGAAGAAATTGGCCAAGGCCGCTACGGACTGGCCGCTGCGGTTCATGTAGGTGGTGGGGATCAACAAACGAACGTCGTTGCCCTGATGGCTGAATTTAGCCGTCAGGCCGAAATACTTTTTGTCAGCGGTAAGCGAAATACGCTGGGCGCTGGCAATGCGTTCAACGAAAAGAGCCCCTGCGTTATGCCGGGTCTGTTCGTATTCGGGGCCGGGGTTACCCAGGCCGACGATCAACTGGATGGCGGTCACGTCAGGGGCTCTTCCTTGGAGTTGGTGGGTTACAGTGCGCGCGGCACTGTAACCCGATCAACGCCGGCGTGCGAGTGGATTACTCGGCAGCGCCTTCTGCTTCTGGAGCAACGCGTGGAGCGTGAACGTTGGCAACAGCTTTGTCATCACCGTGGGCCAGAGCTACGAACTCTACGCCTTTCGGAGCTTTCAGGTCCGACAGGTGGATGATGGTGCCGACTTCGGCGTTGGCCAGGTCAACTTCGATGAACTCAGGCAGGTCTTTGGCTTCGCAGGAAACTTCGATCTCGGCAACAACGTGGGAGATCTCGCCGCCTTTCTTGACCGGTGCTTCTTCGTTGATGAAGTGCACTGGAACAACAGCGGTCAGTTTCTGGCCAGCAACAACGCGAACGAAGTCGGCGTGCATGATGAACTGCTTGGCTGGGTGGCGCTGCATGGCCTTGATGATGACGTTCTGCTTGACGCCGTCAACATTCAGCTCGATAACGTGGCTGAAAGCAGCTTCGTTTTCGAACAGCTTGGTGATTTCCTTGGCCACGATGGTCAGGGATTGAGCTTCTTTATCACCACCGTAGACAACGGCCGGGATGCTCAGCGCATGACGCAGGCGGCGGCTCGCACCTTTCCCCAGGTCAGTACGCGCTTGGGCGTTCAGAATAAAATCAGTCATTTTGTTTCTCCAAAATAGCCCCCCGAAGGCGTTTGCGACCAGCGCCAACGGGGATGGCAAAAAAGCCCCGCCCCAACACATGTTGGGGCGGGGCGCTTCACATCAACACGCGTTCCGCTTAGCGGAACATCGCGCTGATCGATTCTTCATTGCTGATGCGGCGGACCGCTTCAGCCACAACCGGTGCGATATCCAGCTGGCGGATACGGTCACAGGCTTGAGCAGCGGCGGACAGTGGAACGGTGTTGGTCACCACCAGCTCGTCCAGTACCGACTTCTCGATGTTCTCGATCGCGCGGCCCGACAGGACAGGGTGCGTGCAGTAGGCGTAAACCTTGGCAGCGCCGTGCTCTTTCAGGGCTTTGGCCGCGTGGCACAGGGTGCCGGCGGTGTCGACCATGTCGTCTACCAGGATGCAGGTGCGCCCTTCGACGTCGCCGATGATGTGCATAACCTCGGAGTGGTTAGCCTTCTCGCGGCGTTTGTCGATGATACCCAGGTCGACGCCCAGGGACTTGGCAACGGCACGTGCGCGCACGACACCACCAATGTCCGGGGAGACGATCATCAGGTTCTCGAAACGCTGGTCTTCGATGTCATCGACAAGTACGGGCGAGCCGTAGATGTTGTCGACGGGGATATCGAAGAAGCCTTGGATCTGGTCAGCGTGCAGGTCGACGGTGAGTACACGGTCGATACCTACGACAGTGAGCATGTCAGCGACAACTTTGGCGCTGATGGCTACACGTGCCGAACGCGGACGGCGGTCCTGGCGGGCATATCCGAAGTAAGGAATCACGGCGGTGATTCGGGATGCTGAGGAGCGGCGGAAGGCGTCGGCCATCACTACCAGTTCCATCAGGTTATCGTTGGTCGGGGCACAAGTCGGCTGAATAATGAAAACGTCTTTACCGCGAACATTTTCATTGATCTCAGTGCTGATCTCGCCGTCGGAGAATTTACCGACAGAGACGTCACCGAGAGGGATATGCAGCTGACGTACGACACGCCGAGCCAGATCGGGGTTAGCGTTCCCCGTAAAGACCATCATCTTGGACACGCGCAGTACCTGAAGGCTGAGGGTATACCTGGATGAGTATAAGGAAAATGGCAGGGGCGGCTGGATTCGAACCAACGCATGGCAGGATCAAAACCTGCTGCCTTACCGCTTGGCGACGCCCCTGTATCTGTTGCTGCGAACGCTTATGCGCTCGACTTCTTGACCAGACTTTGTAGCTTGCGATGCAACATCGAAATATTGCTTCCTTTCGCCACAAACCCTGTTTGGGTCGCTGAAAGAAGGGCCAGAACTTTATCAGCTTCGGCTTTGTTTGGGAAGGCCCCAAACACACAACTTCCAGTGCCGGTTAGTCGAGCCTCAGTGAATTTACCCAGTGAATTCAACGCATTGCGAACTTCTGGATAACTCTGCTCTACCACCGGTTGGCAGTCATTTCGACTGTTTCCCTCGGGAACGGGGCGCATATTAAGGGGGAGGGAATCACGTGTCAACTGCGGATGTGAAAAAATTTCTACTGTACTGACAGACACTTGCGGCACCAGCACGACATACCAAGGCTCGTGCGGGTCGACCGGGGTCAGTTGCTCGCCCACGCCCTGGGCGAACGCCGCATGGCCGCGCACGAATACCGGTACATCGGCGCCCAGGCTCAGGCCCAGTGCGGCCAGGCGGTCTTCGTCCCAGTCCAGTTGCCACAGGTGGGCCAGGGCCAGCAGGGTGGTAGCGGCATCCGAGCTGCCGCCGCCGATGCCGCCACCCATGGGCAGCACCTTGGTCAGCCAGATGTCGGCGCCCAGCGGGCTGCCGGACTGTTCCTGCAACTTGCGTGCGGCGCGCACGATCAGGTTGCTGTCGTGCGGTACGGCCTCGATCTCGGTGTGCAGGCGGATCACGCCATCGTCCCGAACGGCGAAACTCAGTTCGTCGCCATGGTCGAGAAACTGGAACACGGTTTCCAGCTCGTGATAACCATCCGCGCGACGGCCGATGATATGCAGCCACAGGTTGAGCTTGGCCGGGGCGGGCAGGGTGATTTTCTGCATGTGATCAGTGCCCCAGCTGGCGTGGCTGCCAGTCCTTGACCACCAGGGTCACGTCCAGGTCCTTGCCGTGCAGTTTCAGGCGCTCGGGCAACCAGTAGCCATTCTGCTCGGTGTAGCTCAGGTACTGTACCTGCCAGCCATCCTGCTCGAGGCTGGCCAGGCGGCTGTCGCCGTCCAGGGTCAGCTTGCTCTTGCTGTCGGGAGCGGGCAGGCCGCGGACCCACCAGACCAGGTGCGACACGGGCAACTGCCAGCCAAGCTGCTCTTCCAGCAGGGCTTCCGGGCTGGAGGCCTCGAAGCGGCCTTGGTTGGCCACTTCCAGCACCACGCCGCCGGGGCGGCCGGTCAGGCGTGCGGCACCACGGCCGAGCGGGCCAGCCAGGCGAATGTCGTAATAGTCCTGGCGCTGCAGCCAGAACAGCGTGCCGCTGCCGGAGTCGCGCGGGGCGCGGATCCCGACCTTGCCGTTGATCTGCCAGCCATCAAGGCTGCTCAGCTGCTCTTTATGGGCTCGCCACTGTTGTGGGTCGCCGTGACCTTGCAGGGCCTCGCGGCTACCAAAGCCGGCACAGCCGGCCAGCAGGGCGATCAGGGTGAAGGTGATGCAATGGCGCAAAAACATGGCGTTAAAGGGTCTCGGATCCGGTCAGGCGCAGGAGGGTCTTGCGCAGGATGGGGCTGTCGGCCTGGGCTTCGAAGCCCTTGGCCCATACCTGGCGGGCTTCGCGGCGCTTGCCGTTGGCCCACAGCACTTCGCCCAGGTGGGCGGCCACTTCGTGGTCGGGGAAGTTGGCAAAGGCTTGGCGCAGGTAGGTTTCAGCCTCGTCGAGGTTGCCCAGGCGGTAGTTGACCCAGCCCAGGCTGTCGAGCACCGCCGGGTCGTCCGGGGTCAACTGGTGGGCCTTGTCGATCAGCGCCTTGGCTTCGGCGTAGCGCGTGGTGCGGTCGGCCAGTGTGTAGCCCAGGGCGTTCAACGCCATGGCGTTTTCCGGTTCACGGGCGATGATGGCGCGCAGGTCTTTTTCCAGCTGCACCATGTCGTCGCGTTTTTCGGCCAGCATGGCGCGGGTGTACAGCAGGTTGAGGTCGTCGGGGTAGCGCTGGATGGCTTGTTGCAATACCTGGCTGGCCTGGGCGTCCTTGTTGTTGTTGCTGTAGCTTTCCGATTCGATCAGGAACAGCTGGATGGCATAGTCCGGCTGGGCTTCGCGGGCCTCGGCGAGCAGGCGCGAGGCCTCGGTGCCGCGGCCGTTGGCAATCAGGATGTCGGCCTGGCGCAGCTGCGCCGGCAGGTAGTCGGGGCCAGGGCCGACCAGGGCATATTCGCGCAGGGCGCCAGCGGGGTCGTGGCGTTCCTCGCGGATGCGGCCCAGGTTCAGGTGCGCGGCGTCGACGTTGCTGTCACGCTCGACCAGTTCCTGCAGGTAGCCTTCGGCTTCATCCCAGTCTTTGTTCTCCAGGCACACCAGGGCCAGGGAATAGCGCAGTTCGTCATCGTCCGGGTATTGCTGGACCAGGCTGAGGAACTCGCCCTTGGCATCAGCGATGCGGTCCTGCTCGACCAGGGTGCGGGCGTAGGTCAGGCGCAGGCGCTTGTCATCCGGGTTGTCGCGAATTGCACCGCGCAGCAGGGGCAGTGCCTCGGAGCCGCGGTCCAGGGCTTGCAACAGGCGGGCGCGCAGCAGGATCGGGGCAATTTCGCCGTTGTGCGCGGGGTGCGATTCGAGCAGCTCCAGCGCCTCTTCGGCCTTGCCGTCCTGGTTCAGCAGCAGGGCCTTGCCGAACACCAGCTGGCCGTTGTCCGGGTATTTCACCAGCAGGCGCTCGAAGCTTTGCAGCAGGCCGTCGCGGGTGCTCTGGTCGGTTTCGGCGGCGGACAGGGCGAGGAAGTCGAAGTGGGTGTCGCCCTGGCCCTGCAGTACCTTTTCCATGTAGGCCATGGAGTCGTCATAGCGGCCGGCGCGGGCCAGCTGGATGGCGGCGGCGCGCTGGGCGTCGAGGTTCTGCGGGTCGTTGCGGGCCCAGACCAGTGCGTTATCCAGTGACGGCTCGTCGGCGCCGAGGTATTCGGCGATGCGGTAGGCGCGCTCGGAAACCGCGGGGTCCTGGGTTTTTGCTGCCTGGTCGGTGTAGTTGGCCAGGGCAATGTCGAAGCGGTTGCGCTGGCCGGCCAGCTCCGCGACCAGCAGGCTATACAGCGTGTCCTGCTTGAACGAGCCATACACCACGGGCTTTTCCGCCTCGCCCTTGCCGGTTTCGGCGACGGGAGGCTCGGCCTTTTGCGGGGCCAGGCTCTGGCAGCCCTGGAGCAGGGCGAAGGCAAGCAGCAATGCGTATGGTTTGTTCATAGAAAGGCTTATAGGAGGACTCACCGGCGGTCGGAGCATGATGACACAAGCGCGGGGGCAAAACCCACCTGCGAAGGTATGAAGCATATGCTTAGCACATGCAGACCGCGCAGCGCGCGCAGGGTTCGCCCCAGGCTTGCCACAATGCCCAGGGCTCCGGCTCCGGCTCCGGCTCTTGCTCTTGCTTCTAAGCGCGCGATAGCTCAGGCGACGCAGATTGCGACTTCAGGAGGCCGAGCGCAGGGCTTGCGAAGGGAGGTGACGGGCATGGATGCCCGTCAAGCGCTGGGCCCCAGGATGGGGCCTGCAGCGCGGTCCTCCCGGGAGCAAGCCCGGAGCGAGGGGACCCCGGAGCGCAGCGCAGGGGCCGGATGATGGGAGCGGACGGTTTTGGTTACTTTGGCCAAGACCAAAGTAACCCGCCGGAAGGGCGGAAAGGTGACTCAGCGCCACCTGCGCGAACGAATGTCTACATTGTGTTAAGGCCCACATCGCACGAAGCGAAAAGCGTATCTGTCTGTTTTGGTTCAGCGAACAGTCCGTTTGCGATGGCGACGCTGACTCACCTTTTCGCCCTTACGGCGAGTCACTTTTTGCCAAACGCGGCAAAAAGTAACCAAAAAAAACGCTGCGCTCCGATCATCCGGCCCCTGCGCTACGCTCCGGGGTTCCCTCACTCCGGCCTTGCTCCCGGGAGGACCGCGCTGCAGGCCCCATCCTGGGGCCCAGCGCTTGACGGGCATCCATGCCCGTCACCTCCCTTCGCAAGGCCTGCGTTCGGCCTCCTGAAGTCGCGAAGATCAAAAGCAGATCAAACGCCAGATCAGAAGCGGGAGTGAAAGCTGAAATCAACGCTCATGCTGGCCCGCGAGCGGCGATAGCCGCAGCGCTATCAGCGCAATAGCGAACGGTGGTTGTTCTAAAACCTGCGAAAGAGGACAATTATCGGCTTCCCGTCACAACCAGCGACCTTGCATGGCCTTTCTTGCACTTGGTATCAACCATAAGACTGCCTCGGTAGACGTACGCGAGCGCGTGGCGTTTACCCCAGAGCAGCTGGTAGACGCCCTGCAGCAGCTCTGCCGACTGACTTCCAGCCGCGAGGCGGCGATCCTGTCGACCTGCAACCGCAGCGAGCTCTATATAGAGCAGGACCACCTGTCCGCCGACGCCGTGCTGCAATGGCTGGCCGATTATCACCGCCTCAGCCTGGACGAGCTGCGCGCCAGCGCCTACGTGCATGAAGAGCACGATGCGGTGAAGCACATGATGCGCGTGGCTTCCGGCCTGGACTCATTGGTGCTCGGCGAGCCGCAGATCCTCGGCCAGATGAAGTCCGCCTACGCCGTGGCGCGCGAGGCCGGCACCGTCGGCCCGCTGCTCGGGCGCCTGTTCCAGGCCACCTTCAGCGCTGCCAAGCAGGTGCGTACCGACACCGCCATCGGTGAAAACCCGGTATCGGTGGCGTTTGCCGCGGTCAGCCTGGCCAAGCAGATCTTCAGCGACCTGGGCCGTAGCCAGGCCTTGTTGATCGGTGCCGGCGAAACCATCACCCTGGTCGCCCGCCACCTGCATGAGCAAGGCGTGCGGCGTATCGTCGTGGCCAACCGCACCCTGGAGCGGGCCAGTATCCTGGCCGAGCAGTTCGGCGCGCACGCCGTATTGCTGGCCGACATCCCCCAGGAACTGGCCAACAGCGACATCGTCATCAGCTCCACCGCCAGCCAACTGCCAATCCTGGGCAAGGGCGCGGTCGAGAGTGCGCTGAAACAGCGCCGGCACAAGCCGATCTTCATGGTCGACATTGCCGTACCGCGTGACATCGAACCTGAAGTCGGCGAGCTGGACGACGTCTACCTGTACACTGTCGATGACTTGCACGACGTGGTGGCGGAAAACCTCAAGAGCCGCCAGGGCGCCGCCCAGGCTGCCGAAGAGCTGGTGTCGGTGGGCGCCGAAGATTTCATGGTGCGCTTGCGCGAACTGGCTGCGGTGGATGTGCTCAAGGCCTATCGCCAGCAAAGCGAGCGCCTGCGCGACGAAGAACTGCAAAAGGCCCAGCGCCTGCTGGCCAACGGCGGCAACCCCGAGGACGTACTGGCCCAACTGGCCCGGGGGCTGACCAACAAACTTCTGCATGCGCCCAGCGTGCAGTTGAAAAAGCTCTCGGCCGAGGGCCGCCTTGATGCGCTGGCCATGGCCCAGGAACTCTTTGCCCTCAACGAGGGCTCCACGGACAAATCCCCGCAATGAAAGCGTCGCTGCTGAACAAACTGGATATCCTCCAGGACCGCTTCGAAGAGCTCACCGCACTGCTCGGTGATGCCGAGGTCATTTCCGACCAGACGCGCTTTCGCGCGTATTCCCGTGAATACGCCGAGGTCGAGCCGGTCTACGCTGCATATAAAGAGTGGTGCAAAGTCCAGGGCGACCTTGAAGGTGCCCAGGCGCTGCTCAAGGACAGCGACCCGGACCTGCGCGAAATGGCCGTGGAAGAAGTGCGTGAAGCCAAGGAGCAGCTGCTGACGCTGGAGGCGAAGCTGCAACGCATGCTGCTGCCCAAAGACCCCAACGACGGCCGCAACGTGTTCCTCGAAATCCGCGCTGGCACCGGTGGCGACGAGGCGGCGATCTTCTCCGGCGACCTGTTCCGCATGTATTCACGCTACGCCGAAAAACGCGGCTGGCGCCTGGAGATCCTGTCCGAGAACGAAGGCGAGCACGGCGGCTACAAGGAAATCATCGCCCGTGTCGAGGGTGAGAACGTCTACGGCAAGCTGAAGTTCGAGTCTGGCGCGCACCGCGTCCAGCGCGTGCCCGAAACCGAATCCCAAGGCCGCGTGCACACCTCCGCGTGCACGGTGGCGGTGCTGCCCGAGCCGGACGAACAAGCAGCCATCGAAATCAACCCGGCCGACCTGCGCGTGGACACCTACCGTGCATCTGGCGCGGGTGGCCAGCACGTGAACAAGACCGACTCGGCGATCCGTATCACCCACTTGCCCACCGGCATCGTGGTCGAATGCCAGGAAGAGCGTTCGCAGCACAAGAACCGCGCCCGTGCCATGTCCTGGCTGTCGGCCAAGCTCAACGACATGCAGACCAGCGCAGCACAGAATGCCATTGCCAGCGAGCGCAAGCTGCTGGTGGGCTCCGGTGACCGTTCCGAGCGCATCCGCACCTACAATTATCCACAGGGCCGGGTGACCGATCACCGTATCAACCTGACCTTGTACTCGCTGGACGACATCCTCAGCGGTGGCGTGGACGCAGTGATCGAACCGCTGCTGGCCGAATACCAGGCCGATCAACTGGCTGCCCTGGGGGACTGATGACCATCATCGCCAGCTTGCTGCGCAACGCGCAGCTGCCCGAATCGCCCACCGAGCGGCTGGATGCCGAATTGCTGTTGGCTGCTGCCATCGGCAAATCGCGCAGCTACCTGCACACTTGGCCCGAGCGAATTGTCAGCAGCGAAGATGCCCAGAGATACGCCGATTACCTGCAGCGCCGCCGCGGCGGCGAGCCGGTCGCCTACATCCTCGGGCAGCAGGGCTTCTGGAAGATCGACCTGGAAGTGGCGCCGCATACCCTGATCCCGCGGCCGGATACCGAACTGTTGGTCGAGACGGCCCTCGAACTGCAACCTGCCTCGCCAGCCAAGGTCCTCGACCTGGGCACCGGTACCGGTGCAATTGCCTTGGCCCTGGCCAGCGATCGCCCGGCCTGGCAGGTAACTGCGGTTGACCGGGTGGAGGAGGCCGCTGCCCTGGCCGAGCGCAACCGTCAGCGCCTGGGCCTGGGCAACGCCCAGGTGCGGGTAAGCCACTGGTTCGACAGCCTGGCCGGCGAGCGTTTCGACTTGATTGTCAGCAACCCGCCCTACATCGCCGCCGCCGATCCGCACCTGGTGGCCGGTGACGTGCGCTTCGAGCCCAGCAGTGCGCTGGTGGCCGGCGCCGATGGCCTGGACGACCTGCGCGTGATTGCGGCCCAGGCCCCCGCGCACCTGTTGCCGGGTGGCTGGTTGCTGCTCGAGCATGGTTACGACCAGGCAGCTTCAGTACGCGCCTTGCTGGCTGAGCAAGGTTTTATCGAGGTTGCCAGCCGCACGGACCTGGGCGGCCATGAACGCATTACCCTGGGGCGCCTGCCATGCTGAGTGATGAGGAACTGTTGCGTTACAGCCGGCAGGTATTGCTGGCCCAGATCGACATCGACGGCCAGTTGCGGCTCAAGCAGAGCAAGGCCCTGATCGTCGGGCTCGGCGGCCTGGGCTCGCCGGTTGCGCTGTACCTGGCTGCCGCCGGGGTCGGTGAGCTGCACCTGGCCGACTTCGACACCGTCGACCTGACCAACCTGCAACGCCAGGTGATTCACGACAGTGCCAGCGTCGGCATGAGCAAGGTCGATTCGGCCTTGCAGCGCTTGCAGGCGATCAACCCGGAGATCGGCCTGGTCGCCCATCGCCAGGCCCTGGATGAAGACTCGCTCGCTGCTGCTGTGGCGGCGGTCGACCTGGTGCTGGATTGCTCCGACAATTTCGCTACCCGTGAAGCGGTCAACGCTGCCTGTGTGGCTGCTTGCAAACCGCTGGTAAGCGGCGCGGCGATCCGCCTGGAAGGGCAGCTGTCGGTGTTCGACCCTCGGCGCGACTACAGCCCCTGCTACCACTGTCTGTATGGGCATGGCAGTGAAGATGAGCTGACCTGCAGCGAAGCGGGCGTTATCGGGCCGCTGGTGGGCCTGGTGGGCAGCCTGCAGGCGCTGGAGGCGATGAAGCTGCTGGCCGGGTTCGGCGAGCCTCTGGTTGGCCGCCTGCTGCTGATCGATGCCCTCGGCACCCGCATTCGCGAGTTGCGGGTCAAGCGTGACCCGGCCTGTACTGTTTGCGGCAAGCGCGATGGCTGAGCGCTCGGCGCCGGTCGGCGTGATGGACTCGGGGGTCGGCGGTTTGTCGGTGCTCGCCGAGATCCAGCGCTTGCTGCCCAACGAGACGCTGTTGTACGTGGCCGACTGTGGCCATGTGCCTTATGGCGAGAAGTCGCCAGACTACATCCGTGAGCGCTGCCGGCGTATTGCCACGTTCTTCCAGGCACAAGGCGCCAAGGCCATGGTACTGGCGTGCAACACCGCCACGGTAGCGGCGGTGGCTGACTTGCGCGAGTTGTACCCGACCTGGCCGCTGGTGGGCATGGAACCCGCCGTGAAGCCTGCGGCGGCGGCTACCCGCTCGGGCGTGGTCGGTGTGCTGGCCACTACCGGCACCCTGCAGAGCGCCAAATTCGCCGCTTTGCTCGACCGCTTTGCCAACGACGTGCAGGTCATCACCCAGCCTTGCCCGGGGCTGGTCGAGCTGATTGAAACCGGCGACCTGACCAGCCTGGCACTGCGACAGATGCTGTTTGGCTATGTGCAGCCGCTGCTGGCCGCCGGCTGCGATACGCTGATCCTCGGTTGCACCCATTACCCCTTCCTGCGCCCGTTGCTGGCCGACCTGGTGCCGGCGGACGTGGCTATCATCGACACCGGCGCCGCTGTGGCGCGCCAACTGCAGCGGCTGCTAAGTGGCAACGATCTGTTGGCCGAAGGCCCGGCCGGTGATGCCCGCTTCTGGACCAGCGCTGATCCAGAAAATCTCAGAAAAATCCTACCTGTGCTGTGGCGTAAGTCCGACGGTGTGCAAAGCTTTGCGTTGTGAAAAAAACGTGAAAGACAGCTGAACTATCGTTCCACTTCTGCTTTCTACCGCTTTGCCTGAGATGAGGCGGACACTAATAACAGCATCAGGAAGAAGGATGTTTCTTATGAGGAAACTGCTTGGCTTGGCGGCGGCTGCTGCCTTTACCTTGGGGCAAGCGATGTCGGCACAGGCTGCCGACGTTTCGTTTTCGGTAGGGCAGACCGGTGACTCGACCATGGTCTACCGATTAGGGCTGCAATCGAACTGGGATGCGAGCTGGTGGCAGACCAGCGTTGGTCGACTGACTGGCTACTGGGATGGGGCCTACACCTATTGGGATGGTGACGAGACGGCGAGCAACCACAGCCTGTCGTTTGCGCCAGTCTTCGTCTATGAGTTTGCCGGGGAGTCGGTGAAGCCCTACATCGAGGCAGGGATTGGTGTGGCGGCGTTTTCCAGCACCGAACTGGAAAGCAACGAGCTAGGCTCGTCGTTCCAGTTCGAGGACCGCATCGGCTTTGGTTTGCGCTTTGCCGGCGGGCATGAGATCGGAGTGCGGGCGATCCATTACTCCAATGCGGGTATCAAAGAGCCCAACGATGGGGTGGAAAGCTACAGCCTCCATTACCGCATGGCGCTCTGAGTTCACCTGCGCCGGCGTCTTCGCGGGGGTTCTACGCTTCGATAAACCTGCTCCCTCAGGGATACCGCAGCATTCAAGATCTGCGAATTCCTGTGGGAGCGGGCGCGCCCGCGAAGAAGCCAACCCTGTTTTCAGGTATTAGCGCGTCAACGGCCACAGGCTACTGATGTCCAGGGTTTCCAGGATCAGTTCCGGTTCTCCCTGCGGCCACCGACGCAACAACGCTTCAGCGACACCCTGCGGCGTCCACTCCTCCGGGATCGCCTGCACCGACGTCACCGGCACCTTCAGCGACTGTGGCGCCACTACAGTCAGCCCGATGCCCAGCTCCTTCAGAGGCTTGCGTTGCTCACGCATCCATTGCGGCAGGTTGTTCCAGCCCGCAATGACCTGTGTCGGGGCATACAGCTGCAACGCTGAATACCGGTTGAACAAACCCATCACCTGCTGCGAATCGCCCTTTGCCAGCAAAGGCAGCGCTTTGCTCAGGCACAGCTCACCTGCCAGCTGGTTGGTACTGCCTATCGCCTCGAACAGTTCGCTGTCTGCTACATCGGCCGGCAGGTAATCACTGGTGCCGGCATTTATGATCAAGCCATCCAGCGAGCACCAGGCATGGCATATCTGCTGGCAGGCATTCGCCACCTGTTGTTCTTCATGCAGTTGCCAAGGCAACCGCAACAGCTGACTGCCATAACACGCACTCAGGGCCTCCAGTGCATCGCTGTCCTTACCGCTTGCTGCTACCCGGTGTCCTTGCCCGAGCAGCGCCTCCACTAATGCGAGGCCTAGTCCGTTACCGGCACCCGTCACCCAGATACTGCGTGCGCTCTTCAAGTTATTGCCCTCTGATCCTGCCGACGCGGGAGGCTCTTGAAAGCCTCCAGCGCGCGCTGGCGACTGCTGCCGAGATCGACAATTGGACTGTGGTAGGAATTATTAGCAAAAAGATCAGCCGACTTCACGGGTAGATGGATGGCTTTTTCATCCAGCCCCCGCAATTCCGGCAGCCAGTGCCGGATGAAGTGCCCCTGAGGGTCGAAACGTTGAGACTGTGAAATCGGGTTGAAGATACGGAAATAGGGCACTGCGTCGGTACCGGTGGACGCACTCCACTGCCAGCCGCCATTGTTGGCAGCCAGGTCACCGTCTATCAGGTGGCGCATGAAGTGCCGCTCGCCCTTGCGCCAGTCGATCAGCAGGTTCTTGCTGAGGAACATGGCCACGACCATGCGCAGGCGGTTGTGCATCCACCCGGTATCCAGCAGTTGGCGCATGGCGGCGTCGATGATCGGGAAGCCGGTGCGGCCTTGTTCCCAGGCCTCCAGGTCTGCCGGGGCGTCACGCCAGGGCAAGGCTTCGGTCTGGGCGCGGAAGGCGCGGTGGCGTGAGACCTGTGGATAACCGCTCAGGATGTGCTTGTAGAATTCGCGCCACAGCAGTTCGTTGATCCAGGTTTGTACGCCGGTACTGCCACTGTCGAACTCGCCTCGGTTGCTGGCCAGTGCGCCGTGCAGGCACTGTCGGGGCGAGATCACGCCGGCGGCCAGGTAAGTCGAAAGCTGGCTGGTACCAGGCTTGGCAGGCAGGTCACGCTGTAGCTGGTAGTCGTCGATGGCTTCGTCAAGGAAGCGGGATAGCCGCCCCTGAGCCTCGGCTTCACCCGCTGGCCAATATTCGCGCAAGGCGCGCGTGGGTGTTTCAAAACCGTCCACGTGTTGCGGAACCGGGTCGGCAGGGATGTGCAGCGGTGCCTGGCGCTTAACCCGGTGGGCCAGGGCAGGCAGGCTGCGGTGCAGGTGCTCCAGGCAGGTTTTCTTGAACTGGCTGAAAACCTGGAAGTAGTCACCACTGCGGGTCAGGATGGTGCCCGGGCGGAAAAACAGCTGGTCGAGGTGGCTGTGGGCCTGAATGCCCGACTTTTCCAGCAGGGCACGGGTGGCATCGTCACGGCGCTGCTCGTTGATGCCGTACTCTTCGTTCCAGTGGGCGCTTGCCACCTGATGTTGGCGGCATACCTCAAGCACGGCTTGTGGCGCCTGGTCCCAGGTGTCGATCTTGCGGATCAGCAGGGGAATATTCAGGCCTTCCAGCGACTGGCGCAGGTCGCGCAGGTTGCGCAGCCAGAAGTCGACTTTGCAGGCGGCATCATCATGGGCTTGCCATTGCCCGGGGCTGACCAGCCAAAGGGCAATGGTCGGCCCGCGCTCGGTGGCGGCGCTGAGAGCGGTGTTGTCATCGATGCGCAGGTCGCTGCGCAGCCAGGTCAGGTGCATGGGGCATTCATCTCTACAGGCTGGCGGTCATGGGCTTGAAGCAAGCGCAAAGCCACCTGCGGGGTGTCGAACAGGGCCAGGTTGGGCAGCTCGAGGGCACGCAACTGCGCTTCATGCAGCAACAGCGTCGGGCCGCCGGCCAGGATTGTCATGGGCAGGTTGTGCAGGGTGCGTTGCAGTGCCTTGCCATCGATGCGGGGCCCCAGGTGCAGGAGCACGGCGCGGGGGTTGAGTGTGCTGACCGCACGTTGCAGGTGCGGACCTGCAACGGGGTTTTCCAGTACCTCGACTGGGAACCCGTTGCTGGTGAACAGCCAGGCGCATAGCCATAAACCGGCGCTGAAGGCACGTTCACTGTCTTCCACCAGCAACACCGCAGGGCCCTGCAATAACTGGTTGTCATGGTAGACGCGGGCACCAAGCTTGCTGCGAAGCCAGCTGTGGAAAAACGCCTGTTCCAGCTGCGCATTGAAGTAATTGCGCCACCGCAGGTCGAGGAGGTCGAGCAGTGGCAGCAGCAGTTGTTCGCACAGGGTAACGGCCGGGTACAGGGCCATGGCCTGGTTAAGCTGTTGGTCAAGGGCGCGTTGTGACAGGTTGGCAATGGCCTCGATCAGCTGGAACTGCCGGGCCTGCCAGTCACCCTTGGGCGGCGTGCTGGACGGCTTGTCGAGCAGCTCGCGCACTTGGCCGACCGATGCCCCACGCTGCAACCAGCCAAGGATTGCCTCGACCCGCTCGACCTGTTCCAGCGGGTACAGGCGATGCCCCTTCGCGGTGCGCTGGGGCTTGAGCAGGCCATACCGACGTTCCCAGGCGCGCAGGGTGACCGGGTTGACGCCGGTGCGGCGGGCCAGTTCGCCGATGGGCAGCAAGTCCTCAGACTGCATTGCGCAAGCCCAGGCTCTCGGGGTGCGGCTGCAGGTAGGCTTGCTGCTGCAGATAGGCGTCGGGGTGCTTGCGCAAATGGTGCTTGAGCAGGGTCAGCGGCACCACAAGTGGCACCACGCCTTGCTGGTACTGGCTGATGAGTGTCTGCAACTCGGCCTTGTCCTGTTGCGTCAGGCTGTCCTTGAAATAGCCGCTGAGGTGCTGCAACACATTGCAGTGGGTGCCGCGGCTGGCACAGCGGCGCAGGGCCTGCATCAGCTCGCTGAAGTAGCGTGGGCCGATGCTGTGTGGGTCGTCATCCTTGCTCATGCTGCCGAGCAGGCGGCCCAAGGTTCTGTAGGCCTGCGGGTTGTTGGCCATCACCAGGTATTTGTAACGCGAATGAAAGCGGACCAGGCTGCCACGGCTAAGGCCCTCGGCAAGCAGGCGCTGCCAGTCGGCGTAGGCATACACGCGGCTGATGAAGTTCTCGCGCAGCACGGGGTCATGCAGGCGGCCTTCTTCTTCTACCGGCAGGTCCGGGCGTTGAGCGCAGAAGGCCTGGGCGTAAACGCCGCGCCCACCGTGGAGGGCCGGATGGCCGTTGTCCTGATACACCTTGACCCGCTCCAGGCCACAGGAAGGCGACTTCTGCATGAAGATATAGCCGCAGATATCGTCGAGCTCGGCGGCCATCTGCTTGCCATAGCTGCGCAGCGGGTCGGTCAAGTCCATGCCAGGGTTGCGGGTGCCGACCACTTCCGGTCGTTCGGGGTTGCCGACCAGGCGGATCGGGTCGCGCGGTACGCCCAGGCCGATGGCGACTTCCGGGCACACCGGCAGCCAGTCAAAATGAGCATCCAGTTGCGTACGGCACAGGTCCGAGGCCTTGTGGCCGCCGTTGTAACGCACGCTGTGCCCGGTCAGGCAGGCGCTGATGGCGATACGCGGCTTGCTGTGGGCTGAAGGGTCGTGCATGGCTGCCTCCGGTAAACTTGTACGAGTCTAGAATCTTGTACAAGTTTATTCCAGCACAGCCGGGAAGTTATGCAAACAGGAATTTGTGGATGGCCGTACATCATTCCATGTGTTCGAGCAGCCGTCGCGCCGCTTCCTGGCCGCTGAGCCAGGCGCCTTCTACCCGCCCGGACAGGCACCAGTCGCCGCAGGCGTACAAGCCTTGATCAGCATCGGCCAGTGCGCCCCACTCATGATTGCTGCTGGGGCGCGCATAGAGCCAGCGGTGGGCCAGGGCGAAGGTGGGCGCTGGCACCACGCAGCCGACCAGCTCGGCGAACTCGCCCCACAGCTGTTCGATCACTTGCTCCTTGGTCAGGTCGATGTGCTGCCGGCTCCAGTCAGAGGTGGCGTGCAGCACCCAGGTATCGAGCTGCTCGTCGCGGCCGGGCTTGCTGCGGTTGCGGGCCAGCCAGTCGAGCGGTTTGTCCTGCACGAAGCAGCCTTGCATCGGGGTGTCCAACGGTGTCTGGAAGGCGAGCGCGACAGCCCAGACAGGCTCCATCTGCACGCCCGCAGCCACGGCGGCCAGTTTCGGGGTGGAGGCCAGAAGTGGCGTGGCCTGCGGTGCCGGTACAGCAATCACCACGCGGCTGTAAGGGCCATGGCTGCAGCCTTCGGTATCTTGCAGGTGCCAGTACTGCTTGCCGCGGAACACCTCGGCGATACGGCAGCCGAAGTTCACTGTCACATCCTTTAGCAGCCCACGGGTGATGGCGCTCATGCGTGGCACGCCCACCCATCGCGTCTGTTCGTCGGGGGAGGGGGTGAGCTCGCCATCACGGTAGTTGTACAGCTGCGGCTTCCACTGCTCGGCCCAGCCGGCGGCAACCCAATGTTGCACCTGCTCGACAAAGCGCCGGTCACGGGCAGTGAAGTACTGGGCGCCGAGGTCCAGCGCGCCGGCCTCGCTGCGCTTGCTGGCCATGCGCCCGCCACTGCCGTGGCCTTTGTCGAACAGATGCACGGACTGCCCGGCCTTTTGCAACGCCTGGGCGACTGACAAGCCGGCGATACCGGCCCCGATGATGGCAATAGGTACTGTCATGATGGCCTCTTCAAACCTTGCTATGAGCAGACTACGCTGTCAGGCAAACCTGTACAATCCAGAAATTCTGTATAAGGTTATTCCGCTTTCACGGGCAGGTTGGCCTATGTTTATCCGAGAGCGTCGGGTCAAAAAAGTGCCTTGATGTTAAAAATAGACCACCGCCGCATTCTGCGAGGACACAGCCATGCATATATTGCTGACAGGTGGCACCGGTTTGATTGGCAAGCATCTGTGCCAGTACTGGCTTGGCCAGGGGCATCGGCTCACGGTATGGAGCCGGCGACCCGAGCAGGTGCCCAAAATATGTGGCAGTGGCGTGCGTGGCATCGCCCGCCTGGAGGAAATGGAGGCGGACGATCACCTTGATGCAGTGGTCAACCTGGCCGGTGCGCCGATTGCCGATCGGCCCTGGACGGCCGCCCGGCGAAACCTGCTGTGGGCCAGCCGGGTCACCCTGACCGAGCAATTGCTGACCTGGCTGGGCACCCGTGAGCAACGCCCGCAGGTGCTGATTTCCGGCTCTGCGGTGGGCTGGTACGGTGACGGTGGTGAACGCGAACTGACCGAGGCCTCGCCACCTGTGCGCGAAGATTTCGCCAGCCAGTTGTGCATTGCCTGGGAAGAGACGGCCCAGCGCTCACAGGCACAGGGTATCCGCGTGGTGCTGGTGCGCACCGGGCTGGTGCTGGCCAGCGATGGCGGCTTTTTGTCGCGCCTGCGCTTGCCCTTCAAACTGGGGCTGGGCGGGCCATTGGGCGATGGGCGGCAGTGGATGCCATGGGTCCATATAGACGACCAGGTCGCCCTGATAGATTTTCTCTTGCAGCACAAGGATGCCAGCGGTCCTTATAATGCCTGCGCCCCGGAGCCGGTGCGTAACCGCGAGTTCGCCAGGCGCCTGGGCCGGGCCCTGCATCGGCCGGCGCTGCTGCCGGTGCCGGCATTGCTGCTCCGGGCTGGCCTGGGCGAGATGTCGACCTTGTTGCTGGGCGGTCAGCGGGCGCGCCCGGTACGCTTGCTGGCGGCTGGCTTCACCTTCCGCTTCAACGATCTGCAATCGGCCCTGGACAACTTGTCCAGCCGCCTCTGACATAGGACGCTGCATGACCGATCACGCCCTGCTGCTGGTCAACCTGGGTTCCCCGGCCTCCACCTCGGTGGCCGATGTGCGCCGCTACCTCAACCAGTTCCTCATGGACCCGTACGTGGTCGACCTGCCCTGGCCGGTGCGGCGCCTGCTGGTGTCGTTGATCCTGATCAAGCGCCCGGAACAGTCGGCGCATGCCTATGGCTCGATCTGGTGGGAGGAGGGCTCGCCGCTGGTGGTGCTGACCCGTCGCCTGCAGTCAGCAATGGTCGAGCACTGGCCCCATGGCCCCGTGGAAATTGCCATGCGCTATGGCCAGCCAGCCTTGCCCGAAGTGCTGGAACGCCTGGCAGGCCAAGGCGTGCGCAAGGTGACCTTGGCGCCGCTTTATCCACAGTTCGCCGACAGTACCGTGACCACTGTGGTCGAGTTGGCAAAACAGGTGATCAGCGAGCGCCAGCTGCCCCTGCAGATGCGCGTGCTGCAGCCGTTTTACGAGCACCCTGAATACATCGAAGCGCTGGCTGCCAGCGCCCGGCCTTACCTGGAACAGGATTACGACCACCTGTTGCTGAGTTTCCATGGCTTGCCGGAGCGGCACTTGAAGAAGCTGTTTCCGAAGGGCAGCAAGCACGACCTGCGCACCGCCGATTGCTGCCACGGTGCATCCGCCGAGGTGCGTGCGGTGTGTTACCGCGGGCAATGCCTGGCCACGGCCAAAGCCTTTGCGCAGAGAATGGGCATACCGGATGGCAAATGGTCTGTATCGTTCCAGTCTCGGCTGGGGCGGGACAAGTGGATCGAGCCCTACACCGAGACGCGGCTGGATGAGCTGGCCAAGGCCGGCGTGAAGAAGCTGCTGGTGATGTGCCCGGCGTTTGTGGCCGATTGCATCGAGACGCTCGAAGAGATCGGCATGCGCGGCAGCGAACAGTTTGTCGAGGCCGGCGGGCGGGAGCTGGTGCTGGTGCCGTGCCTGAATGATCACCCGGAGTGGGTGAGGGTGCTGGCGGATATGTGCGAAAAGGCCTGACATTGCGGCTGCCTATACCGGCCCTATCGCCGGCAAGCCAGCTCCCACAAGGGCATCACAGTATCTGAAACTTGTGGTGTACCTGTGGGAGCTGGCTTGCCGGCGATAGGGCCGGTTCAGGTTAAAGCCGGATCAAGGCAACTGGTCGTCCAGTTTCTTGTGCTTCCAGCCATCATTGCCCGGCAGGATCAGGTTCAGGGCAATTGCCACGATGGCGCACAGGGCGATGCCCTTCAGGCCCCAGTCATCCGGGCCGTCACCGCTGCCGATCAGCACGCCGCCGATACCAAACACCAAGGTTACCGACACGATCACCAGGTTGCGCGCTTCGGCCAGGTCGATCTTGTGGCGGATCATGGTGTTCATGCCCACCGCCGCGATCGAACCGAACAGCAGGCACAGAATGCCGCCCATCACGGGTACCGGGATGCTTTGCAGCAGCGCGCCGAACTTGCCGATGAACGCCAGGGTAATGGCGAAGACCGCCGCCCAGGTCATGATTTTCGGGTTGTAGTTCTTGGTCAGCATCACCGCGCCAGTCACTTCGGCGTAGGTGGTGTTGGGCGGGCCGCCGAACAGGCCGGCTGCCGTGGTGGCCAGGCCGTCACCCAGCAAGGTGCGGTGCAGGCCAGGCTTTTTCAGGTAGTCACGGCCGGTCACGCTACCGACCGCAATCACCCCGCCAATGTGCTCGATCGCCGGTGCCAGGGCAACCGGGACGATGAACAGGATGGCCTGCCAGTTGAATGCTGGTGCAGTGAAGTTAGGGATTTCCAGCCACGGTGCAGCGGCGATCTTCGCCGTGTCGACCACGCCAAAAGCGAAGGCCAGGGCAAAGCCCACCAGCACGCCGGAGATGATCGGTACCAGGCGGAAAATGCCCTTGCCGAACACGGCGACGATCAAGGTGGTCAGCAGGGCTGGCATGGAGATCAGCATGGCGGTCTTGTACGGCATCAGTGCTGCGCCGTCCCCACCTTTGCCCATCGCCATGTTGGCAGCGATCGGTGCCATGGCCAGGCCGATGGAGATGATTACCGGGCCGATAACCACAGGCGGCAGCATGCGGTCGATGAAACCGGTGCCTTTGATTTTTACCATCAGGCCCATGAAGGTGTACACGAAACCTGCAGCCATCACGCCGCCCATGGTCTCGGCCAGGCCGAACTGGCCCTTGGCGAGGATGATCGGGGTGATGAAGGCAAAGCTGGAGGCCAGGAACACCGGTACCTGGCGGCCGGTAACCAGCTGGAACAGCAGCGTGCCGATGCCGGCAGTGAACAACGCGACGTTCGGGTCGAGGCCGGTGATCAGTGGCATCAGCACCAACGCGCCAAATGCCACGAAGAGCATCTGCGCGCCCGAAACGACCTGGCGCCAGAGCGGGTCGTTGAAGCCGTCCTGCATGGTCAGGCGTCCTTTTGCTTGGTGCCGAAGATCTTGTCACCGGCATCGCCCAGGCCCGGCACGATGTAGCCGTGCTCGTTCAGGCGCTGGTCGATCGAAGCGGTGTAGATCTTCACGTCCGGGTGGGCTTTTTCCACCACTTCGATGCCTTCTGGCGCGGCGACCAGCACCATGGCGCGGATCTCCTTGCAGCCGGCCTTTTTCAGCAGGTCGATGGTAGCGACCATCGAAGCGCCGGTGGCCAGCATCGGGTCGATGATCAGGGCCAGGCGCTGGTTGATGTCCGGCGCGAGCTTTTCCAGGTAGGTGTGGGCTTCGAGGGTTTCCTCGTTGCGGGCGACACCCACGGCACTGACCTTGGCACCCGGGATCAGGCTGAGCACGCCATCAAGCATGCCGATACCCGCGCGCAGGATCGGTACCACGGTGATCTTCTTGCCGGCAATTTTTTCGACTTGCACCTTGCCACACCAGCCATCGATCTCGTAGGTTTCGAGTGGCAGGTCCTGGGTGGCTTCGTAGGTCAGTAGCGCGCCGACTTCCTGGGCGAGTTCGCGAAAATTCTTGGTGCTGATATCGGCACGGCGCATCAGGCCGAGCTTGTGGCGGATCAGCGGGTGGCGGATCTCACGAGTGGGCATAGGGGGGCTCCGAAAGGCGGGCAAAAAAACCGCGCTAGATTAATCTATTCAGCCTGTGCTGTCGTCTGGTCATTCTGGACGTTAGTCCATAAATGCTTGATCTGGGACGAGCGGATGCGTACCTTTGCCCGCTTTTCCAAAATGCACCCCCGGAGAGCGCCATGTCCGCCGATCTCGAGCACATCCGTCAAGTCATGCGTGAAGCTGACTGCCTGTACACCGAAGCCGAAGTCGAAGCGGCCATCGCCAAAGTCGGCGAGCAGATCTGCAAGGACCTGCACGACAAGAACCCGGTGGTGTTCTGCGTGATGAACGGTGGCCTTATCTTCTCCGGCAAACTGCTGACCCACCTGCAGTTCCCACTGGAAGCTTCGTACCTGCACGCCACCCGCTACCGCAACCAGACCAGCGGCGGCGAGCTGTTCTGGAAGGCCAAGCCGGAAGTGTCGTTCATCGACCGTGACGTGCTGATCGTCGACGACATCCTCGACGAAGGCCACACCCTCAGCGCCATCATCGAGTTCTGCAAGCATGCCGGTGCGCGCTCGGTACATACCGCAGTCCTGATCGACAAGGACCACGACCGCAAGGCCAGCCCGGACCTCAAGGCCAACTACGTAGGCCTGCCGTGTGTCGACCGCTACATCTTCGGTTACGGCATGGACTACAAAGGCTACTGGCGCAATGCCAACGGCATTTTCGCCGTCAAGGGGCTGTGATCATGCGCCAGCCTGCGTTCATCGACCAATCGCTGTTCGCCGGGCTGGCCGAAAAGGCTGCCGCCAACCCGCGCGGGCGGCAGCACCATAGCTTCCATGAGATGGAAGAGCCCTGCCACCGCATGGCGGTCGGGCTGCAGCCGAGTACCTACATCCCGCCGCACCGCCACCTGAGCGACGACAAGGCCGAAGCCCTGATCGTGCTCAAGGGCCGCCTGGGCTTGCTGATCTTCGATGAGCAGGGCGCAGTGACCGACAAGCGCGTGCTGCAGGCAGGCGGTGATTGCCTGGGTGTGGACCTGGCACCCGGTACCTACCATGGGCTGGTGGTGCTGGAGCCGGACAGCATCCTGTTCGAATGCAAGGCCGGGCCTTACCGGCCGGTGGGCGAGGGCGAACATGCACAATGGGCGCCGCGCGAGGGAGACGCCGGCGTGGCCGAGTACCAGGCCTGGATGCTCGCGCAGTTCGATTGAGGTTGCCTGCACCCGGCATGCTAGAGTGCTCCTTCATACAAGGAGCCTCACATGCGTGCGATTCTTCCCCTCCTGCTGGCCGTCAGCATGCCACTCGCCGCCGCCCCCCTGCACAGCCAGTTCCTGCCGCCCGATGATCAGTCCTTGCGCCAGGAAGCGCCGACCGGTCAGCAACTGCTGCAAGTGACCGACTACTCGGTGGTGGTGGGGGCCCAGCGCCAGTCCGACCAGCAGCCGATCCCGATCACCTCGTCGTTGCAGGTGCGCCTGAAGGGCAAGCCGTTGAGCAAGGGCGCGACCATCGCCCAGGTGCTGCTGACCTTCGACGGCGAAGCGGCCAAGAGCCTGAAGAAGCCCGTGTATGACGAAAAAAGCCGCACCTTGAGCCTGAATTACCCGGTCAGTGACTACCGGGTAATCATGGACCTGCTGCGTAACGAGACCCTGTACGTGCAGTTTCTCACCTATGGCAACGGCCACATCTGGGCCGACCTGCACACTGGTACCGTACGTACGCGTTGAGCCACGCAGCCTGCGAGGGGTAAACTGCCGGCCTTCGAAATCCCGTGATGGTCCAGTTGGAGTCGGCAATGCGTAAAGACAAGAAACAGGTAATCGGCGACGAAATCAGCGACGACTACATCAAGTCGTTCCTTCAGTTCGAACCGGCCGATGGCGTGACCTCTCCTTCGCACCACAAGCTGGTCAAGGCGTACCGCGGGCTGCGTGTCGACGATTTCGAGCGCTTTGTCGGCTTCTTTGTCGAAGCTGGCCTGGACCTGGATGGCAAGGACGAGCACGGCAAGACCTTCGTCGAGCAAATTGCCGACCAGCGCAATGCGCCTGAGTACATCGAGATCATCGACAACGCCCGCGGCTGATTTGTAAGCCTGTACCGGCCTCTTCGCGGCTGAAGCCGCTCCCACAGGTACTCCACAGTTTTCAGCCCTGCGGTAATCCTGTGGGAGCGGCTTCAGCCGCGAAGAGGCCGGTACAGGCAGATAAAGCCTCAGGCACAAAAAAACGCCCCGAGGGGCGTTTTTTCGTTATCGGGCGGTTCAGGCGTAGTGCTTGGCCGCCGGGCTGCTTTCCACCAGGTCCAGCGCCACATCGTTGTCGGCACTGATCTTCTGGTACAGGGCAGCATCGGTTGCCAGTGTCTTCTCGCGCGCCGGGAAGATTTCCTTGAGCTTGGCAGCCCAGGCACCTTTGGCCTGCTCGGGGAAGCAGCGTTCGATCAGTTCCAGCATGATCGACACGGTCACCGAAGCGCCTGGCGAAGCGCCGAGCAGTGCGGCCAGGCTGCCGTCCTGGGCCGAGACCAGCTCGGTACCAAACTGCAGCACACCGCCTTTTTTCGGGTCTTTCTTGATGATCTGCACGCGCTGACCAGCCACTTCCAGGCGCCAGTCTTCGGCCTTGGCCTGCGGATAGAAGCGACGCAGGGCTTCCAGACGCTGCTCCATGGACTGCATCACTTCGCTGACCAGGTACTTGGTCAGGTCCATGTTGTCACGGGCCACGGCCAGCATCGGGCCGATGTTGCCCATGCGCACCGACAGCGGCAGGTCCATCAGCGAACCGTGCTTGAGGAACTTGGTGGTGAAGCCGGCGTACGGGCCGAACAGCAGCGAAGTCTTGCCGTCCACAACGCGGGTATCCAGGTGCGGTACCGACATCGGCGGGGCGCCCACGGCGGCCTGGCTGTAGACCTTGGCCTGGTGCTGCTTGACGATTTCCGGGTTGTCGCAACGCAGCCACTGGCCGCTGACCGGGAAGCCGCCAAAGCCTTTGCTTTCCGGGATGCCGGACGCTTGCAGCAGCGGCAGGGCCGCGCCGCCGGCGCCGAGGAAGACAAAGCGGGCGTCGACCTCGCGGCTGCCGCCGCTGTTGACGTCCTTGATGCTCACGGTCCAGCCGTTGCCGTTACGGCGCAGGCCGACGACCTTCTTGCTGTATTTCACCTGCGCGTCCGGCGAGTCGCCCAGCAGCTTGAGCAGCTTGTTGGTCAGGGCGCCGAAGTTGACGTCGGTGCCTTTGGCTACACGGGTAGCTGCAATGTGCTGGTCGGCCGGGCGGCCTGGCATCATCAACGGCATCCAGTCGCTCATCACCGCCTTGTCTTCGGTGTATTCCATGTCAGCGAAGGCATGGTGCTGCTTGAGCAGCTCGAAGCGCTTCTTGAGGAAGGAAACACCCTTGTCACCCTCGACGTAGCTCAGGTGCGGGACAGGGTTGATGAACGCACGCGCCGAGCCGAAGTTGCCCTTCTTGCTCAGGTAGGCCCAGAACTGGCGCGACACCTCGAACTGGGCGTTGATGTGCACGGCCTTCTTGATGTCGATGCTGCCATCGGCGGCCTGGGGCGTGTAGTTAAGCTCGCACAGACCAGCGTGGCCGGTACCTGCGTTGTTCCAGGGGTTGGAGCTTTCCGCGGCTCCGGAGTCCATCGCCTCGACGACCTCAAGCTTCAGGGTCGGGTCAAGCTCCTTCAGCAGTACGGCCAGGGTGGCACTCATGATGCCCGCGCCTACCAGTACTACATCAACCGATTCGTTCTGCGCCATTTAACGCGTCTCCACAATCTACAGCTACCTAATTGACAGCATAGGACCTGGGGTAGCCAGGGTCGCCATGTCCGACTTTTCGCAGTTCTTGCAACTTCCGCGGACACCGCCAATCAGTCTTCGGGTTCAGCTATTGAACGCCGTTTGCCACGGGTGCGGCAATTCGACTTATGGTCAAGGTGTCGTGCGTGCGTTATGGAACGGTTCAGACACTCATACGGGATGAGCGCATTTGCCGCCTGTTCAGGGCTGTTCGGGACACATCTGCCGCTTTTGCACATGCCAGACTGTTCATTTGCTCGCCACACTCTTGTGAAGTTGTGAAAACCGTTTTTTCACGCTCTTTTGGAGACGTGAACCTCAAAAGGGGACTGCGCGATGGCAACCCGCAGGTTCATGCAGTGTGAAGGGCCGGAAAAGCAGGCACGACAGCCGATGCAAGACCTGAGTGGAAGGCTCTCTGTGGGCGAAGCGGTGAAGTTGCCGGGGTCAATCGGCGAGTGCGGGGCCCGATCAGGAGACGTCCTTATAATCGGGGGGAGATTATAGCGATGTCGCGGGCAGAAATGTCGCCATTCGTGGTTTTTATTGCAGCGTTTGTCAGGCCGCGAGGATGCGCTGGTGCCAGCGGCGGCTTGCGCGGGCGCAAACCCGGGCGTCGGCGGGCAGCTCGCGGCCCAGCCAGGCCAGCTGGATTTCACCGACCTGGACCCAGCCGCTGCCGCTTGGCACCTGGCTGCATTGCTTGAAAGCCAGGCATTTGCCTTGGCCATCGAGGCGGGCGTAGGTGTTGTGGCGCGGGCGTTGGAAAAGCAGAGTCCAGAGCGAGGCCATGGCGGCGAGTCCTTTGCGTGAGGGCTTGGCGCAAGGATAAGGGCGGGGCCATGAAACGATTGTGACAAGCGGGTCGGGCCGATGACTGGTCTGTGCCTGGCTAGGTATACTGTGGGCCTTTGCCGCATTTTCTGGAGAAACGCGCATGTTGCAACGTCTGTTGTTCGGTTTGATTGCCGTGGCCAGCCTCAGCCTGGTCGGTTGTGCCCACAGCCCGCAACAACTCAACCCGCAACCCACGCTCAAGGCCCAGCTCGCCCCTGTGGGTCACGGCCAGCCGGTCGTGGTGCGGGTGGTTGACGGCCGGCCTTCGCAATCCTTGGGCACCCGTGGTGGCATGTACCCTGAGACCAGCACCATCAGCGTCAGCGGTAACGACGTGGTACCCAAGCTGCAGGCCCAGGCCGAAGCTGCCGTGCGCCTGCTCGGCTTCACCCCGACGCCGAATGCCTCTGGCGCCCCCCAGCTGACCGTGACCCTGGCCGAGCTGAAATATCAGTCGCCCAAAGACAACCTGTACGTGACCGAGGCTACCATCGGCGCCACCTTCCGCGCCGACGTGCGCAATGGCGGGCGCAGCTACAGCGGCCGCTACGGCGCTTCGCTGGACCAGCGTTTCGGCATGGCGCCGAACCAGGACACCAATACCCAGCTGGTGGGTGATGTCCTGAGCGATGCCCTGACCCGCCTGTTCAAAGACCCGACCATCGGGCAGGTGCTGGGCCAGTAAGCGTTTGGCTGGATGAAAAAACCCGCTCCCTGTGCCAGGTAGCGGGTTTTTTGTTGCCTGTGCTGGCCTCTTCGCGGGTAAACCCGCTCCCACAGGTACAGCGCAGGCCTCGGATTCGGTGCGGTCCCTGTGGGAGCGGGTTCACCCGCGAAGAGGCCGGTTCAGGCTCACGCTGCTTCCACGTAGAAATCCAGCAAGCTGAAGCCCGTCCCGGCATCCACCTCTGGCAAATCTTCATGTACATGCCCGCCCAGCGTACAGTAGACCAGCCACTGGCGGTCCTGCACATTGATGGCAAAACCATCGATCAACGCCTGTTGTTCATCGCTCTGGGCCACGAGGTAGAGGCGGTCCTGGTTTTCGGCGTGCAGCATGAACAAGCTCCGGATGATGAGAGGCCGACAGGGTGGCCTGTTCAGATGACGAGTGAATGACAGATGAAATTTAATGACACTTTGTCGCCCATGCCGGGCGCCGAACAGCCACTTGGGTAGAATGCGTGCCTTTGCCGCTGCTCACACCGAGGTTGCGTGATGTCCTTGCAAGTGCTCTGGGGGTTCCTGGCCGCCCATCCCACCAAGTTGATCAACCTGCTGGCGCTGCTGCTGACCTGCCCGGGCGGGTTGCTGCTGCACAGCGCACGGCGGCGCGAGGCCGAGACCCGCGAATACATGGCGGTGGAGGAGGGGGTGGTGGACGCGTTCGACCTGCGGGTGCCACGCTACTTCTACATTCTTGGTTTTTCGTGCCTGGCGATGGCGTTGCTGTTGTCCTGGTTCAGTACCTGGGTCTGAGAACCATTGGGGCCGCGTTGCGGCCCATCGCGACACAAGGCCGCTCCCGCAGGGAATTGCGTACTCCTTGTGGTAGCGGCCTTGTGTCGCGATTGGGCTGCAGTGCAGCCCCCGGGACCGATCAGGCTACAGGTGCCTGCTGCCTGACCTGATACTGGTTACGCACTGGCGTCGCATACTGCAGCACCAGATAAGGTCGCTGCTCTTCAGGGCAGGCATCCAGCCGGCGCTGCCATTCTTCCTTGGCCTTGGCCAGCTCGTCCGCCGGGAACACCTTTTCGGCACTCGGCACCTGCAGCGCCTCATCCTTGCTGTCCCACATCGCATACGCCAGGTAATGCACCGGGAACAGGCGGTAGCTGCCAAGGATCTGCCGGTCGATTTCGGCTGCCAGCTGCTTGGTGTCCTCGTAGTACGCGGTCACCGGCGGGGTGAACGTGATGTGCACCCGGCCCTTGTAGCCGGTAATGCCCTTGGCGATGCTGTTGTCATCCTCGCCGGGTGCCTTCTTGTAGGTACCGGTGGTGGCGCGGATGTATAGCTCGCGGGCTTTGGCCTGGTCGCACGGGTCGTATTCGTAGCTGATCGACACCGGCGTCAGGTTCAGGCTCTGGATCACCGCACCGAACGGCTCGTCCTTGCGGCTCATGTGGAACATTTTGAGGATCGCCGAATCGGTGCGGTCGTCACCGTCCTTGGCGCGGCCTTCGGCCTGGGCGATCCAGATCGACGTGGCGTCGTTGCGGATCGAGTGGCTGATGTAGGCCGAGAGCAACTGATAGGCTGCCAGCTTCTCGCGGCGCCCGCTGATCGAACGGTGCACGATGAAGCTTTTGTTCAGGCGCATCATGTCGCTGACAAATGGCTTTTGCAGCAGGTTGTCACCAATGGCAATGCGAGGGGTGGGCAAGCCTGCGTGGTACACCGCGTAGTTGACGAAGGCCGGGTCCATGACGATGTCACGGTGGTTGGCCAGGAACAGGTAGGCGGTGCCAGCCTTGAGCTGTTCCACGCCGGAATAGGTAACGCCGTCGGTGGCGCGGTCGATGGTCTGGTCGACGTAGTATTCGACTTTGTCCTGCAGGGTCGAAACGCAGGTGACGCCAGCGAATTCCTTGCGCAGGCGACGGGCAATCAGCGGCTTGAGCAACCAGCCGAGAGCACCGGCCGCACGCGGGAAGCGGAAGTGGGTGAGGATATCGAGGAATGCCGGGTCGCTGAGCAGGCGTGCCAGAACGGCAGGGACCTCAGCGTCGTCGTACGGTCGGATGGCATCGAATTCGCCCATCATGCTCTCTTGTTGGAAACGGCTAGGGTAATAAGGTAAGGGCGGGCTCCGAAAAACGGCTCGGACACACACAGGCCCTGTAAACAGACCGGCAATTATACGCATAAGTCACCCCGGAGGCCGCGATGCTGGAAACTGCGAACTACGAATGCCCTTATTGTGGCGAAGAAGTCGAAACCACGGTCGACCTGTCCGGTGGCGATCAGGAGTACATCGAGGACTGCCAGGTGTGCTGCAAGCCTGTCCGCTTCGTGCTGCAGGTTCATGGCGAGGAGTGGATGCTGGACGTCTTCGGTGAGAACGACTGATGCGGCGTATCTACGAACCTGAAAACCTGCTCGAAGCCGAAATGCTGGTCGGTATGCTGGCCAGTGAAGGCATCAACGTGCAGCTGGTGGGCCGTGACTTGATGGGGGGTGTGGGGGAGCTGCCCCTGCAAGGCCTGCTCGGGCTTGCGGTGGCGGATGAGCAGGCCGAGTACGCACGGCAGCTGATCGATGCGTACAATGATGCCCAGCCACTGGTTGGCGACGAACCGGAGAGCTTCCCCGGTACCTTGATCTGCTAGGTTCTGAATTCGCCCATGTGTGGACGTTACGCCCTGTTTCGCTGGCCCCAGGCGCTTGCAAGCCTGCCTGGTTTCCCTGAAGGCCAGCCGGCCCAATGGAACATTTCGCCGGGGGCTTCGGTGTTGATCCAGCGCCAGCTCGACGGCCAGCAGCAGCTGGCCAAGGCGCGCTGGGGGCTTACTCCGGCCTGGCTCACAGACCTCTCCCGCACCCCCGCGCATGCCCGCGCCGAAACCCTGGTCGAGCAGCCAATGTTTCGCGATGCATTTCGCCAGCGTCGCTGCCTGATGCCGGCCAATGGCTTTTACGAGTGGCGTGGCAACGTGCGTAAACGCCCGTACTGGTTGACCCCGGGGGAGGGCTCGTCGCTGTATTTTGCAGCAGTGTGGGAGGCCTACCCGGTGCAGGACCAGGTGTGGCTGAGCTGCGCGGTGGTGACGCAGGCAGCCATGAGCCAGCGTCGGCCGCTGATACTCGACGAGGCGGGGCAGGCGGCGTGGCTTGACCCGGATACGCCGATCACCCGCCTGCACGAGTTGCTGGCCAGCCCGCCTGCAACATTGCGAGAGCGGGCCTTGGCCAATTTCGTCAATGACCCGAAGCTGGATGCGCCGGAGTGCCTCACGCCGGCCTGATGCTCTGGCGGCACGGGCCCTTTCGCGGGCACGCCCGCTCCCACAGGGTGTTCGGTACGCCTGGGGAAAATGAAATACCTGTGGGAGCGGGCATGCCCGCGAAGAGGCCGGTGCAGGCAAATAAAATCTTCCCTACGGCTATAGCGGGCACTGGCGACTCGGCCTAGGATACGGCGCATGTAAAAAGGGAGTGTTTTCATGCGTAAGTCTTTTGTCGTCAGCCTGTTGAGTGCTGGCATCCTGCTGGCTGGTTGCCAGGCGGTGAACACCACCAGCGGCGGCGCTGTCGGCGTGCAGCGCCAGCAGTACATGTTCAGCATGCTCTCGACCGATGAGGTCAACCAGATGTACGCCCAGTCGTACCAGCAGACCCTGGGTGAGGCATCGAGCAAAGGTGTGCTCGACAAATCCAGTGCCGATGCCAAGCGCGTACAGGTCATCGCCAACCGCCTGATCGCCCAGGCGCCCAAGTTCCGCCCGGATGCCGCGCAGTGGAACTGGGAAGTCAACGTGATCAAGAGCGACGAACTGAACGCCAACTGCGGCCCGGGCGGCAAGATCATTGTCTACACCGGGCTGATCGATCAGCTCAAGCTCACCGATGCGGAAATCGCCGCGGTGGTGGGGCACGAGATTGCCCACGCCCTGCGTGAGCACAGCCGCGAGGCCATGTCCAAGGCGTACGGCGTGGAAATGGCCCGTCAGGGGGCCGGCGCCATCTTCGGCCTCGGCCAAGGCAGCATGGCCATGGCCGACACCGTGGTGAACTACGCCATGACCCTGCCCAACAGCCGGGCCAACGAGAACGAGGCCGACCTGATTGGCCTGGAGCTGTCGGCGCGTGCCGGTTACGACCCGAATGCCGCGATCACCTTGTGGAACAAGATGAGCAAGGCTTCCGAAGGTGCACCGCCTGAGTTCATGAGCACTCACCCGGCGTCCGAAAGCCGCATTGCTTCGCTGCAGGCGGCGATTCCGAAGGTGATGCCGCTGTATCAGGCTGCAAAGCAGTAAGACCGCAAGGGGGCTGCTTTGCAGCCCAATCGCCGGCAAGCCAGCTCCCACATATACTGCGCATGGCTTGAGGCCGGTGCGGTCGGCGTGGGAGCTGGCTTGCCGGCGATTGGGGCGCAGAGCGGCCCCTTCTGCAATCAGCCTACCCAACCACTGGCTTTCATCGCCGTATAGACCGCCACGATGGCCAGCACGAAGAACGCCGTGGCCGCCAGGCGACGGATCAGGGTCAATGGCAGCTTGTCTGCCGCGAAGTTACCCGCCAGAACCACCGGCACGTTGGCGATCAGCATGCCCAGGGTGGTACCGATGATCACCATGATCAGGTGCGGATACTGCGCCGCCAGCATGACGGTGGCGACTTGGGTCTTGTCACCGATTTCTGCCAGGAAGAACGCGATCAGCGTAGTCAGGAACGGCCCGAAACGGCGCGCCGGGTTCTCGTCGTCATCCATCTTGTCGGGCACCAGGGTCCACAGCGCAGTGGCGGTGAAGCTCGCGGCGAGGATCCAGTGCAATGCCGAGTTGCTGAAGAAGCTGCCGAACCAGGCACCCACGGCGCCAGCGGCGGCATGGTTGGCCAAGGTGGCTGCGATGATGCCGGCAATGATCGGCCACGGCTTGCGGAAGCGGGCAGCGAGAATGAGCGCGAGCAGTTGCGTCTTGTCGCCGATTTCGGCGAGGGCAACGATGGCGGTGGGGACCAACAGAGATTCCAGCATCAGGTTTCCTACGGGGGCGGGTCGACACGGCTATGACACGTACATCCTCCCCGCCCCGGGTAAGGTGTGCGTGTCATAGGTCTTGTCAAACCCTGGATCCGTCTCTGCGGATCTCTCCATGCAGGCTGGCATGGTGGGTCGCACGCGCCATGGTCTGTTGACCAAGTATGTTGACGCGTACCGGGCGAGCAGGGTGCTCGCGGGAGACTACTCCCCTAGGACGGTGCGGATTCTGCCTAGGCAAAACGCTTTCGGCAAGCGCTGTTTTTATCCGCGTGTTGCCTGATAGATCCGGAAACCGTCAGCGTCGGCGCGCACCTGGCATTTGCCCAGGGCCCCTTCGATCAGCGGCTGGTAGCGTAGGAAGCTATTGGCAACAAGGCGCATTTCGCCGCCTTTTCGCAGATGAACGGCCGATTTTTTCAGCAGGTTTTCCGAAGCCTGGTAGTTGGTGTGTACCCCGGTGTGGAATGGAGGGTTACTCAGGATCAGGCTGAGATCGGTCGGTGCCGCGTCGATACCATCCCCGCTGATCACCTCGCCTTCCAGGCCGTTGGCCGCCAGCGTCAGGCGGCTGGCCGCCACGGCGAAGGCATCCACATCAAGCAGGGTTACCCGGCTTTGCGGATAGCGGCGCTTGACCGTTGCGCCCAGTACCCCCGCGCCACAGCCGAAGTCCAGCACATGCCCGCTGGGCAGGCCGTCGAGGTGCTTGAGCAGCAGGGCGGTACCGCGGTCGAGGCGCCCGTGGCTGAATACGCCAGGCAGGCTGACCACTTGCAACGGGCCGTCTTCCAGGGCCAGTTCGAAGCGTTCGGCCAGGCTTTCCAGCGGCTTGGCCTCGGGCGCCTGCTCGATGGTCACTTGCCACAGCTGGCAGTGCCGGGCGCTGTCCAGCTTGCGCGGTTTGCCAAAGGCCTGCAGCTGTTTGGCCGCGCCTTCGATGCCGCCGCGCTTTTCGCCGACCAGGTACAGCTCACGGCCGGCCAGGCGCGACGCCAGGGCATTGAGCAGGTAGGCGGCCAGTTCGCGGGACTTGGGCAGGAACAGCACGGCGCTGTCGAAGGGCACTTCAGGCGGTTCGACACCATGGTGACTGCGGCCGGCAAAACGGCTGTCGAGCAGGGCCTGATCGCCTGCGTGCCATGTCCAGGCCTGGGCCTGTGGCAATTGGCCGAGCAGGCCATCGGCGGGGGCGCCGGCAATCAGCAGCGGCCCCTGGAACAGCTCTGCCTGGCGGAGCAATACTTCACTGCGCGGGTCCATGGACGACGCCTCCTGGAAAAAAGTGGCGCAGTGTAGCAGAGGCGGGCGCCCCGCTCAGCTGACCACGCGGCGCGGTTGGCCGGCGAAGAAGGCCTGGGCGTTCTCGCTGAGCTGGCCGACGATGCGTTGGCGTGATTCCACTGCCCCCCAGGCGCTGTGCGGGGTGATGATCAGGCGTGGGATGCCGGGTTCGAGCAACGGGTTGCCGTTGACCGGCGGCTCCACGCTGAGCACGTCGGTGGCCGCGCCGCCCAGGTGACCATTGCGCAGGGCATCGGCCAGCGCCTGCTCGTCGATCAGGCCGCCACGGGCGGTGTTGACCACCAGCGCACCGGGCTTGAGCAGGGCCAGTTCGCGGGCACCGAGCATGTGCCGGGTGTACTCGTTCAGCGGGCAGTGCAAAGTCAGGGCGTCGACTTGTGGCAGCAGCTCGTCCAGCGGCAGGCGGTCGGCGCGTTCCGGGCGGCCGGGAATCTGCCCGCTCAGTACGCGCATGCCGAAGGCTTCGGCCAGCCGCGCCACCGCGCCGCCCAGTTCGCCGTGGCCGAGCAGGCCGAGGGTTTTGCCTTCGAGCTCGACGATGGGAAAGTCCAGCAGGCAGAACTGGCTGGCCTTGGCCCACTGGCCGTCCGCCACCGCCTGGTTGTAGTCGCACAGGCGGGTGGCCAGGGCCAACAGCAGGGCGAGGGTGTGCTGCGCGACGGACGGCGTGCCGTAGCCCTGGCAGTTGCAGACCGTGATGCCCTGCGCGCGCGCTGCTGCCAGGTCGACATTGTTGGTGCCGGTGGCGGCCACCAGGATCAGCTTGAGCTGTGGGTTGGCGGCCAGGGTCGCGGCGTCGAGCATGACCTTGTTGCTGACCACCGCCACGGCGCCCTGCAGTCGCTCTGCGACCTGGTCCGGACGGGTAGCGGCGAACAGCTCGAACTCATCGAACTGGCTTCGTAGCGGGGAAAGGTCGAGGTCACCGAGGTCCAGGGACTGGTGATCGAGAAACACGGCGCGACGCGGGCTGGGCATCAGTAAGGCTCCGTTGGCAGGGCAGGGATGATCCATCACCCGGACAATGCCACTCATACCTCGCGCAGCCAAATCATTCCTTCGGCTGATTTAGCCGTCACATTCGCGAACTACAGTGGTTACCAGATTTGTCCGGCCCGCTTTTCAGAAAAGGGATAACCATGCTGCAGACCCGCATCATCAAGCCCGCCGAGGGCGCCTACGACTACCCGCTGCTGATCAAACGCCTTCTGATGTCCGGCAGCCGCTATGAAAAGACCCGGGAAATCGTCTACCGCGACCAGTTGCGCCTGACGTACCCACAGCTCAACGAGCGCATCGCGCGCCTGGCCAACGTGCTGACCGAGGCCGGGGTAAAGGCCGGTGACACGGTGGCGGTCATGGACTGGGACAGCCACCGCTACCTGGAGTGCATGTTCGCCATCCCGATGATCGGCGCCGTTGTGCACACCATCAACGTGCGCCTGTCGCCCGATCAGATCCTCTACACCATGAACCACGCCGAAGACCGCGTGGTGCTGGTCAACAGCGATTTCGTCGGCCTCTACCAGGCCATTGCCGGGCAGCTGACCACCGTTGACAAGACCCTGCTGCTGACCGATGGCCCGGACAAAACGGCCGAGCTGCCTGGCCTGGTGGGCGAGTACGAGCAGCTGCTGGCAGCCGCCAGCCCACGCTACGACTTCCCGGACTTCGACGAAAACTCGGTGGCCACCACCTTCTACACCACCGGCACCACCGGCAACCCCAAGGGCGTGTACTTCACCCATCGGCAACTGGTACTGCACACCTTGGCCGAAGCTTCGGTCACCGGCAGCATCGACAGCGTGCGCCTGCTGGGCAGCAACGACGTGTACATGCCCATCACCCCGATGTTCCATGTGCATGCCTGGGGCATTCCCTACGCCGCCACCATGCTGGGCATGAAGCAGGTGTACCCGGGGCGCTACGAGCCGGACATGCTGGTCAAGCTGTGGCGCGAAGAAAAGGTCACGTTCTCCCATTGCGTGCCGACCATCCTGCAGATGCTGCTCAACTGCCCGAACGCGCAAGGGCAGGACTTCGGCGGCTGGAAGATCATCATCGGCGGCAGCTCGCTCAACCGTTCGCTGTACCAGGCTGCCCTGGCACGTGGCATCCAGCTGACCGCCGCGTATGGCATGTCCGAAACCTGCCCGCTGATCTCCGCTGCGCACCTGAACGACGAGCTGCAGGCCGGCAGCGAGGATGAGCGCGTCACCTACCGCATCAAGGCCGGCGTCCCGGTGCCACTGGTCGAGGCGGCCATTGTCGATGGCGACGGCAACTTCCTGCCGGCCGACGGTGAAACCCAGGGCGAGCTGGTGCTGCGTGCGCCGTGGCTGACCATGGGCTACTTCAAGGAACCGGAAAAGAGCGAGGAACTGTGGCAGGGGGGCTGGTTGCACACCGGCGATGTTGCAACCCTCGACGGCATGGGCTACATCGACATCCGTGACCGCATCAAGGATGTGATCAAGACCGGTGGCGAGTGGGTGTCTTCGCTCGACCTGGAAGACCTGATCAGCCGTCACCCGGCCGTGCGCGAAGTGGCGGTGGTGGGGGTAGCCGACCCGCAATGGGGCGAGCGCCCGTTTGCCCTGCTGGTGGTGCGCGAAGGCCAGGCCATCGATGCCAAGGCGCTCAAGGACCATCTCAAGCCATTTGTCGAGCAAGGGCACATCAACAAGTGGGCGATTCCTAGCCAGATCGCCGTTGTTACTGAAATTCCCAAGACCAGTGTCGGCAAGCTCGACAAGAAACGCATCCGCCAGGACATCGTCCAGTGGCAGGCCAGCAACAGCGCGTTCCTTTCCACGCTGTGACCGCCGTGCGGGTCGCCAACGTCAGAACGCGACCCGCACGCTAGAGGCCCCGGCGCCTTGCCAAATGGCAGAAATGCGCCATCCTTGAGCTCTGCCAGCCCGCAACCGGGACAACACTGCAGCGAGTTGGCGGCATGGAGCGCAAATCACACTTTAGAGGGATCAAGCGCCTGTGCCTTGCTGGCTATAGTCGGGGCCAGGGGATTTTCAGGAATGGGGGAGGGCGATACGCGCAAGCCGTATCGCCGCAGGTGCAAACCTGCAAACCGGTCGCTCGGGCCGTTCTTGAAAGGACTCACTGCCATAACAATAAAGTACATGGAGTAGCGTCGATGAAATCTGCAAACCTGTTCTGGCGCCGGGCCAAGTTGCCCCTGGCCGTCAGCCTTGCTTCCACGCTCGCAAGTCCTGCTTTCGCTGTCAGTTTCAACATTGGTGAAATCGAAGGGCAGTTCGACTCGTCGCTCTCCATCGGCGCCAGCTGGTCGACAGCCAACCCCAACAAGAACCTGATCGGGGTGAACAACGGCGGCAAGGGCCTGTCGCAGACATCCGACGACGGCCACCTGAACTTCAAGAAGGGCGAAACGTTCTCCAAGATCTTCAAGGGCATCCATGACCTGGAACTCAAATACGGCGATACCGGCGTGTTTGTGCGCGGCAAGTACTGGTACGACTTCGAGCTGAAGGACGAAGGCCGCGAGTTCAAGGACATCAGCGACTCCGGCCGCAAGGAGGGCGCCAAGTCGTCCGGCGCGCAGTTGCTCGACGCCTTTGTCTACCACAACTATTCCATCGGCGATCAGCCAGGCTCGGTACGCCTGGGCAAGCAGGTGGTGAGCTGGGGTGAGAGTACCTTCATCGGCGGCGGCATCAACTCGATCAACCCCATCGACGTGTCGGCGTTCCGCCGCCCAGGGGCCGAGATCAAGGAAGGCCTGATCCCGGTCAACATGTTCTATATCTCGCAAAGCCTCACCGACAACCTGTCGGCCGAAGCCTTCTACCAGATCGAGTGGGACCAGACGGTTGTTGATAACTGCGGTACGTTCTTCTCGCAGCCGGACATCATTGCCGACGGCTGTACCGACAACCTGCGCGTGCTCAACAGCAGCCGCACGGTGCCCGGCGCGGCCCAGCAGTTCCTCGCCTCCCGGGGCGTGAACATCAATGAGGAAGGGGTGATGGTGCGCCGCGGCGCCGACCGTGATGCCCGCGACAGCGGCCAGTTCGGCGTGGCACTGCGCTATATGTTCGACCCGCTGGACACCGAGTTCGGCGCCTACTTCATGAACTACCACAGCCGCGCACCGATTTTCAGCGCCACCGGCGCCCCACCATCGGTGTTCGCCGGCCTGAGCGCGCTGCCTGCCCAGTTGCGGGCGCTGGCACCGCTGATTGTGGCGGGTAACTCCGAGTACTTCGTCGAATACCCGGAGGACATTCGCCTGTACGGCCTGAGTTTCTCCACTACGCTGCCCACGGGTACGGCCTGGAGCGGTGAAGTCAGCTATCGCCCCAATGCCCCCGTGCAGCTGAATACGACCGATATCCTGTTCGCGGGCGTGCGTCCGATTGGTGGCGCGCTCACCAACGCTTCGCTGCTCTCGGGTACACCCGGCCAAGACCTGCACGGCTACCGTCGCAAGGAAATCACACAGTTCCAGACCACCCTGACGCACTTCTTCGACCAGGTAATGGGCGCCAGCCGCATGACCGTGGTGGGCGAAGTTGGGGTAACCCACGTTGGCGGCCTGGAAAACGCCCGCGAGACCCGCTATGGCCGTGACCCGGTCTTCGGGCCTGGCCCGCTGCCTGCCACTGGCGGTGCGGACACCTGCCAGGCACTCAATGCCAGCACCATCGCCGGCGCAGGTGCCGGGGCATCCACCACCAACCTGAATCGCAAATGCGAAAACGACGGCTACACCACCAGCACCTCCTGGGGTTACCGCGCGCGGGTCATCTGGGACTACAACGATGTCTTTGCCGGCGTAAACCTCAAGCCCAGCGTGGCCTGGTCGCATGACGTTTCTGGCTACTCGCCCGGCCCTGGTGCCAACTTCGAGGAAGGCCGCAAGGCAGTCAGCCTGGGCCTGGACGCCGAGTACCAGAACACCTACACGGCGAGCCTGTCGTACACCAACTTCTTCGATGGCAAGTACAGCACCGTGGATGACCGTGACTTCGTCGCGCTCAGCTTCGGCGTGAACTTCTAAGCATACAGATCCAGGACGACACGACATGAACAAGACCAGAAGTCTGCTGCAAGCCGGTGTACTGGGCCTGTCCCTGCTGGCGACCAGCGTCATGGCTGCGGTATCCGCCGACGAGGCGGCCAAGTTGGGCAGTACCCTGACCCCGATGGGGGCTGAAAAGGCCGGCAACGCCGATGGCTCGATCGGCCCTTGGGAGCCGCTGTCGAAGAGTGCGGGCAGCGTCGACGGCAAGGGTTTCCTGGCAGACCCGTATGGCAGTGAGAAGCCGCTGTTCACCATCACTGCGCAAAACGCCGAGCAGTACAAGGACAAGCTTTCGCCGGGCCAGATGGCCATGCTCAAACGCTACCCGGACACCTTCAAGATCCCAGTATTCAAAACCCATCGCGGCTCCACGGTACCTGCGGACGTGTTCGCCGCCATCAAGAAAAACGCCACCCAGACCACGCTGACGGAAGGCGGCAACGGTTTGAACAACTTCAACACGGCGGTGCCGTTCCCGATCCCGAAAACCGGCCTGGAAGTGATCTGGAACCACATCACCCGTTACCGGGGGGGCAGTGTCAGCCGCCTGGTGATCCAGGCCACGCCGCAGCAGAACGGCTCTTTCAGCCCGGTTTACTTCTCCGACCAGTTCGTCTTCCGCGACAGGATGAAGGATTACGACCCGAACAACCCAGGCAACATCCTGTTCTACTTCAAGCAGGAAGTAACCGCGCCAGCGCGCCTGGCCGGGACTGTGCTGCTGGTGCACGAAACCCTCGACCAGGTGAAGGAGCCGCGCAAGGCGTGGATCTACAACGCCGGCCAGCGTCGCGTGCGCCAGGCGCCGCAAGTGTCGTACGACGGCCCGGGTACCGCCGCCGACGGCCTGCGTACCTCGGACAACCTGGACATGTTCAACGGTGCGCCAGACCGCTACGACTGGAAGCTCGAAGGCAAGAAGGAGCTGTACATCGCCTCCAACGCCTTCAAGCTGGATGACCCCAAGCTGAAGTACGCCGACATCATCAAGGCCGGGCACATCAACCAGGACCTGTCCCGTTACGAGCTGCGCCGCGTCTGGCACGTGGTCGCAACCCTGAAGCCGGGCCAGCGGCACATCTACGCCAAGCGGGACTTCTACATCGATGAGGACACCTGGCAGGCCGCAGTGATCGACCAGTACGACGGCCGTGGCCAGCTGTGGCGCGTGTCCGAGGCCCATTCCCAGCCGTATTACAACAAAGAGGTGCCTTGGTACACCCTGGAAACCATCTACGACCTGCAGTCGGGTCGTTACCTGGCCCTGGGCATGAAAAACGAAGAGAAGCGCGCCTACGACTTCGGCTTCAGTGCCAGCAAGGCCGACTTCCAGCCTGCGGCGTTGCGCCAGTCGGGTATTCGTTGATCTGAAAACCCTTCACTCCGTGTGATCCCCAGAACGCCCCGGCCTGCCCGGGGCGTTCCTGTTTCTGCTCCGGCGATAATTTCCAGTCAAACACAGGCCCTGTAGGAGCAGCCTTGTGCTGCGAAGAGGCCATTGCAGCCGAAGAGAGTCTTTAGCCTTACCGGCCCCTTCGCAGCACAAGGCTGCTCCTACCGCTACTGCACTGGCCTTGAAGCTGTGCAATCCCTGTGTGAGCGGGCGATAAATCTGCTGAATACCCACCCAAACCCCCGCCCCAGCCCCCTGTCCATCAGCCATGTTGCTTTTTGTCGCAGTCTTTTCCGGGGCAATTGCGCCCATCATCTTCAAATGCGCTGCGTTACCGGCTAGTCTCGCAAGCATCCATATCGCCGAAGTCCTCCACCCAGAACGAGCCGGCCATGACAGATTTGTCCCGTACACATGGATTTGCCAGCCAGGCCCTTGGCCTGCTGGACGGGCGTTTCTTCCGGCCGCCGCTGCCGGACGGCCATGTGCCGCGCTTGCGCCTGTGTCAGCGTCTGCACGCCGGGCTGGGTGGCCGGCTGTTGCTGGTCAATGCCCCGGCGGGTTTCGGCAAAAGCTCCCTGGCCATCGAATTTTGCGAAGCGCTGCCCGAGCATTGGCGTAGCCTGTGGCTGGGCCTGAGCCAGCGTGATGCCGACCCAGGCCGCTTTCTTGAACGCCTGCTCGAAGGCCTGCAGCAGTACTGCCCGGCACTGGGCGGGCAGGCCATGGGCTTGCTGAAAATGCGCCAGCGCCACCAGCCGTTTGCCTTCGAAGAGTGGATCGACGGCCTGCTCGACGAGCTGGCGCTGTACCTGCAAACCGATACCCCTTTGCTGCTGGTACTGGACGACTATCACCTGGCCCAGGGGCCGGTACTCGACCGTTGCCTGCAATTCTTCCTCAACCACCTGCCCGCCGGCCTGGTGTTGCTGGTTACCAGCCGCCAGCGCCCGGACTGGCACCTGGCGCGCTTGCGGCTGTCGCGCCAGCTTGTCGAACTGAACGAACAGGATTTGCGCCTCACCGACGAAGAGTCGCTGGCGGTGATTGGCCGGCAGCCAACGGCCCTGCGCGGCCAGGCACTGGACAACCTGATCCAGCGCAGCGACGGTTGGGTGGCCGGTTTGCGTTTCTGGCAACTGGCAGCCAGCGAGTCGGCGGACGAGCAAGCCTTGCCCCAGGCCTTACATGGCGGCGAAGGCCTGATCCGCGACTATCTGCTTGAAGAAGTCATCGACATGCTGCCCGCTGACGTACAGGCGTTCCTGTACGACACGGCCTGCCAGGAGCGCTTCTGCGCCCCGTTGTGCGACGCCCTGCGTGGCCGCCAGGACAGCGCAGCTGTGTTGCGTTTCCTGCAGGCGCACCAAGTGTTTTTGGTGCCGCTGGACGAGCATGGCCACTGGTTCCGCTACCATCACCTGTTCTCCGACCTGCTGCGCAGCCGGCAGGCCAGCGAACCACTTGCCGGTTTGCAACTGCGTGCCTGTCGCTGGTTTGAAAAGCAGGGCCTGCTGGACGAGGCAGTAGAGCAGGCGCTGCGTGCCGGCCACCTCGATGTCGCTGCCGACCTGGTGCAGAGCCTGTCCGAGGAGCAACTGCTGGCTGAACAGAACGTCGGCATGCTGCTGCGCTGGAAGATGGACCTGCCCGACAGCCTGCTGATCAGCACTCCGCGCTTGATCGTGCTGTACAGCTGGGCGTTGGGCCTGGCGTGCCAGCTGGACGCCGCCGAGGAACTGGCCGGCTACCTCAGCCGCTTTCTGCCCGCGCCTTCGGCCACCGCGCAAAAGTCGATGCTGGCCCAGTGGCTGGCGCTGAGTGGGGTCATTGCCCGCGGCCGTGGCGACCGCGAACGCACCTTGGCCTATTGCGGCGAAGCGCTGCAGAGCCTGCCGAGCAAGCGTTATGGCCAACGCCTGGTGTGTTTGTCGACGCTGTCCAACCTGGCCATTGCCGATGGCGACTTCTGGCGGGCCCGAGGCTGGAACCGCGAAGCCCTGGAGCTGGCCCAGCGGGTTGGCAACCCGTTGTTCGAGGCGCTGGCCCATTACGACCGGGCGCGGGTGCTACATGCCCGTGGCGAGGTGTTGCGCGCCCTGGACGAAGTGCGCCAAGGGCTTCAGCGCCTGCAAGGGCTTTCGGCGCAGCGGCTGTATGCCGTGCGTGCGCGCCTGACGCTTTACGAAGGTTACCTGCTGGTCTCGCGCCTGCAGCCGGCCCAGGGCCGTGCGCGTTTGCGCGCGGGGCTGGGCGAGGCGCGGGCCTGCCGAGATATCAGTGTGCTTATCGGCCATTGCGTGATTGCTACGCTCGATGGCAGGGAAGGGCACTTTTCAGAGGCTTTTGCCGAATTGGCCGAGGCCGAGCGCCTGATGCATATCTGGGACGTGCCCCCGGTCTACTACCTGGCGATGATTACCCTGATCAAATGCGAACTGTGGCTGGCCCAAGGGCGTACCGACCTGGCCGAGTCCTGGCTGCTGCGCCTGGGCCAGACCTACGGCGGCGAGCAGCCGGCAGCCGCACCGGAGTTCCACCCGCTGCTGCCGTTGCACATTGCGTTGCAGCAGGCGCTGCTGGAGCGCATCCAGTTACGCGGTGACGACGCCGTACAACGCCTGGCAAGTCTGGTCGAGCGTGGCCAGGCCAGTGGCGGCATGCTGCTCACCGTCAGCGCCCTGTGCCAATGGCTCTCCCTGCTGCTGGACGAAGGCCGGGAGGGCCAGGCCGCGCAATTGCTGCCAAGCCTGCTGGCATCCGCTCATGGCGGCGTGCTGCAACCGTTCCAGCCGCTGCTGGAAAAGCACCCGCACTGGCTTTCTGAGCAATTGCAGGCAGGTTCGTCCTGCCCGGTTCAGGCAGAACTGCTCAAGCGCCTGCCGCAGCAGCGAAGCTCCACCACCGGCACCGGCGAAGCCTTGAGCGGCCGCGAACTGGCCGTGCTCGAACTGATTGCCCAAGGTTGTTCCAACCAGCAGATCAGCGAGCGGCTGTTCATTTCCCTGCACACCGTAAAGACCCACGCCAGCCACATCAACAGCAAGCTGGGGGTTGAGCGACGTACCCAGGCGGTTGCCAAGGCCAAATCCCTGGGGGTACTGGCGTGATACTGGCCCTGCAGGTCATTGCCCGCTAAAGTGATGGCCTGAGGCCATGGATTGTGGCCGGTGATGCTCTAACCTCATCTTTCCCGACCAGCTGCCGATACAGCGATCGGTGGCATCGCCTCGCGCGATTTTTCAATCATTCCAAGGCAGGTCGTGTTGATGCTGCAGTACGGGCAAAAAAGCTTTCTGATCGTCGACGACTTTACCGACTTTCGCACGTCGACCCGTTCCATGCTGCGCGAGCTGGGCGTGCGCGACGTGGACACCGCCGACAGCGGCGAGCAGGCGCTGCGCATGTGCGCGCAGAAGCGCTATGACTTCATCCTGCAGGACTTCCACCTGGGCGACGGCAAGAAGAACGGCCAGCAGGTGCTCGAAGACCTGATCATCGACAAGCACATCAGCCATGAGTGCGTGTTCATCATGGTCACGGCCGAAAGCAGCCAGGCCATTGTCCTCAGCGCCATCGAGCACGAGCCTGATGCCTACCTGACCAAACCGTTCAACCGCGTTGGCCTGGCCCAGCGCGTCGAAAAACTGTTCCAGCGCAAGACGCTGCTCAAGCCGATTTTGCAGGCGCTGGACCGCAATCGCCCGGCCGAAGTGCTGGCCGCCTGTGCCGAGCTGTGCAAGAAAGACCCGCGCCTGGCACCGCTGTGCCTGCGTTATCGGGCCGATGCCCTGCGTAACCTCAACCGCTTCGAGGAACTGGAAAAGTTTCTCAAGGCCATCCTGGCCAGCCGCCCGCAGCCTTGGGTGTACGCCGCGCTGGGCGCCCTGATGCACAAGCGTGGCCAGAATGCCCAGGCCCAGGGTGTGTACGAGCAGGCGCTCAAGGCGTTCCCGATCATGCCCGGCCTGTACGACGGCATGGCCGAGGTGCTGGTGGCCCAAGGCGATACCCGGCGTGCGCAAAACCTGCTTGAAGAAGCCGTGCGGCTGTCGCCACTGTCGGTGCGTCGGCAGTCGACGCTGGGCAAGCTGGCGCTGGAAAACGAAGACTTCGAGAGCGCGTCTAAGGCGTTCCGCCATGCGGTGAACCAGGGGCAGAGCTCGCGCTACAAGGATGCTGAAAACAACCTTGGCCTGGTGCAGGCGCTGATGAGCAAGAACGCAGGCTTCGGCCTGGACGCCCGTACCCGGGTCGAAATCAACACCACGCTCAGCGAGGTGGCCAAGGAAAACCCCGAGGACCAGGGCTTGCAGGTACGTGCGCGGATGATGAAGGCCGCCAGCCTGCAACAGGCGGGCGACCCGGAAACGGCCGGCAAGCTGACCGAACAGGCGATCCAGCGCCTGGACAAGATGAACCAGTTCTTCTCGGTCGATGCGGCCCTGACCGTTGCCGCACAGTTGCAGGCAATGGGGCAGGAAGCCGCCGCCCTCGGCGTGCTGAAGAGCTGTGTGGAAAGTTATGGCGATGACCCCAAGGTCATGGAGAAAGTGGGCAAGCTGACGGACGACCCCAGCGTGCTCAACGCCATTACCGAAGCGGTCACCCTCAATCGCCAGGGTGTGCGCAGTTACCAGGGAGGGCAGCTTGGCGAGGCGTTGCAGATGTTCCGCAAGGCGCTGGGTATGCAGCCGAAAAACATCAGCATCGCCCTTAACACCGCCCAGGCGCTGCTGCGCATTGGCGGTGAAAACCCTCAGCCCGCGATCATGCAGGAATGCCAGGACGCCTTGACCAGCGTGGCCGGTATCCCTGCCAGCGACAATCGCTATGACCGTTACCGCAAACTGCACATCCGAGTGTTCGGCGCATGAATCAAGACAATCAGGGGCTGGATTTTTCCACGGTGATCGCCTCCACCGTGCACGACCTCAAAAGCTCTTTGTCAGCGCTGATCCAGTCCCACAGCCAGTGGATGGAGCGCTTGCCCGAAGAGCTGCGTGGTGGTGCCGAGCAGGGAATCATGGAGCACGAGTTTCGCCACCTCAACGGCATGCTGGTGCAGTTGCTGGGCCTGTACAAACTGGGTATCAACCAGTTGCCGGTGTGCCCGGACTACCACGAACTGGACGATTTCATCGAAGCCCAGTTGGCGGCGCATCAGGAAGTGCTCAAGCACAACGACATCCTCGCCACCTGGCGTGTCGACACCGACAACCCGCTGGGCTTTTTCGACCGTGAACTGGTGGCCTCGGTGATCGCCAACGTCATCACCAACGCCACCCGCTTTGCCGGGCACGCGTTGTTGATCACCATCGAGGAGGCCGACAACCAGCTGGCCATCTGCGTGAACGATGACGGCCCGGGTTATCCAAAGCACATGCTCGAGCGCCAGGAGCAATACATCCAGGGCATCGACTCGACCAGCGGCAGCACCGGCCTTGGCCTGTACTTTGCGGCGCGGATCGCGGCACTGCATGAAAGCGGCGGGGTGCGCGGACGGATCGAGATCTCCAATGGCGGGGCGCTTGGGGGCGGGTTGTTCAGGTTGTTCCTGCCTTGATAGATGGCTGAGTTTGCGCTTCGTGTTTTTGCAGTTGGAAGGTGGCTTCCCAAGGTGATGTAGGGGATTTCCTTCTTGAGGTTGCAGGGCTTTTGTCCGGTCCGGACAGATGACAATGTAGATACGACGTCTCTACATTTCGCTTGCAATCGCTTGGAGGGTTTCTACTATGTATCTACCTTGGGAGATACTCATGCAGATCAAGATTCAGCAGTGGGGCAACAGCGCCGCCATCCGCTTGCCGGCCGCAGTGCTCAAACAGATGCGCCTCGGTGTCGGCTCCACCCTGAGCCTGGACACAGCGGGAGAGACGATGGTGCTCAAGCCCGTCCGATCGAAACCCAAATACACCCTTGAGGAATTGATGGCCCAGTGCGACCTGAGCGCGCCGGAGCCAGAGGACATGGCCGACTGGAGTGCGATGCGCCCAGTAGGACGTGAAGTGTGAAGCGGGTGAAGTTCGCCAGGGGCGATATCGTTCGCGTCAACCTCGACCCCACAGTGGGACGAGAACAACAGGGTGAGGGGCGACCCGCACTGGTACTCACCCCGGCGGCGTTCAATGCGTCAGGCCTGGCAGTGATCGTCCCGATCACCCAAGGTGGTGATTTTGCAAGGCATGCGGGTTTCGCAGTGACGCTCAGCGGTGCGGGCACGCAGACTCAGGGGGTGATGCTCTGCAACCAGGTCCGCACAGTCGACCTTGAAGCACGCTTTGCCAAGCGCGTAGAGTCGGTGCCCGAAGTTGTCATCCTAGATGCACTGGCCCGTGTGCAAACCCTATTCGATTAACCGGTTCCCGTACCCACCATGCAGAATCCATCGTCAGCACTCATCCGCGAAACCTTCCCCGTAGGCCCTTTGCAGTGCAACTGCACGCTGATTGGCGACCCGCTGACCAAGAAAGCCATCGTCGTCGACCCAGGCGGTGACCCGGAGAAGATCCTGGCGCGCCTGCAGGCCCACGGCCTGACGCTGGTGAGCATCATCCATACACACGCGCACTTCGATCATTTTCTTGCCTCGGGCAAGCTCAAGGCGCTGACCGGCGCCACCCTGCACCTGCACAAGGACGACCAGGTACTGTGGGACAACCTGGAGATGCAGTGCCAGATGTTCGGCGTGCCCTATACGCCGGTACCGGCACCTGATCGCTGGCTGGGCGATGACGAAGAATTGGGCTGTGGCTGTGGCGTGGCATTGCATACGCCTGGCCACACCCCGGGTTCGATGAGCTTCTGGTTCGCCGATGCCAAACTGCTGATCGCCGGCGACACCTTGTTCCGCCGTGGCATTGGCCGCACCGATTTGTGGGGGGGTGACCAGCGGGCTATCGTGCGTTCCATCAAGGAGCGGCTGTACCGGCTGGATGAAGAGGCCATTGTGGTGACTGGCCACGGGCCCGATACCCGCCTGGGTGACGAGATGCGAGAAAACCCTTTCGTGCGTGCCTGAGTGCACATGAAGGCACTTTCATTGAATTTTTCATTGCCGATGCAATCCAAGGCTGGCATAGATCCCTTCGTGATCTGCCGCATTTATGAATTTCAGTAGGAGCTTGTCCATGTTCACCATGCGTCGTCTGATTATCGTCGCAACTGCCGCTGCCCTGATGACTGGCTGTGCCGGCCAGAACCCTTATGACAACCAGGGTCAGGCGCAGGGCTCCACGGGGATGAGCAAGACTGCCAAGTACGGCGGCCTGGGCGCGCTGGCTGGCGCCATCGCCGGTGCGGCCATCGACCACAACAACCGTGGCAAAGGTGCGCTGATCGGCGCCGCCGCCGTAGGTGCTGCAGCAGCGGGTTATGGCTACTACGCCGACAAGCAAGAGGCCGAACTGCGCGCCCAGATGGCCAACACCGGGGTGGAAGTACAGCGTCAGGGCGACCAGATCAAACTGATCATGCCGGGCAACATCACCTTTGCCACCGACTCGGCCAACATCGCCCCAAGCTTCTACTCGCCGCTGAACAACCTCGCAGGCTCGTTCAAGCAGTTCAACCAGAACACCATTGAAGTGGTCGGGTTCACCGACAGCACCGGCAGCCGCCAGCACAATATGGACCTGTCCCAGCGCCGCGCGCAGGCGGTCAGCACCTACCTGACTTCGCAGGGTGTGGATGCTTCGCGTATTTCGGTGCGTGGCATGGGCCCGGATCAGCCGATCGCCAGCAACGCCGACGCCAATGGCCGTGCGCAGAACCGCCGGGTGGAAGTGAACCTGAAGCCGATTCCGGGCCAGCAGTATGACCAGCAACAAGGCCAGGTTCAGCAATATCCATGATTGATGCCCGGGGCCGCCTTGCGGCCCTATCGCGGCACAAGGCCGCTCCCACAGGTATTACGCGATCCCTGTAGGAGCGGCCTTGTGCCGCGAATGGGCTGCAAAGCGGCCCGGCTTTTATCGCACCACGCTGGCCTGAATCGCCGTCAGGGCAATGGTATGCACGATATCGTCAACCTGCGCCCCGCGCGGCAAGTCGTTCACCGGTTTGCGCAATCCCTGCAGCATCGGCCCCAGGCTGACCCCGTCGGTACTGCGTTGCACCGCTTTGTGCGTGGTGTTGCCGGTATTCAGGTCAGGGAAAACGAACACCGTGGCACGCCCGGCCACCGGGCTATCCGGCGCCAGTTCCCGTGCAATTGCCGGATTGGCCGCCGCGTCATACTGCAGTGGCCCATCGATCACCAGCGCCTGCGCTGCACCCTGTGCCAGGCGTGTCGCTTCGCGCACTTTGCCGACTTCTTCATCACTGACCGAATCGCTTGAATAGCTGATCATCGCCACCCGCGGCGCGATGCCGAAGGCCTGCGCCGATTCTGCGCTCTGCCTGGCAATCTCGGCCAGCTCGGTAGCGCTCGGGTGGGGGTTCATCACGCAGTCGCCGTACACCAGCACTTGCTCGGGGAACAGCATGAAGAACACTGACGACACCAGGCTGGAGCCCGGCGCGGTCTTGATCAACTGCAGGGCCGGGCGGATGGTGTTGGCGGTAGAGTGCACCAGGCCCGATACCAGGCCGTCCACTTCGTCCAGAGCCAGCATCATGGTACCGATCACCACCGGGTCTTCCAGTTGCTGCTCGGCCATCGGTGCGTTGAGGTTCTTGCTCTTGCGCAGCGCAACCATCGGCTCCACGTAGCGCCCGCGAATCAGCTCGGGGTCGAGGATTTCCAGGCCAGGCGGCAGGGTAATGCCTTGGGCGCGGGCCACGGCCTCGACATCTTCGGGTTTGGCCAGCAGCACGCAGCGGGCGATGCCGCGCGCCTGGCAGATGGCTGCGGCCTGCACCAGCAGCGGCTCGGCGCCTTCTGGCAGGACGATGCGCTTGTTGGCCTGCTGCGCCCGCTGGATCAGCTGGTAGCGGAACACCGCTGGCGAAAGGCGCATCTCGCGCGGGGTACCGCAGCGTTGATGCAGCCAGGCCGCGTCGAGGTGGCTGGCGACGAAGTCGGTGATGAACTCGGCGCGCTCGCGGTCGTCGACCGGGATTTCGCGGTTCAGCGAATTGAGCTGATTGGCGGTGTCGTACGAGCCGGTGCTGACCGACAGGATCGGCAGGCCGGCCTGCAGCGCGCCGCGGCACAGGCCGAGGATGCGCGCGTCGGGCTTGCTGTCACTGGTCAGCAGCAGCCCGGCCAGCGGTACGCCATTGATGGCCGCCAGGCTGACGGCAAGGATGATGTCGTCGCGATCGCCCGGGGTGACCACCAGGGTGCCCGAGGTCAGCAGCGGTACCGTGTTGGCCACGGTGCGGGCGCAGATGATGATCTTGCTCATGCGCCGCTGCTCGTAGTCGCCAGCGTTGAGTACCTGGGCACCGAGCAGGTCGGCCACGTCGCGGGTGCGCGGGGCGTTCAGCTCAGGCTGGTAGGGGATGCAGCCGAGCAGGCGGAAATCGTTGCCGCGCAGCAGGGGCGAGTGCTCGCGCAGGCGGGTGGCGAAGGCCGCCATGCTTTCGTCGGTGCGCACCTTGTTGAGGATTACCCCGAGCACCTTCGGGTCACGTGGGCCGCCGAACAGCTGGGCCTGCAGTTCGACCCGGCCAGACAACTCGCTGAGCACTTCGTTTTCCGGGGCCGACACCAGGATCACCTCGGCATCCAGGCTCTTGGCCAGGTGCAGGTTGACCCGCGCTGCATAGCTTGCGTGGCGCGTGGGCACCATGCCCTCGACCACCACCACGTCATTGCCGACGCAGGCTTGCTGGTAGAGGCGGATGATTTCTTCGAGCAACTCGTCCAGCTGGCCGTCGCCCAGCATGCGCTCGACCTGTGCCAGGCTCAGTGGCAGCGGGGGAGTGATGCCGTGGGTGCGGGCCACCAGTTCGGTAGAGCGCTCGGGGCCGGTGTCACCCGGGTGGGGCTGGGCGATAGGCTTGAAGAAACCGACCTTCAGGCCGGCGCGCTCGAGGGTGCGCACCAGGCCCAGGCTGATGGAGGTCAGGCCGACACCAAAGTCGGTCGGCGCAATGAAAAATGTCTGCATGCGTGCTTCTCGAAATAAAGCGGTGCAAGAAATTAGCGGCCAAGGGTAGCGCCATCGCCCCCTTGTGCGCACCAGCCGCAAGCAAATGGCTGGCCGATGCGCTGCGCGCGTTGTGCCGGGTCCAGCACCCAAGGGCGTGATTGCCACGGCGGTTGGTGGCGCAGGTGCTGGGTATGACCGCAGGAGAGTTCGGCCACCCAATGGCCTTCTTCGTCCTGGTGAAAGCCGGTGATCCGACTGATGGGCCGTTGCTTGTCCGCAGTGCGTTCGCAATCGGACGATGGCTTGGTTACACTTGTCCGCTCTACATACTTTTGCAAAAGGTCTTGCCCCATGCTGATCGCCGCCAACAAGGCTGTCTCCATCGACTATACCCTGACCAACGACGCCGGGGAGACCATCGACAGCTCCGCCGGTGGCGCGCCGCTGGTCTACCTGCACGGTGCCGGCAACATCATCCCGGGCCTGGAAAAAGCCCTGGAAGGCAAACAGGCCGGTGACGAGCTGAACGTTTCCATCGAGCCGGAAGACGCCTACGGCGAATACCTGGCCGAGCTGGTCAGCACCCTGAACCGCAGCCTGTTCGAAGGCGTCGACGAGCTGGAAGTGGGCATGCAGTTCCACGCTTCGGCACCGGACGGCCAGATGCAGATCGTCACCATCCGTGACCTGGACGGCGACGACGTCACCGTTGACGGCAACCACCCGCTGGCCGGCCAGCGCCTGACCTTCCAGGTCAAGGTTGTTGACGTGCGTGACGCCAGCGAAGAAGAAATCGCTCACCGCCACATCCACGGTGAAGGTGGCCATCACCACTGATTTTCTGCGCTAAGCTCAGAAAGTCGCCAGGCGCTCGGGCAAGCCGATTTGCCTTCCTACGGGAGGTGGACGGTTTGGACGGGCGCCTTTTTAGTGGGCGGAATTCGCCTGCGCGGCAACCGGGAACCTGAGAGGGGATGTCATCATGAGTGCATTTCACGACCTGAAACTGGACGCGCTGAACGGCGGGGAGCTGCCCCTCGCACCGTTCAAGGGCCAAGTGGTGCTGGTGGTCAACGTTGCCTCCAAATGTGGTCTCACGCCGCAATACAAGGCTCTGGAAAACCTCTACCAGGTTTACAAGGACAAGGGCTTCAACGTGCTTGGCCTGCCGTGCAACCAGTTTGCCGGCCAAGAGCCGGGCAGCGAAAAGGAAATCCAGGAATTCTGCAGCCTCAACTATGGCGTGAGCTTCCCGCTGGGGGGCAAGCTGGAAGTCAACGGGCCACAGCGCCATTCGTTGTACCGCCTGCTGGCGGGCGAGGGGGCTGAGTTTCCTGGTGACATCAGCTGGAACTTCGAGAAGTTTCTGGTGGGCAAGGACGGGCGGGTGCTGGCGCGCTTCTCGCCGCGCACGGCGCCGGATGACCCCGCGGTGGTGCAGGCGATCGAGAAGGCGTTGGCCTGATTCAGGGGGCCGCGTGAAAGCGGCCCTGATAATTTTGTCAGTTGCGGTAACCTCCTCTGCATTGCTTAATCCCATTCAAGACGCTGCCCTTTGATGGCAGTTGAATTGATTGGCGCAGGGGCTGTGTATGTTCTTCTATCAAGGCTCGCGACTAACGCTTATTAACGCTGGGGCGGTACAGCGGCGTATTGTCGAGGCAAGTACCCATCCGTTGGCTGTGGTACAGGAAGGAATTCAGGCATCTTTACTGGCAACGGATGTCTACACATCGGTGCTGTTGGAACAACGGCATTCGATAGCACTACGGTGCTACACGCCTTATGGACTTCACACTATCGAGCCCTGGGGGCCAGGATTTACCGGGCAGGTGCAAGACGTGATAACCGAGGGATATTTGCTGGGTAATGGTTATCGGTTGTATAGCCCGAAGCTCATGCGATTCTACTCAGCCGACAGCTGGAGCCCTTTCGGCAAGGGAGGGATAAATGCCTATGGCTATGGTGCTGGAGATCCAGTCAATGGCACTGACCCTACAGGACATATGTTCAACCGTCTGCGCCTATTCTGGAAAATGATCAAGTATCATGATGCCGTTGCTGCTGGGAATGCTGAAAAAATATTTCTCAGAGAGGGTAAGCATCTTATTCCCCCTAGTGAGATTAACCTAAGACAAGAGCTGGATCGTCACGTTGTCAGCGCTCAGAACAACCTGATAGATCACCGGCGCACGCTCAACACACTTCCTGATGTGCCACAAAATGCGGCCCAAAGGGATTTCGCAAAAAAACGAATTGTAATAAATCAGGCGCTGCTCAACGACGCGGTTCGCAGGGATCTGACAGTCCAGAAACAATTTATTGTAGAGCCTTCGACCCGATATACCTTTACGGTAGGTAAGAACGGCGATATAGCGGTGGAAATCCGCGAACCTCGCTAGTTGCGGGGGTATAGAAGAATCGACTGCCTTGCGTTCGCGCGGTCCAGATAGCCTTCAAACTGCTCGACAATCGCCGGCCAACCTTGGCGACTGGCATGTTGGCGAGCATTCAGGCGTACCCGCCGCAACGTTTCCTCTTCTTCCATCAGCCAGCAGGCTGCATCCATGAACGCCGCCTGGTCCCCAGGCATGGCCAGTGCGCCGCTGTGGCCGTGGCGTATGTGGTGCGCTGCGGCTGCCTCGTCATATGCAACCACCGCCAATCCCGAGGCCATGGCTTCGAGCACCACGTTGCCGAAGGTCTCGGTCAGGCTCGGGAACAGGAACAGGTCGCCGCTGGCATAGTGCTCGGCCAGCACCTCACCACGCTGGGCACCACAGAACACTGCATCCGGTACTTGCTGTTGGAGGGCTGAACGCTGTGGGCCGTCGCCCACCAGGATCAGGCGTATGCACTTCTGTGGATACGCTTTCTGCAACGCGTCCAGGCTGGGACGGAGCAGTCCCAGGTTTTTTTCTGCAGCCAGCCGCCCGACATGCAACACCGCGATATCGTCCGGGCCGAGCCCCCAGCTTTCGCGCAACGCCTGGCTGCGCCGGGCCGGGTTGAACAGGCATGCATCGACACCCCGAGCGAGCAGTTCCAGGCGCTCGAAACCGCGTCGCTCAAGCTCCAGGCGCTGGCTGACACTGGGCACCAGGGTGATTGCCGTGCGTCGATGGAACCAGCGCAGGTAGTGGGTGAGCAGGCGTGCCAGCAAACCCAGGCCGTACTGGCCGGAGTACTGCGGGAAGTTGGTGTGGAAGCCGCTGACGACTGCGATTCCCAGGCGCCTGGCCGCGCGCAGTGCGCTGAGCCCCAGCGGCCCCTCGGTGGCGATGTACAGCACATCCGGGCGCTGCCGCCGCCAGCGGCGCAGCAACTTGTGCATCGACACCTCACCCCACTGCAAACCGGGGTAACCAGGCAGCGCCCAGCCACGGCAGAGCATCAGGTACGGGTCGTTGTGCACGGGGGCTTCGCCGGCTTGGCGCGGGCGCACCACCTCCACCTCATGGCCGCGCTGACGCAGCCCTTCGCCAAGGCGGCCAAGGGTGTTGGCCACGCCGTTGATTTCGGGTGGGAAGGTTTCGCTGACCAGGGTAATGCGTAGGGCGGGTGTATTCATGGCAAAAAGTTTCCGCTTGCCGGGTTGCGCCAATGTGACTGCAATGTGACGTACAGATGACGCCTGACTGCTGACGCTTTTGCCTTTATGAATATTTCGTTGCGCGGTGCTCAAGAAGGTGCAACCGGCAGCCGATGAAGATGCATTCGACTAGGTGATGCGCTCCAGGAGTGCGGTGATGTTCAACAGCAAGCTCAAGCAAGAAATCCGGCAGCTGCGCGAAGACCTGATGTCCGTGGAACAGGTCAAGAGTAGTCTCGACAGCGAGATGCTGGTACTTCAACTCGACCCACAGGGACGGATCGAGATGGTCAACGGCAACTTCGAGAGCGAAATGCTCTACCGTTCCGATCAACTGCTTGGACGCAACATCGAGGACATCGTCCCAGCCCATGTGAAGTCGCTGGATTTCTACCAACGCATGAAGAGCGCGATCAGCCGTGGCGAGCATTTGAACGGCGCCTTCCGTCTGCTGCGTGGCAACGGCCAGGAAGCCTGGCTGCGGTCGATCCTGCAGCCGGTGAAGAACAGCGAGGGGCGCATCAAGTACTTCACGCTGCACTCCAGCGACCTGACCCGCACCATTGAGACGTCTCGCGAGCACGAAAGCCTGATCAAGGCGCTGATGCGCTCTACCGCGGTTATCGAATTTGCCCTCGACGGCACCATCCTCACCGCCAACGAACGCTTCCTGGCCAGCGTTGGTTACCGCCTGGAGCAGATCCGCGGCAAGCATCACCGCATGTTCTGCGAGCCGGAGGAGGCCAACTCGGCTGGTTACCAGGCCTTCTGGGACAAGCTGCGCCGTGGCGAGTACGTGGCCGAGCGTTTCAAACGCATCGATGCCCATGGCCGGGTGGTCTGGCTGGAGGCCTCGTACAACCCGCTGTTCGATGCCCACGACGTACTCTACAAAGTGGTCAAGTTTGCCACCGTGATTACCGACCAGGTCAATCAGGAGCAGGCGGTGGCCGAGGCAGCAGATGTTGCCTACAACACCTCGCTGGGTACTGATGTCAGCGCCCAGAAGGCCACCGATGTGGTCACCCAGACCGTCAGCGTGATGCGGGGCCTGGAAGCTTCGATGCAGGAGGCGGCCGAGGGCATCCAGGCGCTGGATACACAGTCGCGGGTGATTGGCTCGATCATCAAGACTATCAGCGACATTGCCGGGCAGACCAACCTGCTGGCGCTCAACGCCGCCATTGAGGCGGCCCGCGCGGGCGAGCAAGGGCGTGGCTTTGCGGTGGTTGCCGACGAAGTGCGCCAGCTCGCCTCGCGCACCAGCACCGCAACCGAGGAAATTGCCCGGGTAGTGAAGCAGAACGAGCAGCTGGCGCAGGCGGCGGTGGAGATCATCGACACCAGCAAGCGCCAGGCCGAGCAGGGGCTGGCGCTGGCTGACGAGACGGGCAACGTGATTGTCGAGATCCAGGACGGGGCGAAGCGGGTGGTGGATGTGGTGGGGCAGTTTTCCAGCCGGTTGGGGCAGTAGAGCCCCGAGCAGATCTGGTCTGCCTTTTGGTGGACCCAATGGCTTTCACCATCACTCAGGCTGCCGCCTCACCTTGTGGAGCAGCCTTGTGCTGCGAAGAGGCCATTGCAGCCGTTTAGCCTTACCGGCCTCTTCGCAGCACAAGGCTGCTCCTACAGGGGCGCGTACACCTGGGCAGTCAGTTACGCTCCCGCACCCAGAACAACGTGGCCCCGGCCACCGCCGCCGGCATCATCAGCACGTTCACCCCTGGGATCATCAGCGCCAGGTAGGTGATGCCGCCAAAGCCCAGCGACTGCCAGCGCTTGCTGCGCAGCCAGGCGAGCATGTCCTGCCAGCTCATCTTGTTGTTGTCCGCGGGGTAGTCGATGTACTGAATGGCCATCATCCATACCCCGAACATCAGCCACAGTGGCGCGGCGATTACGTTGATCACGGGGATGAGCGACAGGATGAACAGGCCGATGGCCCGTGGCAGGAAGTAGCCCAACTTGCGCATTTCGCGGCTGAAGGTGCGTGGCACCATGGCCACCAGCTCGCCCCAGCTGAACGCCGGGAAGGTGTCTTCGCCACGCACCACCACTTCGACCTTTTCCGCCAGGAAGCCATTGAACGGCGCGGCAATGATGTTGGCCACCAGGGTGAAGGTGAAGAACACCATCAGCACCAGCAGGGCAACGAACAGCGGCCAGAGTATGTAGCTGAGAAAGCTCAGCCAGTCTGGCAGCGTTGGCATCAGGGCATCGAGCCACAGGCCGAACTGGTGGCCGGCGAAGTAGACCATGCCACCGAACAGCAGCAGGTTGACCGCCAGCGGCAGTAGCACGAACAACCGCAGGTTGGGGCTCAGCACCAGTTTCAGGCCTTCGCGCAGGTATTGGGGGCCGGAGAGGACAGGGGCTTGCATCGGGAGACTCCGCAGAGAAGGAAAACGCGCTGACCTTACCGAGTTTGCCGCGCCGACGAAAGGTTGCTGGCAAGCGGGACACGGGCTGTAACAAAAGCGCCAGGGTTGGGCTACGGATGAAATCAGTGAATAGACCGTGCCTATGAGGTGGATTGTCTAAGGATATTTCCTTAATCTTTGCGACCTCGCTACAGTGCGCTCAACTTTCCGCTTTTCGGGCCTGCGCGTTGTAGCCTTCCCCAAGTGCTGCGTGGGTCCGTTTTAATTTTCCAGCTGGCGCAGCCGGTACACCGATGCCGGCCCGTGCCGCCGGCTCGACAGGAGTTCGACATGTCTGAAGTACGTCATTCGCGCGTCATCATTCTCGGTTCCGGCCCTGCCGGTTACAGTGCTGCAGTCTACGCTGCCCGCGCCAACCTCAAGCCGCTGCTGATTACCGGCATGCAGGCGGGCGGCCAGCTGACCACCACCACCGAAGTTGACAACTGGCCGGGCGACCCCCACGGCCTGACCGGCCCGGCCCTGATGCAGCGCATGCAGGAACACGCCGAGCGTTTCGAAACCGAAATCGTCTTCGACCACATCAATGCTGTCGACCTGGCCAACAAGCCGTTCACCCTGCAGGGTGACAGCGGCAAATACACCTGCGACGCACTGATCATCGCCACCGGTGCCAGCGCCCGCTACCTGGGCCTGCCGTCGGAAGAAACCTTCATGGGCAAGGGCGTTTCGGCCTGCGCCACCTGCGACGGTTTCTTCTACCGCAACAAGCCGGTCGCCGTGGTTGGCGGCGGCAACACTGCCGTGGAAGAAGCGCTTTACCTGGCCAACATCGCCAGCAAGGTTACCTTGGTGCACCGTCGCGAGACCTTCCGCGCCGAGAAGATCCTGGTCGACAAGCTCAACGCCCGTGTGGCCGAAGGCAAGATCGAGCTCAAGCTCAACGCCACCCTGGACGAAGTGTTGGGTGACAACATGGGCGTAACCGGTGCGCGCCTGAAGAACAACGACGGCAGCAGCGACGAAATCAAGGTCGACGGCGTATTCATCGCCATTGGCCACACCCCGAACACCTCGCTGTTCGAAGGCCAGCTGACCCTCAAGGACGGCTACCTGGTGGTCAACGGCGGCCGTGAAGGCAACGCTACCGCCACCAACGTTGAAGGTGTGTTCGCTGCAGGTGACGTGGCTGACCACGTTTACCGTCAGGCCATTACCTCGGCCGGCGCTGGCTGCATGGCCGCCCTGGACGTGGAGCGTTACCTGGACGGCCTGGCCAACGCCTCGTTCTGATCCAGCAACACCACAAAAACCGGCTCAATGGCTAATGCCGGTCAGTTAAGCAATTTGGGGCCGCGTTGCGGCCCTTCGCGGGCTCGCCCGCTCCCACAAGTTGCGCGCCCGGTGCGCAAATACGCTATCTCTGTGGGAGCGGGCAAGCCCGCGAAGGGCTGCAAAGCAGCCCCAATAATGCTGTAACAACTTTAACTGACTGGCATCAGGCTCATTGGCCGGTTTTTTATTGCCTGCGGTCAGCTCACAGGCTCAACCGCATGGACAGGTCCACTGCTTTCACATCCTTGGTCATGGCACCAATCGAGATGTAGTCCACGCCAGTCTCGGCAATTACCCGCAAGGTCGTCTCGTTCACCCCGCCGCTGGCCTCCAGCTTGGCCTTGCCCGCGTTAATACGCACCGCTTCGCGCATTTCGTCCAGGTTCAGCTCGTCGAGCATGATGATGTCCGCGCCCGCTGCCAGCGCCTCGCGCAGTTCATCCAGGCTTTCCACTTCGATCTCTACCGGCTTGCCCGGCGCAATTCGGTGCGCCGCCGTTACGGCCTCGGCAACACCACCGCTGGCGGCGATGTGGTTTTCCTTGATCAGGAAGGCGTCGTACAGGCCGATGCGGTGGTTGTCGCAGCCGCCGCAGGTAACCGCGTACTTCTGTGCCAGGCGCAGGCCGGGCAGGGTTTTGCGGGTGTCCAGCAGGCGCACCTGGGTGCCTTCCACCAGGTTGGCCAGGAAACGCGCACGGGTGGCGACCCCCGACAGCATCTGCAGGAAGTTCAGCGCGCTGCGCTCGCCGCTCAGCAGCGAGCGGGCCGGGCCTTCCAGGTGGAACAGCGGCTGGTTGGCCGTGGCGCGATCACCGTCGGCCACCTGCCAGTGCACAGCCACACGCGGGTCGAGCTGGCGAAACACGGCGTCGACCCAGGCAGTGCCGGCAATCACGCAGTCTTCGCGGGTGATGATGGTGGCCTTGGCCAGGCGCTCGGCCGGGATCAGCTGCGCGGTGATGTCGCCACTGCCGATGTCCTCCAACAGTGCGCGGCGCACGTTGGCTTCGATTTCAGCGGTCAGGTCGGCAAGGCGTAGGTTCGGCATGGTCGGCTCCACAAGCTAGATGCCGGCGATTATAGGGCAGGGGGCCGATGTGTACAGCCGCCCCGGCCATGACCTTTGGTCGGTCTTCGTGAGCAATGCCTGCAAACGAGGGTCATTAACCCGTCCATGAATCGGCGCTGGCAGCTGTGCGATTTTTTACTGATAATGGCGACCAGTATTTGGCGTCATAGCTTTGACGATTTACAGCCCCTTCGGGCAAGACACCCTGCAAGGAGTCCAGGATGCAAAAAGAAGGCAAGGTGGTGCCCCTGGCGGCAGCCATCGACCGAGGGGGGCGTACGCCTCTGCCTTGCCTTCCGGTATTGCTCCTGCAAGTGCGCGACAAGGCTGCCCTGCAACTGCGCCAGGGCTTGCAGGCGCTGTTCGACAATGCTGACGACACCCTGTTCGAGATGGCCGACAAGGCCGTTGATCGCTGCGACCAGAACCTGTACTTCGAGGCCATGCGCGATCTGCGCCTGAAGCGCAAAAGTATCGAACGCGGCTTCCTTGATACCTTCTATGACGCCTACGCCCGCATCGGCCAGGTCGACCTGCTGGCGCAACTGGCAGAACCAGGCAACCTGCGTAGCAAGGTGCAACTGGAACGGGCTGCGGCCATCGAAGGTATGGTCGCGCGGGTGCTGTCGCGCGATGGTATTGCCCTGCAGCAACTGGGCCTGCGTTTGCAGGCCTTGCTCGACCGCCCCGTGCATGAGCAGCGCAACCCGCTCGGCCCTGCTGCATTGTGCGGGTACTTCCTTGAAGCTGGCCGTAATCTGGGGGTGGGCTTACGGGTCAAACTGGTCCTGCTCAAGCTTTTCGAGCGTTATGTCTTGCGCGATGTCGACGTCATCTATGCCGAAGCCAACCAGTTGCTGGCCGTCGCCGGTGTGCTGCCCGAGTTGCAACCGGCCCCGCGCCGGCGTGCCGAAGACCGGCGCATGAGGGCAGGACGAGGGCCGGCAAGCCAAGGTCAGGAAGTTGGGGCGGATGCGGCAGGCCAGGCCTTCTTTGCCTCGTTGCAAACCTTGCTGGCCCCGGCGCGCGGGCAGTTCGCACCGCGATTGCAGGCGGTGGCTGCGGCCCAGTCGATCAGCACCGCTGACCTGGTCCGCCTGCTTTCGCATTTGCAGCACTACGTGCCGGCTACCGGCGAGCCTGATGATTTCGAACTCGGCCAACAACTCGAACAACTGCTGCTGCGGGTCAGCGTGCGCAGTGGCACGCGCCGGCGCATCGCCGTAGCCGACGAGGACATGATCAACCTGGTCGGCCTGCTGTTCGCCTGTATTCAAGGCGACGACAACCTGCCGGCCAACCTGCGTGCGCTGATCGCGCGCCTGCATATCCCGCTGCTCAAGGTCGCCCTGCTGGACAAGGGGTTGTTCAGCCGGGCCAGTCACCCTGCACGCCGGCTGCTCAACGAAATCGCGGGCGCAGCCATTGGCTGGGAGTGCGGTGGCGAAGGCCTGCGCGACAGCCTGCACTTGCGGGTAGAGCGCATAGTCCAGCGCTTGATCAATGATTTCGCCGAAGATACCGGCCTGTTTGCCGAACTGCTCGACGAGTTCCTTGCGTTCAACCAGGAGGAACGGCGGCGCAACGAATTGCTTGAGCAACGCACGCGCGACGCCGAAGAAGGGCGTGCCCGTGCCCTGCAGGCCCGGCAGCAGGTACAGCGGGTGCTCAACCAGCGCCTGCGTGGCCGGGTCTTGCCCTTGGTGGTCGTGCAAATGCTGGTACAGGCCTGGAGCCAGGTGCTGCTGCTGGCCTGGCTCAAGCAGGGTGAAGCCTCCCAGGCCTGGCGGGATAGCTTGCAGACGGTGGACACGCTATTGGCCACTATCACCCTCGGGCATGAGCCGCAAACCCTGTTGCAGCAGGTGCCGGGCCTGCTCAAGGCGCTGCGCGATGGCTTGGCCAGCGTGGCCCTGAATTCGGCGGCAACCCGTGAATTCTTCCTGCAACTGGAGCAATTGCACCTGCGTGCCTGCGCAGGCGCCGAGCTAGCGGTTGGCCATGGCCAACCCTTGGCCGAAGTGCTGGTGGACGAAGATATCGTGCTGGCGATTGCCGAAGAACCGTCCTGCGCGCCCTTGCACATTGCCGATGGCCAGGCTGCAGCGTTGCGGCAGGTGCAGCGCTTGCGCATCGGGACCTGGGTTGAAGTACTTGATGAGGACGAACCGCTGCGCTGCAAGCTGGTGGCACATATCGACAGCAGCGACAGGCTGGTGTTTGCCAACCGCACCGGCATGAAGGTGCGAGAGTGGAGCGGCGCGGGCCTGGCGCAGGCGCTACACCGGGGGGACGTGCGGGTGCTGGATGACGGGTTGTTGTTCGAGCGGGCGCTGGAAGCGGTGCTCGACGGGCTGCGGCAACCGCAGGTGCGGTAGCCGGCAACATTACAATCATTCACATGCCAACGGCGTTGGCGGCAGGGCATACTGTGGTTCTGTTCAAGGCGCTTTCAGGATTTGCCCCATGCAATTGGACCGTGCCACTGGCTGGTTCCACGGAATCGGAATCACCCACTGCCCCTCGCCGAACTTCAATGCCCGCCCCGAAGGCGAAGTGGTTTCCCTGCTGGTGATCCACAACATCAGCCTGCCGCCGGCCTGCTTTGGTACCGGCAAGGTGCAGCAGTTCTTCCAGAATCGCCTGGACCCCGACGAGCACCCTTATTTCGCCAGCATCAGCCAGCTGACCGTGTCGGCGCACCTGTTCGTCGAGCGTGACGGGGCGGTGACGCAGTTCGTGTCATTGCTGGAGCGCGCCTGGCACGCGGGTGTGTCGTGCTTCGACGGGCGCGAAGGCTGCAACGATTTTTCCATCGGCATCGAGCTGGAAGGCACCGACGACCTGCCCTATACCGATGCCCAGTACGGCGTGCTGGAGCAGCTAACCCGGCACATTCGCAGCGCCTGGCCGGCCATCGACCTGGGCCGTATTCAGGGCCACAGCGACATTGCCCCGCAACGCAAGACCGACCCCGGCCCGTCGTTCGATTGGCCGCGCTACCGTGAAGCGTTGCTGCACAACGAGGACAAGGCATGAGTTTTCTGGTGTTGCTGCTGGCGCTGTGGGTCGAGAAGTTTTCGGCCCTGCGCCATCAAGTGCAGCGTGATGGGTTCTTTCTTGGCGAACTGGTACGCCTGGAGCGCAGCGGCAAGGTGCACCCCTGGTGGACGCTGGCCATCCTGGTGTTGGCACCGGTAGCGCTGCTGGTGTTGCTGCTGCATGTGCTGGAGCCGGTGGCCTATGGGCTGTTGGCGTTGCCGGTGCATCTGCTGGTGTTGGTCTACAGCCTGGGCCGTGGCGATGCCAAGGCGTCGCTGGGACCGTTCCGTGATGCCTGGCGACGCGGTGATGATCAAGCGGCGCTGCATGTTGCAGAGCGCGACCTGGGCGTGGTGGCGGACGAGCCGCATAGCCTGTTGGTGCGTGTGCAGGGCAACCTGCTGTGGCAGGTGTACCAAGGCTTTTTCGCGGTGATCTTCTGGTATTTCGTGCTGGGCCCTGGTGCGGCGCTGGCATATCGCCTGCTGGCGCTGTGTGGCGAGCACAGCAAGCAGCCTGCGTTGAAGGCGCGGGCCGAACAACTGCGGCACATCATGGACTGGCTGCCGGTTCGCTTGATGGCGTTGAGCTTTGCGCTGGTGGGCAACTTCCTCGCAGTGACCCGGGTGATGCTGCACGAGGTGCTCAACTGGCACATCAGTGCTGCGCACCTGGTGGCGCGGGTGGGGCGCATTGCCGATGATATTCCCGATGAAGAAGACAGCCAGCGTGGGCTGGGGCGGCTGGACAGCCTGTGGGAGCTGCTGCTGCGCTGTGCGGTGTTGTGGTATGCCGGGTTCGCGTTGTGGACCGTGCTGGTTTGATCTGAAGCTTGTGGGAGCTTCAGCTTCGCCGCTTAAATTGCTGGGGCCGCTCTGCGACCCTTTCGCGACGCAAGGCCGCTCCCACAAGAAACGCGTTCACCTGAGTTTCACCAGCCAAACAACTCGCAAGCATTGCGGCTACTGGCTTGCGCCAGCGCCTCTACATCCACTCCCATTACCTGGGCCAGCGCCCCGGCAATGTCGGGTAGATGCTCCGGGCTGTTGCGTTGCCCCGGGTACAACACCGGCGCCATATCCGGCGCATCGGTCTCCAGCACCACACTCTCCAGTGGCAGGCGCGCCAGCGTCTTGCGCAGCCGCAGCGCCTGTGGCCAGGTGCCGGCACCGCCAAGCCCAAGCCGAAAGCCCAGCTTGATGTATTCGCGCGCCTCTTCGTAACTGCCGGCAAACGCATGAATCACGCCCGCTCGCGCCGGCTTGTAGCGCTTGAGCGTGGCGATTACCTGGGCATGGCTGCGGCGTACGTGCAACAGCGCGGGCAGTTCGAAGTCGCAGGCCATTTGCAGTTGCGCTTCGAACAGCTCCTGTTGGCGTGTTTTGTCCAGGTCTTCGAGGTAGTAGTCCAGGCCAAACTCACCCACGGCGCACAGCCGAGGGTCGCCATGCAGACGTTCCAGCCATTCGCGCAGTTGCGTCAGGTGCTCCGGGCGATGCTGGTCGAGGTACACCGGGTGCAGGCCGAGTGCTGCGAACAGGCGCTGATCGGTGCAGGCGAGGTCCCACACACGCTGGAAATTCGCCTGGTACACCCCCAGTACCACCATCCGTTCCACCCCGCGTGCCGCCGCGTTGGCCAGCAGGCGCGGGCGGTCGGCGTCGAAGTCGGGGAAGTCCAGGTGGGTGTGGGTGTCGATCAGGCGCATGTTCAGGCCACCGTGATGCGCTGCTTGAAGGTGCGGCCCACGGCGTGCACGCCAGGTTCGTAGCGTTTTTCCTCGATTGCGGCCAGTGCCAGTTCCAGCGCGGTGGCGGCAATCAGGCCATGCTGCTGGGCCATGGCATTGACCGGCAGTGGCAGGAAGTCGAGCAGCTGGTTGTCACCAAAGGTGCCCAGCTGCAACTGGCGCGAGTCGGCAGGGCGCGCCTGCAGGGTGTCGAACACCCCTTGCAGCAACACGTACGAGGTGGTCACCAGGGCATCCGGCAGGCCGCCCAGGTCATGGATAAGCTGTTGCATAAGGCGCTGGCCGCACTCACGGCTGAACGCCTCGCCCTGGTAGCGACGGATATCACCGGTATAGCCTTGCAGGGCTTCGTCGAACCCGCCGGCACGCGCCTGGCTGACCGACAGCTCGGGGCGTGCGCCTATCAGGGCAATGCTGCGTGGGGCGGCGCTGAGCAGGCTGGTAGCCAATTGCCGGCTGGCATCGCGGTCATCGCTGATGACCGAGCAGAAGTGCGCAGGGTCCAGCCGGCGGTCGATGGCGATCACCGGCAGGCCTTTGTCCTGCATTTCGCGGTAGCTGTCGTCTTCCGGCGGCAGGCAGCTGGCGACGAACAGGGCATCGCAACGGCGCGCGCGGAACAGTTGCTGCAACTGGCGCTCGCTGTCGGGCTGGTCGTCGCTGCTGGCGATCAGCAACTGGTAGCCACGGGCGCGGGCGCCTTGCTCCAGCTGCTTGGCGATGCGGGCGTAGCTGGGGTTCTCCAGATCCGGGAGAATGAAGCCCAGGGTGCGGGTGTGTCGGCTGCGCAGGCCGGCGGCCTGCGGGTTGGGTGTGAAGCCGTGGGCTTCGACCACCGCGCGCACCCGTTCGACAGTGGCGTTGCTGATGCGCTGCTGTTCAGCCTTGCCGTTGATGACGTAGCTGGCCGTGGTCACGGACACACCGGCCAGACGGGCGATATCGCTGAGTTTCACCGAATTTTCCTTGTTATTTCCGGGGCTGGCTCTGAGGCCGGACCGGGTATTTTGACCCGGCGCTGGCGCCATGCGCAGACGACCATTGTCGCAATTGTCCGACAGGATGGGGCTTTTTACCGGGCAGATTATCGAGTAACGTGGCCGTCTGGTCAGATTAAACGTTTCAGCTGCCGAATTTTCTGCCTCGGCTGCCATCTGTGCAAGGCTGTTGAACTGGCCCTTCATGTGAATTTCACAACAATACTCCAGTACCCGACCGGGAACTGCAAAAGGAGAAGGTCATGCTCGAACTCGCCAAGGAGCAGATAGCCATGGGCCAGACGGCCGCCGACAAGGCCGCGGCGTTGCGCCTACTGGCGGACCGGCTGGTTGCCGACGGCCTTGTCGCGCAGGGGTACCTGCAGGGGTTGCAGGACCGCGAGGCGCAAGGCTCCACCTTCCTTGGCCAGGGCATCGCCATCCCCCATGGCACCCCGCAAACCCGTGATCTGGTGTATGCCACCGGCGTGCGTCTGTTGCAGTTTCCCGATGGCGTGGACTGGGGCGATGGGCAAATGGTCTATCTGGCCATCGGTATCGCCGCCCGTTCCGACGAACACCTGCGCTTGCTGCAACTGCTGACCCGCGCCCTGGGCGAGACCGACCTGGCCGAGGCGCTGCGCCGGGCCAGTTCCGCCGAAGCACTGCTCAAGCTGCTGCAAGGCGCGCCACAAGAGCTGGCGCTGGATGCGCAACTGGTCGGCCTGAACCTGCCGGCTGAAGACTTCGACGAACTGGCCTGGCGCGGTGCCCGCCTGTTGCAGCGCGCCGACTGCGTCGACAGCGGTTTTGCCGCTGTGCTGCAGCAGGCCGAGCCGCTGCCACTGGGCGAGGGCCTGTGGTGGCTGCACAGCGAGCGCCAGGTGCGCCAGCCGGGCCTGGCTTTTATTACCCCACAGCAGCCACTGCGTTACCGCGACCAGCCGCTCAATGGCCTGTTCTGCCTGGCCAGCCTTGGCGCGGCTCATCAGGCCCTGCTTGAACGCTTGTGTGAAGTGCTGATAGAAGGCCGCGGGCAGATGCTCTATCAGGCCACCAGCAGCCGTGCAGTGCTGGAAGTGCTGGGCGGCGAGGCGCCAGCAGACTGGCCCAGCGCGCGCATTGTGCTGGCCAACCCGCATGGCTTGCATGCCCGCCCGGCCAAGGTGCTGGCGCAACTGGCGAAAGGTTTTGAAGGGGAAATCCGTGTACGTCTGGTCGACAGCGCGCAGCCGGCGGTGTCGGTGAAGAGCCTGAGCAAGCTGCTCAGCCTCGGTGCCCGTCGTGGCCAGGCCCTGGAACTGGTGGCCGAGCCGGGTATCGCCGCCGATGCCTTGCCGGTGCTGCTGGCTGCTATCGAACAAGGCCTGGGTGAAGAGGTGGAGCCGCTGCCGCAAAGTGCGGAGCCCGTTGCCAGTGTTGCCGCCCAGGTGCTGCAAGCCCCCGCGGCCGGTAGCCGGGTTCAGGGCGTGGGCGCTGCCCCTGGCATTGCCAGTGGCCCTGCCCATGTGTGTGTCGAGCGTGAGTTCGACTACCCCCTGCGCGGCGAGTCCTGTGCCGAGGAACGGCAAAAGCTGCGCCAGGCCCTGGCAACGGTGCACAGTGAGCTGCAGACCTTGGTCCAGCGCAGCGACAAGGCCATTGGCGAGATTTTCGTCACTCACCAGGAAATGCTCGCCGACCCGGCCTTGACCGACGATGCCGAGCAGCGCCTTGCCCAGGGAGAAAGCGCTGCGGCGGCGTGGATGGCAGTGATCGATGCCGCGGCCCGCCAGCAGGAGGCGTTGCACGATGCCCTGCTGGCCGAGCGCGCCGCCGATTTACGCGACATCGGCCGCCGCGTGCTGGCGCAATTGTGCGGTGTGCACGCCCAGGCTGAGCCCGAGCAACCGTACGTACTGGTGATGACCGAAGTTGGCCCTTCCGACGTCGCCCGGCTGGACCCAAACCGGGTCGCCGGTATTGTCACTGCACAGGGTGGTGCCACCGCCCACAGTGCCATTGTCGCCCGTGCCTTGGGCATCCCGGCTGTGGTCGGCGCGGGTGCGGCGATCCTGTTGCTGGAAGCTGGCACACCATTGCTGCTGGATGGCCAGCGCGGCGTGGTCAGCGTGGCACCGCCGGAGGATGAATTGCAACGCGCGCTGGCCGAGCGTGATGCACGCGAACAGCGTTTGCAGGCCGCTTGGGCCAACCGTTTTGAACCCGCTGTCACCCGCGATGGCCACGCCGTGGAAGTGTTCGCCAACATCGGTGAGGGCAGCGGCATCGCCAAGGTGGTGGAGCAGGGCGCCGAAGGTGTGGGCTTGCTGCGCACCGAACTGATTTTCATGGCCCACACCCAGGCCCCCGACGTTGCCACCCAGGAGGCCGAGTACCGTCGTGTGCTCGATGGCCTGGACGGCCGGCCGCTGGTGGTGCGTACCCTTGATGTCGGCGGCGACAAGCCGCTGCCGTACTGGCCGATCACCGCCGAGGAAAACCCCTTCCTCGGCGTGCGCGGCATACGCCTGACCTTGCAACGCCCGCACGTGATGGAAGACCAGCTGCGCGCCTTGCTGCGGGCCGCCGACCAGCGCCCGCTGCGCATCATGTTCCCGATGGTGGGCCAGGTGCATGAGTGGCGCGAGGCGCGGGCCATGGTCGAGCGCCTGCGTGCAGAAATCCCGGTGGCCGACCTGCAACTGGGCATCATGGTGGAGGTGCCTTCGGCGGCCCTGCTGGCCGCGCAACTGGCGCGCGAAGTGGACTTCTTCAGTATCGGCACCAACGACCTGACCCAGTACACCCTGGCCATCGACCGTGGTCACCCCAGCCTTTCGGCCCAGGCCGACGGCCTGCACCCGGCGGTATTGAGCCTGATCGACATGACCGTGCGCGCCGCCCATGCCCACGGCAAATGGGTGGGCGTGTGCGGCGAGCTGGCGGCCGACCCCCAGGCGGTGCCTGTGCTGCTGGGGCTGGACGTGGACGAACTCAGCGTGTCCGCGCGCAGCATCGCCGAAGTCAAGGCCCTGGTTCGCCAGGCTGATCATCAGACGGCCCGCGCCTTGGCGCGCGAGGCCCTGCAACAAGACAGCGCCGCAGCGGTTCGCGCGCTGGTGGAGCGTTACTGAATGGCCAAGATCCTCACCCTCACCCTGAACCCGGCGCTGGATATCACCATCGGCCTCGATACCCTGCGCCCGGGGCAGGTCAACCGAAGCCAGGCCCAACAGAGCCACGCGGCGGGTAAAGGGCTGAACGTTGCCCAGGTACTGGCCGACCTGGGGCACAGCGTGACCGTTGGCGGTTTCCTCGGGCGCGATAACCTGCAGCCGTTCGAGGCGCTGATCGACTGGCGCGGCTTTACCGATTGCTTTGTTCGCGTGCCGGGCGAAACCCGCAGCAACATCAAGCTGGTTGAGGCCGATGGCCGCGTCACGGACATCAATGGCCAAGGCCCGGAGGTCGACGAGGCGGCATGCAGTGCCTTGCTGCACCGCCTGCAGCAGGTCGCCCCGGGGCACGATGCCGTGGTGGTGGCGGGCAGCCTGCCGCGAGGGATCAGCGCCGACTGGTTCTGCCAGTTACTGGACCGGTTGAAGGCCCTTGGCCTCAAGGTGGCGCTGGACAGCAGCGGCGAAGCCTTGCGCGCCGGCCTGCAAAGCGCGCCCTGGTTGGTCAAACCCAATACTGAAGAGCTCGGCGAAGTGCTTGGCCAGGCTGTGGATAACCCAGCGCTGCAACGTGCTGCCGCCGAGCAGTTGCTGAGCCGCGGCGTTGAACATGTGGTGGTGTCTGCCGGCGAACAGGGCGTCAGCTGGTTCGCCCGCGACCTGGCCCTGCATGCCTGCCCGCCCAAGGTAAGGGTTGCCAGCACGGTAGGGGCGGGGGATTCGCTGGTGGCCGGCATGGTCCATGGCCTGCTGCAGGGCGAGGCCCCTGCGCAGACGCTGGCCCGCGCCACGGCGATTGCCGCCCAGGCCGTCACCCAGGTTGGCTTCGGCATCCGTGACCGTGAGCAGCTGGCGCGACTGGAAGCCGCAGTGCAACTGACAGAACAACAAGAGGGTTGCCGATGAACATTGCCATTGTCACCGCCTGCCCCAACGGCCAGGTGTCGAGTGTGCTGAGCGCGCGCTTGCTGTCTGCCGCTGCCCAGCGGCGCGGCTGGAGCACCAGTGTGGAAGTGCAGGATGCCGGGCACCCCGAGCGGCAACTGAGCACCGTGCAGATTGCCGAGGCCGACTGGGTGCTGGTGATCAGCACCGGCCCGGTGGACCTGGCCCGCTTCGTCGGCAAGCGTGTGTACCAGAGCACGCCATCCCGGGCCCTGGCCGACCGCGAGGGCTTTCTCGATGAAGCGGCGGCCAACGCCCAACTACTGCTAGCTGCAGCAGACGCGCCGGCCGAGGTTGCCAGCGCTGGCACACGCATCGTCGCAGTCACGGCCTGCCCGACGGGCGTCGCGCACACGTTCATGGCGGCGGAGGCCTTGCAGCAAGCCGCGCAACAAATGGGCTATCAGCTCACAGTCGAAACCCAGGGTTCGGTCGGTGCGCGTAACCCCTTGTCTGCCGAGGCCATCGCTGGAGCGGATGTCGTACTGCTGGCTGCTGACATCGAAGTGCCTACCGCGCGGTTTGCCGGCAAGCGTATCTACCGGTGCGGCACCGGCATTGCGCTCAAGCAGGCACGCGCCACCCTGGACAAGGCGCTGGCCGAAGCCAAAGTGGAAACCAGCGCCGATGCCGCAGCGGCTGCCACGACGGCGAAGGGTGAGAAGACGGGTGTGTACAAGCACCTGCTCACCGGCGTGTCGTTCATGCTGCCCATGGTGGTGGCGGGCGGCCTGTTGATTGCGCTGTCGTTCGTGTTCGGCATCGAGGCCTACAAACAGCCGGGCACCTTGCCGGCTGCGTTGATGCAAATCGGCGGTGAGGCCGCGTTCAAGCTGATGGTGCCGCTGCTGGCGGGCTATATCGCCTGGTCCATCGCCGACCGCCCGGGGCTTGCACCGGGCATGATCGGTGGCCTGCTGGCCAGCACCTTGGGTGCCGGCTTCATCGGTGGCATCGTCGCCGGCTTCATTGCCGGTTACAGCGCCAAGGCCATTGCCCGCTGGGCCCGCTTGCCCAGTAGCCTGGAGGCGCTCAAACCGATCTTGATCATTCCGCTGCTGGCCAGCCTGGTCACCGGTCTGGTGATGATCTACGTGGTCGGCCAACCGGTGGCGGCCATGCTCGAAGGCCTCACGCACTTCCTCGACAGCATGGGCACCACCAATGCCATTCTGCTGGGGCTGTTGCTGGGCGGCATGATGTGTGTCGACCTGGGTGGGCCGATCAACAAGGCCGCTTATGCCTTCTCGGTGGGGTTGCTGGCGTCGTCGAGCTACGCACCGATGGCGGCGACCATGGCCGCCGGCATGGTGCCGCCGATCGGCCTGGGCATCGCCACATTCCTGGCCCGGCGCAAGTTCGCCCAGAGCGAGCGCGAGGCGGGCAAGGCCGCGTTGGCGCTGGGGCTGTGCTTCATTTCCGAAGGGGCGATCCCGTTCGCTGCCAAGGACCCGCTGCGGGTGATCCCGGCCAGTATCGCCGGTGGTGCGCTGACAGGGGCATTGTCGATGTACTTCGGTTGCAAGCTGATGGCGCCGCATGGCGGCTTGTTCGTGCTGCTTATCCCCAATGCGATCAACCATGCCTTGCTGTATTTGCTGGCTATTGTCGCGGGTAGCCTGCTGACGGCGGTGGTGTATGCGGTGATCAAGAAGAGCGAGCAGGTAGAGCTGGCCGTAGCGTCAGTGAAAGGCTAGAACCATTGGTTGGCCCTGCCGGCCCTATCGCCGGCAAGCCAGCTCCCACAGGACGGCGCTGAGCTCAGGATCTACACTAACCCTGTGGGAGCTGGCTTGCCGGCGATAGGGCAGGAGCAGGTCAGCGCCCATGCTTCTTGCGCAACGGTACCAGCAGATCCCCCAGCCCGTTGTGGTCGATTTCATGCATCAACGCCAGCAATCCGCCCAGTTCCCCCGCAGGGAAGCCCTTGCGCGCAAACCACGCCAGGTAGTCCCCCGGCAGGTCGGCGATGATGCGCCCCTGGTATTTGCCGAACGGCATGCTGCGGGTCACCAGCAATTCGAGCATTTCCGGCTTCATCTTCGGCGCACCTTGAGTGGAAAGCGCCGACCATACTGCAATCTGCACGAAGGCCCAAGCGGCGATCATGCAGAACGCCGGTATCATCCGTTCTTTTTATTTCAATAACTAATTGAAAAATAAAGAATTTATTTTTTTAGAGAGCATGGCACGAACGCTGCAACTCTGTAGATGACTATCACCTGCCAAGGAGTTCGACCATGAGCAACCCCAACAAAGACGTGATTGACGTACTCAACGATCTGATCGAATACAGCAAGGATGGCGAGAAAGGATTCAAAGCCTCGGCCGATGACGTGAAGAATCCAGAGCTGAAAGCGTTCTTCGTTCAGCGTGCGGGTGAATGCGCCAACGCCGCTGGCGAACTGCAAAGCGAAGTGCGTCGTCTGGGCGGCGACCCGGAAACCTCCACCAGCATCAGCGGCGACTTGCATCGTGGGTGGGTCAACCTGAAGTCGATGGTTACCGGCAAGGATGAAGAAGCGGTGCTCAATGAAGTCGAGCGCGGCGAGGACCACGCCCTCAAGGCCTACAAGGAAGCCCGTGAGAAGCTGGTAAAACTGGGCCGCAGCGCTAGTGACATGACCTATGGCCTGGTGGAAAAACAGCTGCAAGGCGTGCAGCGCAACCATGACCAGGTCAAGGCACTGCGCAACGCCGCCCGCGCCCGCTCCTAAGCGTCGGGCCCCTCTACCCGGTTGCGGCCCTTGGCCTTGGCCCGGTAGAGCGCTTCGTCCGCAGCCCCCAGCACACTGCTCAGGTCGTGCTGGGGGCCGGACAGGCCTATGCCGATGCTCACCGTCACCGAGTGGGCGTCATCGGCAAAAGGTGCCAGCGCTTCCACACTGGTCCGAATGCGCTCGGCCAGCAGCCGCGCGCCGGCAAGGTCGGTTTCCGGCAGTACTACCTGAAACTCCTCCCCCCCATAACGAGCGGCCAGATCTGCAGGACGGCGGATGCTCGCCTCGATGGTTTTGGCCACCTCACGCAGCGCGTGGTCACCACCGGCATGGCCGTGTCGTTGGTTGAATGCCTTGAAGTGGTCCACATCCACCATCAGCACGGCCAATGGCTTGCGATTGCGCTGCGCACGCGCCCATTCCTGGCGCAGCACCTGGTCCAGACGACGGCGGTTGGCCAGGCCGGTCAGGCTGTCGGTGGCGGCTAACGTCGCCAGGCCCTGCTCGGCCTCCTGGCGGCGGCGCAGTTCGCGGCCCAGCAGCAGGGTCAACCAGAGAATGCCCACGCACAGCACACCTGTGGCGACGCTCACCAGAATCGCGGTGCGGCGCCAGGACTGGAACACCTCGTCGGCCGAGTGCACCACCAGCACGATCAGCGGCAACTGCGCGACCCGGGCGAAGGTGTACATGCGCGGGTTGCCGTCGCTGCCAGACCGGGCTGTGAAGTTACCGCTCTGTTCGCTGAGGATGCGCTTGAAGTTGGGCCGCTCGGCATAGTTGGTGCCGATCAGCGGGTCTTGCGGGCGTGAGGGCTGGCGGGCGAGGAGCTGCCCGTCGGTATTGAACAGGTTGATGCTGCTGTCGTCACCGATGTCCAGGCGCTGGAACAGCTCACTGAAGTACGACAGGCGCAATGCGCCTGCTGCCAGCCCGGCAAACTCGCCATCGGGGCCGGGGATGCGCCGGCTGAAGCTGATACACCAGTCCAGGTCGCCGAGCTTGGCCTTGAATGGCGGGCCTACCAGCAAGCCCAGATTGGCGTTGGCCTGGTGTGCCTTGAACACACCGGTTTCGCCAAAGTTGGCCTTGCGCGGCACACTGCTGGTGGAGTCGCCCACCACATTGCCTTGCTTGTCCAGCCATAGCACGTCACCGCGTTTGCGGTCGACGAAGGCTTCATTGAACAGCAGGCGCTGGCGCAGCGGGCCGGGTATTTCTGGCAACTCCTTGCGCCCCACGGCCCAGATCAGGCCCTGCAGTGACTGGTCGTAGAGTTCGGCGTTGCGCAGGATGTCGCTTTCGATCAGCTGGACGATGTTGTTGGACGAGCGAATGGCCGACAGCTCGACGCTGTCCCGTTCACGTGCCAGCAGGAAGCTGACGATGGCCACGATGGCGAGCACGGCAAGGCAACTGCCCAGGTTGAGGGTCAGCTCGGGGTGCGACCTGTGAAATGCGAAGCGCGGTAATCGGGTGGGCATGCTCGCTACTGCGTGGGCAGGGCCATTCGCGGCGGCGACATTCTAGGGAAGCAGTGATTGTCGGACAAGATTTGTCCGACGGAATCACGTCTGAGGCTGCTGCGCAGCCCTTCGCCGGCAAGCCAGCTCCCACAGGTACAGCATCAGGCTTAGCGGTTATGCACTACCTGTGGGAGCTGGCTTGCCGGCGATCGAGGGCGGAGCCCTCGCTAGCGGTACTGGATCAGAACACGTTCAGCGGGTAGTCGACGATCACCCGCACTTCGTCGTTGTCGCTGTTGCTGTCGATCGACGCATAACCCTGGCTGCCACGGTGGGTGGCGTAGCGCACCAGTACCGACAGGTCCTTCAGGTCACCCTCCTGGAACACGTACTTCACGTCCAGATCACGTTCCCAGTGCATGGCGTTCTTGCCATCTTCACGGTAGTAGTCGTAGTGGCTGGTGTCCTGCGTGGCTTTGGTCAGGTCGGCTTCACCGCGCGAGTACGACAGCGAGGTGGTCAGGCCAGGCACGCCGACACCGGCGAAGTCATAGTCGTACTGCAGCTTCCACGAGCGCTCGTTCGGCGCGTTGAAGTCCGAGTACATGCGCGAGTTGTCCAGGTACACGCTGTCGCCCAGGTTGATGTAGTCGAATGGCGTGTTGCCATTGACCCGCTGGTAGGCGGCGGTGACGCTATGGAAGCCTGCGTTGACGGTGAAGTGCACGCTGTAGGTGTTGTTGTCGATCTTGCCCAGCAGGGCCTGGCCGGTGTCCTGGGTGTGGTAGAAGTGCACGCCCGGGTTCAGGCTCACCAGGTCGTTGACCACGTAGGTGTAGTCGAAGTCAGCGTAGTACTGGTTCCAGATGTCCTTCAGCTCGGCGGCGTACAGGTTGGTGGTGATGTTCTCGGTACCGCTCCACGACGCGCCGGCCCAGTTAAGGTGCTTGCTCTTGTCGTGCTCGTCCAGCGACCCATAGTAGGTATCGATGCGGCGGTGGCCGCTCTGGTTGTACGGGTGGGTGAAGCTCACCTGGCCGCCTTCGAGCAGCAGGCCGTCGATGCTGGTGTTGGTCAGGCTCACACCACGGAAGGTCTGCGGCAGCATGCGGGTTTCGCCGCCAGCGATCACCGGGTTGGTGAGGAACAGGTCACCGGCTTTCAGCTCGGTGTCGAACGCCTTGAGCTTGATCGCAGCACCGGCAGTGGAGAACGAATGCGGGGCAGCGCCCAGCTCACCGTCGTCCTTGATGTGCTCGGGCAGGATGCTGGTGCCGGCATGGCCGCCACCGCCGTCCAGCTTGAGGCCCAGCATGGCATGTGCATCCAGGCCAAAGCCGATCACGCCTGGGGTATAGCCCGACTCGAAGCGCGCAACCGCGCCCTGGCCCCACTCGCGGGTGTCACGCACGCCAGCGTTGTGGTTGTCGCGGTTGAAGTAGGCATTACGGAAATGCAGGTTGAAGGACGAGCCTTCGATGAAGCCATCAGCCTTGTCTTCATCTGCCTGGGCGGCGAAAGGGATCGTTGCAGTCAACGCAATGAACAGCGGGGTAAAACGGAACGCGGAAGGCACCGGTACTAGCTCCTTTGGTCTGACGGTGGGGCAGTTTTTATTTTTGAATGTGCGTCTTTTTTATAGGTAGACGTTACAGCGTGGCTGAGAGTTAAAGCACATAAAAAAAGCCGCTGATCGGCAGCGGCTTTAAAAGGCTAACATATCGGCACCGGTGGTGCCCAATGCGTAGCCAAGGGAAATCGGGAGCAGTGACAGCGCTTGATCAGCTGTCGGCGTTGGCATCGACAGAAACTTTGGAAGCTGTCTGCTTAGCGTCTTTGGCGGCGTCAGCCTTGTTTGTAGCTACCGCCTCGCGGGCGTCTTGATGGACGGCGGCGAGCTCTGCATTACGGGTGACGAAAGCGCTGGATTCTTCGGCCATGGCCAGGGGCGACAACAACAGGGAAGACAGGACGAAGACGCTGGCAATACCCATACTGTTGGACATTTGAAACTACCTTCTTGCGGGGCAAGTGCTAATGAGGACAGGGGTAAAGTTAGTCCTTTCAGTGCACTTGAAACAGAGCGAAGTGCGATAAGCACTGTTGCGCAAAAGGTAACGATCGCAAGAAAAGCAATAGTACTTTCGCCGCAAAACCCCGCACTAGAGAGCCTACGCGGTCTTTGTAGGAGCGGCCTTGCGCCGCGAATGGGCTGCGCAGCAGCCCCGGCAATCTTGGCCCTGCCAAAGAGTCTGGGGCCGCTTCGCGACCCTTTCGCGGCACAAGGCCGCTCCTACACAGAGCGCGCAGGCCTCAAGGTCGGCAACTGGATACCGAAGGTATTGAGCCCGGCCCGACTGCGCACAAACACCTCCCCCCCATGCATCAGTGCAATCGCCTTGACGATCGCCAACCCCAACCCATGGTTGCCCCCACCGCTGTTGCTGCGCGCCGCATCCACGCGGTAAAAGCGCTCGAACAGCAACGGCAGGTGTTCATTGTCAATCGCCGGCCCCGGGTTGCTCACAGCTATGCTGACCTGCTCGGGCCCGGCATCGATCTGCACCTGGATCACCTGATGCGGCGCAGTGTGCTGCACGGCGTTGTTCAGCAGATTGATCAGCGCCCGGCGGAAATGGGCCTTTTCGATGGGCGCCTGGGCATCGCCGATCACGCTCACGCTGACCTGGGCGTCTTCGAGGATGTAGTCCAGGTAGTCGAGTGTGGTTGCCACTTCCTCGGCCAGGGAGGCCTGGGTCAGGGCGGTGGCCTTGCTGCCTTGGTCGGCACTGGCCAGGAACAGCATGTCGTTGATGATGCTGCGCAGGCGCTCTAGCTCTTCCAGGTTCGATTGCAGCACTTCGAAGTAATGCTCGGCACTGCGGCCGCGGGTGAGCGCGACCTGGGTCTGGCCGATCAGGTTGGTCAGCGGCGAGCGCAGCTCATGGGCGACGTCGGCGTTGAAGGCTTCCAGCCGTGAGTAGGCCTGGCTGACACGGTCAAGCGCGGCGTTGAAGGCGCCCGCGAACTGTGCCAGCTCCGGCGCCAGGGCATGGGTTTGCAAACGGCCGTCCAGGCGTGGCGGGGCCAGGGCCTGGGCCTCGTTGGACAACGCCAGCAGCGGGCGCAAGCCAATGCGCGCCACCCAGTAACCCAGTACTGAAGCCAGCAGCACGCCGAGTACTGCCAGCCCGACAATCGCCACCAGCAAGCTGTGCTGGGCCTGCCAGAAGGTTTCGGTGTCGATGCCGATCAGAAAGCGCAACGCCGGCCGTTCGCCCAGCGCCGGCAGTTCACTGACCAGCACCTTGTACGGGTAGGGCCGGTCAGGCAGGTGCAGGTCGCGCATGCCCTGTGGCCCCTCGGCGAAGGCACGTACCAGCTCGCTGGGGTGACCGTAGTCGTAGGCCGGGTTGCTGCTGACCACCCAGAAGCGGATGCGCTTGTCCTCTTCGCTGAGCAGGTTGAGCTTGTTGTTGATCTTGGTCCAGTGATCTGGCGTGCCGAAGCGGTTGAGGGTGGATTCGAGCACGCTGAAGCGCGCGTCCAGCTCCGCTTGCGGCAACAGGTCGAGGCTGCGGTCGACCTGGCGATACAGCGCCCAGCCGATCAGCAGGAATACACCCAGCGCCACCAGAATGAACAGCGCCGACAGGCGCAGGGCGATGGAATTACCCCGCACGGTTTTCCAGGACATAGCCCATGCCTCGGATGGTGTGCAGCAGCTTGTTGTCGAAGGGCCCGTCGAGCTTGGCGCGCAGGCGTTTGATCGCCACTTCCACGACGTTGGCGTCGCTGTCGAAGTTGATGTCCCAGACCAGCTCGGCAATCGCCGTCTTCGACAGGATTTCACCCTGCCGCCGGGCCAGCACGCTGAGCAGCGAGAACTCCTTGGCAGTCAGGTCCAGACGCTGGCCGGCGCGTGTGGCCTTGCGTGCCATCAGGTCGATCCACAAGTCTGCCACTTGCACCTGCAACGGTTCATGGCTGCTGCTGCGGCGGGTCAGGGCTTGCAGGCGGGCGACCAGTTCGAGGAACGAGAACGGCTTGCCCAGGTAGTCGTCGGCGCCTTCACGCAGGCCATGAATGCGGTCTTCGACCCGCTCACGGGCGGTCAGCATGATCACCGGCGTCTGCTTGCGCGCGCGCAAGGCGCGCAGCACACCATAGCCGTCCAGGCCAGGCAGCATCACATCCAGCACGATTACCGCGTAGTCGCCCTCCAGGGCCAGGTGCAGGCCATCGATGCCGTCCCGTGCCAGGTCCACGGTAAAGCCCTGTTCGCTCAGGCCGCGATGCAGGTAGTCGGCGGTTTTTTCTTCGTCTTCGATGATCAGCACACGCATGGTCTTGTCCTAGCTGGCACTTGGCGCTGCCGCAGGGGCAGCCTGGCGGCGGTGGAACAGGCGCTCCAGGGCCAAGTATATGACCGGGGTGGTGAACAGCGTCAGGGCCTGGCTCACCAGCAGGCCACCCACCACCGCAATGCCCAGTGGCTGGCGCAGCTCGGCGCCGGTGCCAAAGCCGAACATCAGCGGCACTGCGCCCAGCAGCGCGGCCAGGGTAGTCATGATGATCGGGCGGAAGCGCACCAGGCAGGCCTGGCGTATCGCCTGCTCGGGCGTCATGCCGTGATGGCGCTGGGCTTCGAGCGCGAAGTCGATGAGCAGGATGCCGTTCTTCTTGACGATGCCGATCAGCAGGACCACGCCGATCAGCCCCATGATGCTGAAGTCCTGCCCGCTGGCCCACAGCAGGATGATCGCGCCCAGGCCGGCGGAGGGCAGGGTGGAGATGATGGTCAGCGGGTGGACGAAGCTCTCGTAGAGCACGCCGAGGATGATGTACACCGCCACCAGCGCGGCAAGGATCAGGTAGGGCTGGCTCGACAGCGAGCTCTGGAACGCCTGGGCGGCGCCCTGGAAGTTGCCGGTGATCGAGTCGGGCATACCCAGCTCGCGCTGCGCACGTTCCAGGATCTGCACCGCATCACCCAAGGCCACACCGGGGGCCAGGTTGAACGACAGGTTGGCGGCCGGGAACAGGCCGTCGTGGCTGATCGACAGCGGCCCGGTGCTTGGCGCGGCGACATGCGCCAGGGCCGACAGCGGCACCATCTCGTTGGTCAGTGGCGAGCGCAGGTAGAAGAAATTGAGGCTTTCAGCCTTGCCACGCTGTTGCGCGTCCAGTTCGAGGATGACCTTGTACTGGTTGGTCTCGGTCTGGAATTCGCTGATCTGGCGCTGGCCGAAGGCATCGTACAAGGCCTGGTCGACGTCGGTGGTGGTCAGGCCGAAACGCGCTGCGGCCTGGCGGTCGATATCGATGCGGGTGACGCTGGCGCCCAGTTGCAGGTCGTTGGACAGGTCGCGCAGCGCCGGGTTTTCCCGCAGGCGGTCGGTCAGGCGCTGGGTCCACAGGTTGAGCGCGACCCCGTCGTTGCTCTTGAGCACGTACTGGTACTGGGTGCGTGACGGGCCGGAGCTGAGGTTGATGTCCTGGCCGGCGCGCATGTACAGGACGATGCCCGGCACCTGGGCCAGCTTCGGGCGGATCCGGTCGATCCATTCGCTGGCCGAGACGTCGCGCTCGCCGCGGGGCTTTAGCGAGATCCAGAAACGGCCGTTGGCGATGGTCTGGTTGCTGCCGGTCACCCCGACCGAGTGCGAATAGGCGCGCACTGCCGGGTCGTCACCGATGATCTTCGCCAGCGCCAGGTGCTTCTCGATCATCGACGGGTAGGACACATCCGCCGCTGCCTCGGTTGTGCCAAGGATGAAGCCGGTGTCCTGCAGCGGGAAGAAGCCTTTGGGGATGCCCACGTAGCCGGCCACGGCCAGCGCCAGGGTAATGCCGAACACCCCCAGCGTGATCCGCCGGTGGGCCAGTGCGCGGTCCAGGCCTTTTTCGTACCAACCCAGCAGGCGCTGGCCGAAACCGCCTTGGTGGTCGCCAGGTGGGCGGCGCATGAACAGCGCCGAAAGGGTGGGAGCCAGGGTCAGCGAGACCACCACCGAAATCAGGATGGTCGCCGTGGCGGTCAGGGCGAACTCCTTGAACAGCCGGCCCACCACACCGCCCATGAACAGCAGTGGAATGAAGGCGGCGATCAGCGAGAAACTGATCGACACCACGGTGAAACCGATCTCGCCGGCGCCTTTGAGCGCTGCGGTGCGGCTATCGTCGCCGGCTTCCAGGTGGCGATGGATGTTTTCCACCACGACGATCGCGTCATCGACCACGAAGCCGACGGCAATGACGATGGCCACCAGGGTCAGGTTGTTGAGGCTGAAACCGAACACGTACATCAGTGCGCACGTGGCGATCAGCGAGACGCCGAGCACGCTGGAGACAATGAAGGTGGCCGACCACTGACGCAGGAACAGCGCCATTACCCCGATCACCAGCGCCACCGCGATCATCAGGGTCAGCTCGACTTCGTGCAGCGAGCTGCGGATGGTCTGGGTGCGGTCCTGCAGCACCGACACTTCAACCGAGGCCGGCAGCATTTCCTGCAAGCGCGGCAAGGCGTCGAGCACCCGGTCCACGGTGTCGACGATATTGGCGCCGGGCTGGCGGAAGATCACCAGGTTAAGCCCCGGCTGATTGCCCGACCAGGCCCTTACATACGCGTTCTCGGCACCGTTGATCACCTTGGCCACATCCTTCAGGTGCACCGGGGCGCCGTTGCGGTAGCTGACGATCAGCTGGGCATAGTCTTCGGGGTGAAACAGCTGGTCGTTGGCGGCAATGGTCGACACGCTGTGCTCGCCGTACAGCGCGCCTTTGGCCAGGTTCAGGCTGGTCTGCTGGATGGCCAGGCGCACGTCGGCCAGGGTCAGGCCGATGGCTGCCAGTTTCTCGGGTTGTGCCTGCACCCGTATGGCTGGGCGCAGCTGGCCGGTGATGTTGATCAGGCCGACCCCGTCGATCTGGCTGAGCTGGCGGGCCAGGAGGGTTTCGGCGTAGTCGCTGAGCTCGTTGCCGGGCATCTGTGCAGAGCTGACGGTGAGGATTACCACCGGGCTGTCGGCCGGGTTGACCTTGCGCCAGGTGGGCGGGCTGGGCAGGTCCTGGGGCAGGCGGGCGGTGGCGGTGTTGATCGCCGCCTGCACTTCCTGGGCGGCGGTGTCGATGTTCTTGTCGAGGGTGAACTGCAGGATCAGCGTAGTCGAGCCCAGCGCGCTGCTGCTGGTCATCTGGGTCATGCCGGGGATGGCGCTGAACTGCACCTCCAGCGGCGTGGCCACCGACGAGGCCATGGTTTCCGGGCTGGCACCGGGCAGCTGGGCAGTGACCTGGATGGTCGGGAAATCGGCCTCGGGCAGCGGCGCCACGGGCAACCGCGGGAAGGCGATGGCGCCCAGCAGCACCAGGGCGAAGGTCAGCAGCAGGGTTGCGATAGGGTGATCGATGCACCAGGCCGAGACGCCATTGCGGGTGTTCATGGCTGGCTCCTGCGGTCGGCCATCTCGGCAGGCGCCGGGGCATCAGGGGTGATCTCGACCCTGGAGCCGGGTTTGAGGCGCGACTGGCCATCGAGCACCAGCTGGTCACCGGCCTTTACCCCGGCGACGATGTTCAGTGTGCTGTCCTGGTACAGCACCTTGACCGGCACGCTGGTGACCTTGTCGCCGTCGACGCGGTAGACGAAGTGGCCATCGATGCTGCGTTGCACCACGGGCGGCGGCACCACCAGGGCGTCTTCGTCCATCGCCGTGCGCAACCGTACGGTGACCAGTTGCCCCGGCCACAGCAGGCCGTCCTTGTTGTCGAACTCGGCTTTGACCCGCACCGTGCCGGTGTTGGCCGAAATCTGGTTGTCGATCAGCGCAAGGTGGCCTGCGCCCAGCAGGTTGCGCTCGCCATCGGCATCCATGTAGGCCTCGACCAGCGCAGGCGTTTGCGCCTTGAGCAGGCCTTGGAGGGTCGACAGCATCTGTTGCGGCAGCGAGAACTCCACAGCGATCGGGTCGATCTGGGTCACGCTGAACAGCCCCTGGGTGTCGCTGGTGCGCACCAGGTTGCCGGGGTCGATATTGCGGATGCCGACGCGCCCGGTTACCGGCGAGCGTATCTGGGTGTAGGAGAGTTGCACCTCGGCATTGGCGATGGCCGCCTGGTTGCCCTTGACCGTGGCTTGCAGCTGGTTGACCAACGCCTGTTGCTGGTCGAGGGTTTGCTTGGACACGCCATCATCGCTGCTGAGCAGGCGGTAGCGCTTGAGGTCGACGCCGGCCACCTGGATCTGTGCCTGGCTCTGGCCGAGTTGTGCACGGGCCTGGTCGAGGCTGGCGCGGATGCTGCGATCGTCGAGGGTGGCGAGCAGGTCGCCTTGCTTGACCCATTGGCCTTCCTTGACCAGCACTTGGGTGAGTATCCCCTCTACTTGTGGCCGGACCTCGACGCTGTGCAGCGACAGCACCGAGCCGATGGCGCTGGCATAGCGCGGCACGTCCTGCTGGGCAACGCTGACCACGCGTACCGGCACGGCGGTTTGCGCGCGAGTAGCCGGTGCGGGTTGGCGCTGGCTGAACCAGATGCCTGCTACCACCAGGGCCAGGAGCGCCAGGGCGGCGAGGAAGGCAGAGCGGGACGGACGTCGCATCGGTGCGGGCACCTTGGCCAGAAGGGAGGGAAACGGTTGTCTGTACTCAATCTTATAGCCCCCGAACCGGGTCGGCAGCGTGACGGCTGGCTGACAGCCGTGTCAGTTTCACCTGCTGGCATGCGACTGGGGACGACTGTGGGAGCGGGCGTGCCCGCGAAGAATACAACGCGGTGGATGGCACCGGCTGCGCCGGTGTTCGCGGGCACGCCCGCTCCCACAGTTACCGTGGAGGGCTTTCTGAAGTCGCTCCGGCTAGAAGCCGATGAAGGCGTAGTACACCGGGGTTTCACTGGTAGTGCGCAAACCAAGCCCCTGCAAGCTCGCGACCAGCGCCTCATCCTGCACATGCAAGGTCCAATGCCCATCGTCATCCCACTGCTCGCGCGCCAGCGCCGTGGCAAACGCGCCCATGTCCGGCAGGTAGGCGGTAAAGCCATTGCCCTTGAGCGCACTGGTGGTCATGCCCAGCGCCTGGCACACCGCCACCTTGGCGGCAATGTCATCGCGGTCGGCCTGCCGCGAGGCTTGCACCAGCGCTTCCAGTTCCGCATCCACCAGTTGGGTGCCGTGTATCAGTTCCGGCCCCTGCTGCCAGGCCTCGGGCGGGCAGTCCTTGCTGGCCGGGCGCAGCGGAATGTGCGGGTTGATTTCCACCGGGTAGATGCGACAGACCAACGGGCGCTGGTCGTAGATGGTGCACAGGTCGTTGTCGTCGAGGTTGCGGCATCGGCCAGGGTTGAACGCGGCGAAGGTCACCGACACGCGTGCCTCGCCGTGGCCGCAAGCCACTGGGTACGAGCGGCGCAGCGCATGTTCGCGCTGCTCAGGCGGCATACCGGGGCCATCAGTCACGAAGGCCTCGATAAGCACTATCACCTGGCCGGCATCATCTGCCCAGCGGCGGGCCTCGGCCAGCGTCAGGGGCACGTGGTGCCCGGTGCAGCACTTGCCGCAGCCGGTACAACCGAATCGCAAGCTGTCGGTCACTTGGCTTCCGGGCTCCACTCGCTGATGAAGGCACGCTGGTGCTGGCGGTCGTACAGGCACAGCTCGGTGCCGGTGCGTTGCTGCATGTGCTTCTGCGGGTAGACGCCTTCGACCAGCAGGGCGCTCATGCCGACCTGGTCATCGAACTCGGCGGGCTTGCCGCGGGCGTGGGCATCCTTGAACTGGCTGGCGGCCAGGCAGGCCTTGAGCATCTGTTGGCGCTGCTCGTTCCAGGCCTGGCTGCTGGAGGCCTGGGCGATACCGCTGAAGAGGGCGCAGGTGATCAGGATAGAGCTGAAAAACTTCATACGTGATTCCGGCAATTTGCTTGCGAGGGGCGCGAATTATGCCCGACTCACCCCCGGCGGCAAGCCGGGGAGTTTGTCGCTTAATATATCAGTGCTCGGCAAACACCACGGTACGCGCGGCCACCACCAGACAATCGGTCAGCTCTGGCGAGGAGAACTTGGTGAGGATGGCGTTGGCCCCGGCCTGGGTTGCCTTCTCGCTGCTCATGGCACTGTCCAGCGAGGTGTGCAGCAGCACGTACAGGTGCTGGAAGTCAGGGGTTTCGCGCAGGGTGCGGGTGAAGGCGTAGCCATCCATCTCGCTCATTTCGATGTCGGAGACGATGATGTTGATCTCTTGGGCGGTGCCTTGCAGCTCCAGCAACACGTTGATGGCATCTTTGGCGCTGCGTGCGGTGTGGCATTCGATGCCCAGGTTGCGCAGGGTGTGCACCGACTGCTGCAGGGCCACCTGGCTGTCGTCCACCACCAGGATGTTGGCGGCGGCCAGCAGGCTGGCGTCTTCTTCGCTCAGGGTGCCGTGAGCTGGTTCGGCCTGCGGTGGGGCGATGGAGTGGATGACTTTTTCGATGTCCAGCACCTGCACCAGGGTGTTGTCGACCCGCGTCACGCCGGTGATGTACGAGCGGTTGCCCGAAGCAAAGGGCGGCGGTTTGATGTCGGTGCTCAGGCAATGCACGATGCGGCTGACCGCCTGCACATGCAGGCCTTGGCGCGAGCGGCTGATTTCAGTGACGATCAGGCAGCCGCCTTGCGGGTCTTCCAGGGGCCGCTCGCCGATGGCGCGTGACAGGTCGATGACCGACAGCGAATGGCCACGCAGGGTCGCCACACCTTTCACGTTGGGGTGCGATTCCGGCAGCTTGGTCAGCGGCGGGCAGGGGATGATTTCGCTGACCTTGAGCAGGTTGATTGCCATCAACTTGCCGCTGCGCAGGGTGAACAGCAGCAGGGACAACGAGTCCGCGCGGGCATTTTGCGTGGCCATGGTGACCTTCGGTGGGGAACAGGGGATAACCGGTTATCGGCCTGTTTTGGTCGGGCTTTAGGCATTTTGCACAGAACCCGGGGATGCTTGGGACCCTGTGGGAGCGGGCATGCCCGCGAAGCGTGCGACGCGGTACATGGCACCGGCTTCGCCGGTGTTCGCGGGCATGCCCGCTCCCACAGGTGATGTGTGTAAACGCCTGGATCAGCGTTCGCGCAGGGCCTCCTTGGCCCGGTTCAGCGGCTTGATCAGGTAATCGAGGATGGTCTTCTCGCCGGTGCGGATATCCACCGTGGCAATCATCCCCGGCACGATCGCAAAATGCTTGCCGGCCTTGTTCTGCAAGCTGTCCTGCTCGGTGCGGATGAACACCCGGTAGTAGTAGATTTCCGGTTTCACCTCATCCTGCAGGGTGTCCGGCGAGATCCCTACCACCTTGCCATCCAGCCCGCCATACACCGAATAGTCATAGGCACTGATCTTGACCTTGGCCGCCTGATCCGGGTGGATGAAGGCGATATCGCGTGGGGCGATGCGGGTTTCGATCAGCAGGCGTTCGTCCATCGGCACGATCTTCATCACCTGGCCACCGGGCTGCACCACGCCGCCCAGGGTATTGACCTCGATGTCCTTGACGATGCCGCGCACCGGTGAGCGCAAGGTCAGGCGGGTAAGCGAGTCACTGCGCCCGCGGACCACTTCCGACAGGCTGTCGGCCTCGGCGCTGGCTTTGGCCAGCTCTTCCCGGGCACGCACAAGGTAGTCGGAGCGGGCTTCGTTGGCCTTGAGCTCCAGCTCCGAACGCTGGCGGTTCAGGCGAATCACTTCGACCCGGCTGGAGGCGCCCATCTTTGCAAGGTTCTCGGTAATCTTCAGCTCGCTGCGCACCAGTTGCAGCGAGTCCTGGATGCCAGCCAGGGTCTGCTCCAGCCCGCGGCGGCGGGTCTGGTACAGCGCGGTTTCCGCGTCGATCAGGTCGGGCGAGTCGCGCAGGCTTTCCGGGAAGGTCAGCGGCTTGCCCGTGACCTCTGCCTGCAGGCGTGCCTGGCTGGCCTTGGCAGCGCGGTACTTGGCTTCGCTCTCGCCGACACTGGAGGCGGTCTTGGTCGGGTCGAGCTGGGCCAGCACCTGGCCGCGCTCGACCAGGTCGCCTTCGGCAACGCTCATCTGCGCGACGATGCCGCCCTCGAACGACTGGATCACCTGCTCCCGCGAACTGGGGATCACCTTGCCGGTGCCGGTGGACACTTCGGTCACCTCGAACCAGGCGGCCCAGCCCAGGAATGCGGCCAGCATCAAGGCACAGATGGTGATGATGCGGCCGGCGCGGAACACCGCCTGGTCGTCCTGCCCATCCAGGTAGGAGGCCGGGAGTTCATGGTTGCTCATGCCTGGGCTCCTTGCAGTTTGGCCAGCGCGGCATCGCGGGTGTCATCGATGACGATGCGCCCGCCGTCCAGCACCAGGATGCGGTCGACCCGTTGCAGCACGCTCAGGCGGTGGGTGGCGATCACCAGGGTGCGGCCCTGGCAGAAGCGTTCGAGGTTATCCAGCAGTTTGCGCTCGGTCATGTCGTCCAGCGACGCAGTCGGCTCGTCCAGCAGCAACACTTGCGGCTGGCGCACCAGCAGGCGCGACAGCACCAGGGCCTGGCGCTGGCCGCCGGACAAGCCCAGGCCGCCTTCCAGGATCAGGTGGTCCATGCCCTTGGGCAGGCGGCGGACGAAGTCCAGCGCGCCCGTGGCAGCCAGCGCGGCCACCAGCTCCTGGTCACTGGCCTGGCCGGCGCCGAGGGTGAGGTTTTCCCGCAGGGTGCCGTGGAACAAGCGCGCGTACTGTGGCAGCAGGCCCACGTCACGGCGCAGGTCGGCCGGGTCGAGGTGGCCCATGGCGATGCCGTCCAGGCTGACCTCGCCTTGCACCAGGTCCATGGCCCCTCCCAGGGCTTGCAGCAGGGTCGACTTGCCGGCGCCGTTGCGCCCGAGAACGGCAATGCGCTCGCCCGGCTGGATATCCAGCTGGCCGATGTTCAGCACTGGCGGGGACTCCTCGCTGTAGCGGAAGTTGGCCTGGCGCAGGCGGTACTCGCCACGAATCGCCGGCAGGTGTACGCGGGCTTCGCCTTCGGGGTGGTCGACCGGTGACTGCATCAGCTTGTCCAGCCCTTGCAGGGCCACCTTGGCCTGCTGCCAGCGGGTCAGTACATGGGTCAGTTGCGCCAGTGGCGCCATCATCCGTGACGACAGCATCGACGCCGCCACCAGGCTACCGGTAGTAAGGTCGCCGGCGATGACCATCGGCGCGCCGACCACGATGACCACGGCAAAAACCGCGCCCTGCACGTTCTGGGTCCAGGTCACCAGGCCGTTGGTGAGGGTGCGCAGGCGTAGGTTGGTGTGGGCGCAGGCGGCGTTGTACTGGTTCCACTGCCGTTCGAAGCGTGCTTCGGCCTGCAGTGCCTTGATCTCGTCCAGGCCCTGGATGCTTTCTACCAGCATGGCGTTGCGCAGCGCCGACTCGCGCATGGAGGCATTGGCCAGCCGCGCCAGGCGCCGTTGGGCCAGTACCCCAGGCACCACCATGGCCAGCAGCGCGGCTAGCGGGATGAACACCAGCACGCCGCCGATCAGCCAGAACACGAACAGGAACAACAGGAAGAACGGCAGGTCGGCCAGCGCCGTGGCGGTGCTGGAAGTGATCAGGTCGCGGATCGATTCCAGCTCGCGCAGTTGCGAGATGAACGAACCGGTGGACTTCGGCCGCACCGAGTTGCGCAGGCGCAAGGCATGCCCGTAGACCAGGTCGCTCACCCGCAGGTCGGCGCGTTTGCCGAGCAGGTCGGTCACCTTCAGCCGCAGCAGGCGCATGCTGAAGTCGAACACCAGCGCCAGCACTACACCCCCGAACAGCACGTACAGGGTTGGCAGCGACTCGGCCGGGATCACCCGGTCGTACACCTGCATCGAGAACAGCACCCCCGCGAGGGCCAATACGTTGGCTACCAGCGAGGCGACCATCACCTGCCCATAGGGGCGCAGGTCGCGCAGCACGATGCGGGCAAACCAGTGGCGGTCGTAGGGTGCGGTGTAGTCATCGGTGCGCACATCGCGCAGCGGCCGCGCCGGGCGCAGCAGCGCAACGCGGTTGATGCGGCCCTTGAGGCTGTCGCGGGGCAGGCGAGAGGTCAGGCCCTGGTCACCGGCAAACACCACCGCCAGGTCGTCCTCTTCGGTGACCGATTCCACCACCGCCAGCTGGCCATCGTCCAGTTCCAGTACCAGCGGTGTACGCCACTGTCTCAAGCCCTTGGCGTCGAAGCGCACGAAGCGCAGGGCCAGGCCGGCCTGGCGCGCCATGTGGCGAAGGATTTCATCCAGCGGCCGGGCATCCTCGACGGCGGCCAGGCGAATACGCTGGGGCGACACGTCCAGGCGGTAGTGGTGCGCCACCTGCAGCATCACTTCCAGCCACGGCCCAAGGTCCGGTCGATGAGGCGCTTCGGCCGCGGGGGCCGTGGGCTGTTCAGGCAGGGTCACATTGATCGAATCGGTCATGGCTGGATCTCCACCCCTTGCAGGTTGCGCCCCTCAAGGCCAAAGGCCGTGCGCAGGGCGCCGGTGTTGTACAGGCAGTCGACATCCAGGCGCAGCAGGTCGGAGCGGGTGCCGGCGAGTTCGAAGCGTGACTGGTAGATCTCCTGCTCGGCGTTGAGCAGGTCGAGCAGGGGCCGCGTGCCCAGGTCCAGGTACTGGCGGCCGTAGAGCATGCGCGCTTCCTGGATGCTGACCTGGCGCGCTTCCAGCGAAGTCAGCCGGCGGCCTAGCCCGGAGGTTTGTGCCATGGCCTCGGCCAGGCCGCGACGGGCTTGCAGGCGGGCCGCGTCTTCGGCGGAGTCGGCGGCGGTCAGGGCGTGGCCGGCTGCGCGGCTGCGGGCGCTGATGGCACCCCCTTGATAGATAGGCACCTCGACGTTCAGGTAGATGCCTGCCTGGGTGCGGTCCATGCGTGAGTTGTCGCGGTTGTAGTCGTTGTCCAGGTAGTGGTTGACCTGCGGTTGCAACGACAAGGTCGGGTAGGCCTCGGCCTTGGCCTGGGCCAGCTCGGCCTGGCCCTGGGCGCGCTGGGCCAGGGCCATGAGCACGGCAGGCAGGCGGTCATCGCCTTGCGAGGGCCGCTTGCAGGCCTGGTTCAGCGCTGCTGGCGAATCCTCGGCCAGCGCCGGTGGGGTGATGCGCCCCATCAGTGCCGCCAGGGTCGAACGCCAGCGCTCGTACTGCGACTGGTATTCCTCCAGCGTGGCGCGGGCGCTCTCCACACGGGACTCGGCCTGCACCACGTCGGAGCGCGTGCTGGCGCCCATGTCGCTGCGCTGGCGGGCCATGCCGGCAATGTCACCGACCCCGCGAATCTGGTCGCGGGCAATGGTCATCAGTTGTTCATATCGGCGGGTTTCGATCCAGGCATAAGCGGTGTCGCGGGCCAGGTCGTCGACCACCAGCAGGATATTGGCCTGGGCGCGCGCGGCGGCAGCCTGGGCCGCGCTGACGGCGCTGTCGACCTTGCCGAAGTCGTAGAGCATCTGCTTGAGCGACAGGTTCAGCGCCTGGCTGTTGCGGTCGCCGCCATAACCGGTGTCATAACCGGTGCGGATACCGCCGGAAATCTGCGGGTAATACCCGGCGCGGGCGACGTTGATGCCTTCGCCCTGCTTATAGAGGTTGCCGATGGCCTCGGCAATGCTGGGGTGCCATTGAGCGGCCTGCAGCACCGCGTCGGTCAGCCCCAGCCGCTCGCCACTGGCGACCGGGGCCATGCCGGTGGCGGGGCGTGCGGGCACCGCTTCGGGCGCATCGCGTAACAGCGATGGCCCGATCTGGCGCAGTTGGGGGTCTATGTCATCGGCTGCCTGGGCAACCGGGTGGAAGTTCAGAGCCAGGAGCCCGAAGGCTCCCAGCAACAGCGGTGACAGCGGACTGCTTCGCTTCACATAGTTCCCTTACTGCTGGTCGTCCTTGCCGCCGGGCATTTGCCCGGCGGGTTTGCAGCGGCCTCAGACCACATGGATACCGTTCTGCACCCACAGGTGATGGCTTGGATCCTCCTGGGCCGTGTATTGGTTATAGTCGATACCGTCGGCAGTTTGGTTCCCGACCAGCGTCCAGTTGTCCGTCATGTGAACCGAGTCTTTGTCGTCCCCTTTGATGATGAGTGTGTCGGTGCCGGTTTCGGTGATTGCCACCACGTCCGCCAGGTTGAGCGTCAGCGCCACCGAACTGGTGTCGTTGAGGTCGATGACTTCGATGTCGTGCACGCGCCCGGCCAGGTTGCCCAGGTCGATGCTGGCATCGCCGCCGCCCCACAGCAGGGTGTCGGTACCGGTGCCGCCCTCGACGCTGGCGAAGTTCTGGTCGACCACCACCAGCGTGTCGTTACCTGCACCACCCTGCAGGGTGATGTGGCCACCCTGGCTGCCATCGAGGTGGTCGTTGCCGTCGGTACCGGCGATCACATCGGTGGCGGCTGCCAGGCTGGCCAGCGCTACTGCCTCGTCACCGGTGTCGGCCTGCAGCGAAGTGAAGGTGGTGAGGCCGGCAGCATTGTCCAGGTTGACGGTCAGCGTTGCCGTGTCGGTGGTGCCGTTCGGGTGGGTCAGCTCGTAGGTGAAGGTGTCGTGCTGGCCGACCACCGCCGAGGTAAGCCCCGGGTTGAGGGTGTAGGTGTAGCTGCCGTCGGCATGCACCAGCAGCGTGCCGTAGGTGCCGGCCACGCTCACCCCGTTGTAGCCCGGGATGGTGTAGGTGTTGGCCGCTGTCAGCACGCTCAGCACGGTCAGTGCCGAACCGACGTTGTCGTCACTCAGCAGGTTGCCGGTGGCTGCCGTCGCGCCGCTGACCACGAACTCGGTCAGGTGCGTGGTGGTGGCGTTGAGGCTGGTGGTGATGGAACTGAGCAGGCCGATGCCGCCGGCGGTGACACGCACGTGGTAGGTGCCAGCCCCCTGGTTCTGGAAGGTATACCCCGCGCCGCCACCCAGCAGGCTGATCAGCGAACCCCCCGGGACCGACTGCACCAGCACATACTGGCCGGTGGCCGGGTTGAGCTTGAGCAGCTCGATGGTGGTGCCGTTGAGCAGGCTCAACAGGTTGGTGGAGTTGACCACCACCTGCAGGTTGGCCGTGGTATCGGCGGCAACCGTGGTGGTGTAGGTGGCCTGGCGGGTACCGATCACCGGCAGGCTCAGCGAGCCCAGGGTGCTGCTGCTGGTGTCCACGCGGTTGGCCAGGGTGACGTGGCTGGTACCGACATCGTTGACTGCGTCGACCACCGTGGCCGGTGCAGCGTAGTTGGTGTTGCTCCAGACCTCCGTGGCTTGCGGGCTGTCGATGCGCACGTACAGGTTGGCGGTATCGGACAAGCCGTTCGGGTGCACCAGCTGGTAGCTGAACACGTCCACCTTGCCGACACTGTTCGGGCTGCCGTTAGGCGTGTAGGTGTAACTGCCATCGGCACTGATCACCAGGGTGCCGTACTGGCCCTGGACCGTGGTCGAAGTACCGGCCGAGACATAGCTGCCGTTTTTCAGCACTTGCAGCACGGCGGCGCTGTCCGGGCCACGGGCATCCACCGCGCCATCGGTGCCCACGTCGGTGATGACGTTGCCCGAGGTGGCCGTGCCGGTGCCGGTGAACTGGGTCAGGCTGGTGGAGGTGATGTCCAGCGAGGTGCTCACGTTGGTCACCAGGCCGATGCCGCCACTGCCCACGGTCAGCCGGTAGTCACCGGCTTGCAGCACGCCAATGTCCACCTGCAAGCCGATCGGCAGCACGATCAGGTCCAGTAGGCCCTGCGTGTTGCCGGTGGCGATGGTCACCCAGGCGCCGCTGGCGTCTTTTACCTGCAGGGTGAAGCTGGTGTTGTTGAGCAGCGCCAGCACGCTGTTGGTGGTCAGTGTGAGGGTCGGGTCGGCCGTGGTGCCTGCCGCCACCGTCCAGGTGTAGGTCTTGGAGAAGCCCGATAGCAGCGTGGTGAAGCTGTCGGTGTAGGTCTTGGTGGCACTGACCGCTGCCAGGTTGACCGTGGCCGTGGCCAGGTTGTCGCTGGCGATGACTGGCGCGTTGGCATCCACATCCGGCGCGGTGACGTTGACGTTGCCCGACACGTTGCCGCGCGGGTCACTGAGGGTCACCGAGAGGATCTGGCCGTTGTCCTGAGGCGGGCTCAGGGTCACGGTAAAGGTGCCGTTCGGCTGCACCGTCGTGGTTTGCAGTACGGTACCGCTGGCGCTGCGTACGGTTACGGTGGCACCCACTTCGCCAGTACCGGTCAGGGTACCGCCGTCGGCACTTATCAGCAGGTTGCCGGCAGCCGCAGGCGGGGTCAGGTCTGGTGCGGTCAGCCCAGTGCCGGTGGAGATGTTGCCGGCGCTGTCGGTGAGGGTGACGCTGAGCGCCTGGTTGTCGATCTGCGCCGCAGTCAGGCTGACCACGAACAGGCCGTTGCTGCCCACCGTTGCAGTCCCCAGCACGGTGCCGGCGCTGTTGCGCACGGTGACCGTGCTGCCGATCTGGCCAGAACCGCTGACCGAGGTGCCGTTGGCGTTGATGGTGGCCAGCGGGGCGGCTGGCGGGGTGGTATCCGGTGCGGTCACGCTGGTGCTACCGGACAAGTTGCCCGCAGCATCGGCCTGGCGCACCACCAGCAGTTGCCCGTCGTTCTGTGGCGAGGTCAGTGTGATGGTGAAGGTGCCATTGGCTTGCACCACACCGGTACCGACCTGGCCGTTGGGGCCTTGGACCGTAACGGTGGCGCCCGCTTCACCGTTACCGGTGAGCACCGTGCCCGCGCCGTTGATGGTGACGTTGGTCGGTGTTGCAGGCGGTTGCACGTCTGTGGCGGTGTAGCTGGTACTGCCCGACACATTGCCCGCAGCATCGGCCTGGCTCACGCCCAGTACCTGGCCGTTGAGCTGTGCGGCGTTCAGGTTGACGGTGAACACGCCACCGCCATTTACCACCGCCGTGCCGAGCACGTTGTTGCTGGCGTCGCGCACGGTCACCGTCGCCCCTGCTTCACCGGTGCCGGTCAGCACCAGGCCGTTCAGAGACAGCCCGGTCACCAGTGGGTTGGCCGGTGGCGTGATGTCGGCGGCTTGCAGGAAGGTCGGCTGCGATTCGCCGCCCACCAGTGCTACAGCAGTCACCGAAATATGCTGGCCGTTGAGCTGCGCTGTGTTCAGCGTCAGGGTAAAGGTGCCGTTCAGGGTAGCGCCGCCTGTGCCGATCAGGTTGCCTGCGGCATCGTAGACGCGGATGCCCACGCCGCTAGGCGCATTACCGGCCAAGGTCAGCCCGTCGCTGCCCAGCGTCACGTTGGTGGGGGGCACTGGCGGCGCGATCAGTGGTGTGATGTACGTGGCGACCGCAGAGGTATTGATGCCGTCGGATTGCGTCACTGCCAAGGTTGCGAGCGAGCCCGCCGCCGGCACCAGCGTTATCTGGAAGTTACCCGCGGCATCTACCGTGCCAGTGCCGATCACCGATCCGCCGCGGCTGATGGTGACGGTGGCATTAGGCTCGCCCTTGCCGGTCAGCACATCGAACGTGTTGTTGATGGCCATGTCGGTGACCAGCCCAGGCGGTGAAGTGTCGTTGGTCTGATAGGGCACAACCACCGAGGCGTTGCCCGCATCGTCCGTGGACACCACCGTGAGTAACTGGCCGTTGTTCTGCGGCGGGTTGATCGGCACGGTGAACTGGCCGTTTGCACCCACTTCCACGGTGCCTACGACGTTGTTGTTCGGGTCACGCACCGTGATGGTGGTGCCGGCTTCTGCCGTACCGGTCATCGACGTGCCTGCCGGGTTGAGCAACAGGTTATCGGGTTGCACTGGCGCCGTGAGGTCTGGCGCGTTCACCTGCAGGGGCGCCGACGGGTTGCCGGTGGTGTCCTGGGCGATGACGGTGAGGACTTCGCCGTTGATCTGCGGGTTGTTCAGGTTGAGGACAAAAGTGCCGTCCGGGTCGACCGTCACCTGGCCCAGCAGGTCGCCGTTGTTGTTGACCACGGTGACACGCGTGCCGGCTTCGGCAGTACCGATCACCTGGGTACCGCTGTCGTTGATGGTGGCGATCACGGTGGCCGGTGGCGTGGTGTCAACCGCCGTGACCGAACTGATTGGCGAGATGTTGCCGGCTGCATCGGTCAGGGTTACCTGCAGCACCTGGCCGTTGAGCTGCGCGCCATCAAGCTCGACGATGAAGGTGCCGTCGGCGCCCACTGTGCCGGTACCGATCTGCGTGGTACCGACGAAGACGCGCACGGTGGCGCCCACTTCGCCGACCCCGCCCAGCTCGTCGCCAGCCGCATTGAGCCGCAGCTCGGTTGCCGCCGCAGGTGGCGTGTGGTCCGGCGCCAGTACGCTGACCGGCAGGCTGACGTTGCCGGGTGGGTCGGCCTGCAGCACCGACAGCAACTGGTTGTTGATTTGCGCGGGTGACAGTTCGACGCGGAAGCTACCGTCGGCAAGCACGGTACCTGTGCCCAGTACGGTACCGGCGCCGTTGCTCACGATTACCGTCGCGCCGGCTTCGCCTTGGCCGCTGACCACACTGCCGTCGGCGTTGATCACCACCTGGGTGAGCGGTGCTGGCGGGGTGAAGTCCGGGGTTTGCAGGGTTGCCACTGCCGACACGTTGCCGGCCGCATCGGCCTGGGTGAAGCTGAGCAGCTCGGCGTTGCCCAGTGCCGGGTTCAGGGTGATGGTGAAGTGGCCGCTGGCATCGACGATGGCGCTGCCGATTTCGTCGCCGGCCGGGTTGGTCACGGTCACCAGCGCGCCTGCTTCGCCACGGCCGGTGAGGGTGACGCCATCCCCGGAAACGGCCAGTTCGGCAGGTGCCGTTGGCGGCGTGGTGTCGGGTGCGGTGATGGCGCTGGCGGCAGACTGGTTGCCAGCCGCGTCGGTCAGTACCACTTGCACTTGCTGGCCGTTGGCCTGAGGCGATGCGAGGTTGACCTGGAAGGTGCCGTCGGCGCGCACCGTTGCACTGCCCAGCACCGAACCATCGGCGGCGAGCACCCGCACGGCGGCACCTGCTTCGCCGGTACCGTCGAGCAGGCTGCCACCCCCGGTGAAGGCCAGGTTGCCGGCAGCATCCGGGGCGACGCGGTCAGGGGCGATCAGGCTGACGCTGTTGGACTCGTTGCCGGCCACATCGGACTGGCTGGCGCTGAGCTGTTCGCCGTTGATCTGTGCGGCGCCCAGGTTGACGCTGAAGTTGCCGCTGGCATCGACCACGGCAGTACCCAGCTCGATACCGCCTTCGCCAAGCACGGTAACGGTGGCACCTGCCTCGCCGCGGCCACTGAGGACAAGGCCGTCGTTGGACAGCACCAGGTTGGTCAGTGGTTGCGGTGCCGTGGTGTCCGGTGCCTGCAAGGTGGCAGGCAGCGATATGGTGCCATCGGTGCCCGTTGCGCTGACCTGCAGCACTTCACCATTGGCCTGTGCACTGCCCAGGTTGACAGTGAAGGTACCGTCGTTGGCGACCGGGCTGCTGCCCAGCAATACGCCGTTGGGGCCATACACCTTGACTGTGCTGCCCGCGTCGGCCGTGCCGGTCACCGATAGGCCGTCGGCGGCCAGTACCAGGTTGTCCGGTGTAGCCGGTGCCAGAACACCCGGCGCAGTGACGCTTTGCCCAGGGGAGACGTTCTGTGCGGCATCGGCCTGGACCACGTTCAGGCTTTCACCCGTGATCGCCGCCGGCGACAGGGGCACGCTGAAGTGGCCGTCGGCTGCCACTGTGGCGGTGCCCAGCACGGTACCGTCAGGTGCCCGCACGGTCACGGTTGCGCCTGCTTCGCCATTACCTGTCAGGGTGGCGCCACTGGCGGAAACCGCCAGGTTGGTCACGGCGGCTGGCGGCGTGGTGTCGGCTGCGGTGTAAGGCGCGGTCGGCGACACGTTGCCGGCTGCATCGGTGGCGGTCACCTGCAGGGGCTGGCCATTGGTCTGGGCACTGTTCAGGGCGACCTGGAAGGTGCCGTTGCTGCCGGCTACCGCCGTGCCCAGCACGTTGCCGCTGGCATCGCGTACGGTCACGGTGCTGCCGGCTTCGGCGTTACCAGTCAGTTGCAGCCCGGTACCGGACAGGGCGAGTGCGGTGGGTACCGCAGGCGGGGTGAAGTCCGGCGCGGTAACTGCCACGGCGGGGGAGGTGTTGTTGCCCGCGTCGGTTTGCGTAACGCTCAGGTGCTGGGCGTTGAGCTGGGCACTGTTGAGTGTGAGGGTAAAGCTGCCATTGGCCGCCACCAGGCCGGTGCCGATGATGGTGCCATCCGGGCCGCGTACGGTGACTGTGGCGCCGGCTTCGCCCAGGCCGGTCAGGGTCAGGCCGTTGTTGTTCAACGCCACGTTGGTCAGCGGCGCGGGTGGGGTCAGGTCCGGGGTCGTCACATTGACTGCTGGCGACGTGTTGCCGGCGGCATCCACTTGCGTGACGCCGATAGCCTGGCCGTTGGCTTGCGGGGTGTCGAAGGTCACCGTGAAACGACCGTCGGCGCCCACCGTGGCGGTGCCTAGCACGCTGCCGGCGGCGTTGCGCACTTGCACCGTAGCGCCCACTTCACCGCTGCCGGACAGCTGCCGGCCGTCCTGGCTCAAGGCCGGGTTGGTGATGGCGGCGGGTGGCGTGCGGTCTGGCGTGGCGAGGTTGGCCGGCCCGGAGACGTTGCCGGCAGCATCGCTGAGAGTGACCTGCAGCGGGCTGCCGGTGACTTGCGCGTTGGGCAGGGTGACCTGGAACTGGCCGCTCTGGTTGACGGTGCCGGTGGCCAGGATGGCGCCACTGGCATCGCGAATGGTCACTGTGGCGCCGGCTTCGCCCTGGCCGCTGAGCACGGTAGCCGCGCTGTTCAGGCTGAGGTTGCTGGCCGCCAGCGGTGCTTGCAGGTCGGGCGCCTGCAGGGTGGCCGCGAGCGAAACGTTACCGGCAGCGTCTGCCTGGGTCACGATCAGGTTCTGCCCATTGGCCACGGCCGGGGTGAAGCTGACGCTGAACAGGCCATTGCTGCCGACGGTGGCAGTCCCCAGCAACGTGCCTTGGGCGTCTGTCACGCGCACGGTTGCGCCCACTTCGCCCTGGCCGGTCAGCGTGCTGCCGGTGGCGTTGAGGGTGACCTGGGCCGGCGCGTTCGGTGCCGTGGTGTCATTGGCCACGACGATGGCCGGCACCGAAGGCTCGCCATCGACGGTAGCCTTGGCACTGACCTGCAAGGTCTGGGCGTTGAGCTGGGCATTCTGGAAGAACACACGGAAGGTGCCGTCGCTGCCAACTGTGGCGGTACCCAGGGTGGTGCCCCCGGAAGTCACGGTAATCAGCGAGCCGACCGTACCTTGGCCGGTCAGCAGGAAGCCGTCGGCGCTGATGGCAAGGGCCGACGGTGTGGCCACTTCCGTGCCTGTAGGGCCAGCTACTGGCACCTCGGGTGACTCATTGCCGGCAGGGTCGATCACCACCACAGCCACGGTCTCGCCAGTTGTGAGCGGCGGGTCGACCGGCACCACGAAGGTACCGTCCGGCCCTACGGTCACTGTGCCGCGCACGGTGTCATCGGGGTTGCGGATTTCTACAGTGCTGCCAGGTTCGGCAGTGCCGCCGACAGTGCCGCCGTCCGGGCTCACGCTAATGCCGGTGGCCGGCAGTGGGTCGGTGGTGTCCGGGGCGGTGACAGAGACCGGCGCCGAGTCGTTACCGGCGGCGTCGGTCACCACCACGGTCACGGTCTGGCCGTTGTTCTGCGGGGTATCCAGCGGCACGCTGAAACTGCCGTCCGGGTTGACCGGCACAGTGATCACATTGCCGGCCCCATCGCTCACGGTCACCGAACTGGCGCCAGGTGCGTTACCAGTCACAGCAGTGCCATCGCCATTGACGACCACGTCGGTGGGCAGTGCCGGTGGCGTGATGTCCGGAGCGAAGATCTGGCCGGGTTCCGAGGTATTGCCGGCGGCGTCGATCAGCGTCACATCGAGGGCCTGGCCGTCCAGTTGGGCGGGCGACAGTGGCACTGTGAAGTTGCCACCTGCCGATACGACGATGGTGCCTATCAACGTGCCGTCGGCAAGCCGCACTTCTACCGTGGAACCTGCCTCACCGGTACCCTGGATGGCGCTGCCGCCCGGGGTAATGGAAAGGCCCGCAGGCGCAGTGGGCGCAGTGCTGTCATCAGCGGTGAAGGTGGCCGACGGCGAGGCATTGCCGCCGCCATCGATCAGCACCACCGACAACACTTCACCGTTGGTCTGGGCGGGGGCAAGTGTCACTTCGAACGTGCCGTCCGGATTCACCGGTATGGTGCCCAGCAGGTCGCCTGCAGCGTTGCGTACCTCTACGGTGCTGCCAGCCTCACCCTGCCCGCTGAGCACTGTGCCGGTAGGGTCAAGGCCCAGGCCTTGTGCCGGCAGCGGTGCCTCGAGGTCAGGTGCAGTGACGGTGCCAGCGAGCGAGTCGTTGCCAGTATTGTCGGCCTGGGTGACAGACAGCGTCTGGCCATTGAGCTGTGGCGGGTCGATTGTCACCTGGAAGGTACCGTCAGGCTGGACCGTTGCGGTACCCAGTACTGCGCCACCCGTGCCGGTCACGGTCACCTGCGCACCAGGCTCGCCGCTGCCGCTCAGGCTGCTGCCGTCGCCAGCCAGAATCAGGCCGGTGGGTATATCGGGTGCCTGGGTATCCGGTGCTGGCAAGTCGACCGCCGCTGACAGGTTGCCAGCCGGGTCGCGTTGCTCCACGGTCAGTGCCTGGCCGTTGGTCTGCGGCGTATCGAGGGTGATTTCGAATGCGCCGCCAGTGCCGACCACGGTGCTGCCCAGCACGCTGCCGTCCGGTCCGCGCACGGTAACGGTGGCGCCCGGTTCGCCGTTGCCGGTGACCGTGGTGCCGGTGCCATCGATGGCCGGGGTGGTGACCACTTGCGGAGGGGTGGAGTCGGGTGCAGTGAAGTCTACGGGCCCTGCGCTGTTGCCCAGGTTGTCAGTGGCTTCGACTGTGAGGCTTTCACCATTGCGCTGCGGTGCGTTGAGGGTGACATCGAAGCGGCCGTCGGCGCCTACGGTGGCGATGCCCAGCACGTTGCCATCGGCGTCGCGCACGGTGACGATGGAACCGTTCTGGCCTTGGCCGGTGAGGTGAATGCCAGCGGTATCGATGGCCAGCCCCGAGGGTTGCAGTGGGCCGTCTGTGTCGGGCGCCATGATAGTGGCGCTCGAAGTATTGCCGGCTGCGTCGCGCAGCACCACGTCCAGTTCCTGACCGTCGGTCTGCGGTGGGTTCAGGACCACGCTGATCACACCGTCGTTACCGACCTGGGCGTTGCCCAGCACAGTGCCGTCGGCGCTGATGACCTGCACGGTGGTGCCCGGTTCGCCGCGGCCGGTGAGCAGGCCACCATCGGCACTCAGTTGCAGTTCGCTGGCTTCATTGGGCGGGGTGATATCGGGGGCGGTGATCTGGGTCGGCAGCGAGCTGTTGCCAGCGCCATCAACCGCCACCACATCCAGGGTCTCGCCATTGGCCTGGGCCGGGCTCAGGCCGATGGTGAAGCTGCCGTCCTGGCCGGCTTCAACGCTGCCCAGGACATTGCCCTGTGCGTCACGCACTTGCACCTGCGTACCGGCCGGTGCCGTACCGGAAACGCTGGAACCGTCGCCGGCAACCACCACGCCGCTCGGGCTTTCGGGCAGCGGGGTATCGGCAACGGTCACACTGACCCCTGCCGAGGTATTGCCGGCGGCATCGGTCTGCACCAGCACGATGTTCTCACCTGCGGTCAGCGGTGCTTCCAGGTCAACCACGAAGGTGCCATTGGGCGCCACGATGCCAGAACCAAGCACGACACCTTGGGTATCGCGCACTTCCACCGTGGCACCGGGCTCACCGCGGCCAGACACGGCCAGGCTGCCATCGCCTGCCACCACGTCGGTGACGATCGCCGGTGCGGTGATGTCCGGCGCCACATAGCTCAGCGGCACCGAGGTGTTGCCTGCCGCATCGGTCACAGTGATGGACAGGGTTTCGCCATTGGCCTGTGGCGGGTCGAGGGTCAGGCTGAAGCTGCCATCTGGCCCTACAATGGCGCTGCCGATCAGGTTGCCCGAGGCATCTTTCACCTCCACCCGGGCGCCCCCTTCTGCAGTGCCGACCAGGCTGTCGCCATTGCTCAGCACCAGGTCGGCTGGTTGCAGCGGTGCTACCTGATCCGGCGCCGTCAGTGGGCTAGGTGTAGAGACGTTGCCGGCAGCATCGGTCAGGGTCACTTGCAGCGACGAGCCATCCACCACCGGGGTTGGCAGTTGCACATTGAAGGTGCCATCCGGTTGCACGGTGCCGCTTACCAGCACCTGGCCCTGATCGTTGCGCACTTCCACGGTGGTGCCTGCTTCACCACGGCCGGAGACCGTGCGGCCATCATCGCTGATGGCCAGTTGGGAGGCTGGCGCCGGTGGCGTGGTATCACCGCCGTTATCAATGATCGGTGCAGTGACGGTGCCGGCTGTGGAGGCGTTGCCTGTGGTATCGGTGGCGGTCACCTGCAACTGCTCGCCCGCCACTTGTGGCGGGGTGAGGCCGATGCTGAACGTACCGCCGGCACCCACCACGACGCTGCCCAGCACGGTAGTGCCGTCGGCTGCCAGCACGCGCACGGTGCTGCCGGCTTCTGCACGCCCGGTCACCACGCTGCCATTGGCGCTGACAGCGAGTTCGCTTGGTGCGGCAGGTGCGGTGATATCCGGCGCGGTCACTTGTACCGGCAGTGACGAAGCCCCGTTGTTGTCGATGGCGACCACGTCCAGCAACTGGCCGTTGGCCTGGGCCGGGTTGAGCACCACGGTGAAGGTGCCCTCGGCACCCACCACGATGCTGCCGACCACGGCGCCGTTGGCATCATGCACTTCCACGCGGCTGCCGACCGGCGCGGACCCGCTGACGCTGGTGCCATCCGCAGCGACTACCAGGTCGCTCGGGCTGGCCGGTGTGGCCACCAGCGGTACGTCGAAGGTCAAGGCCCCGGAGGCATTGCCGCTGGCGTCGGTCTGCACCAGGCTCAGGCGCTCGCCCGGCAACGCGGCCGGGTCCAGGTCGAGCAGGAAGGTGCCGTTGGCGGTCACCGTGCCAGTGCCGATCACGGTGCCATTGACGTCGCGTACTTCGACGGTGGCCCCGGCTTCGCCGCGACCGCTCAGGGTCAGGCCGTCTGCACCGACCACGATGTTGCTGACTGCGGCGGGCGGCGTGGTATCAGGCGCATCGAACTGCAATGGGGTCGAGATATTACCCGCGGCGTCCACCAGGCGGATGTCGAGGACTTCGCCATTGGCCTGGGCAGGGGACAGGGTCACGCTGAAGCTGCCGTTCGGGTTGACCACGCCAGTGCCGATCACGTTGCCCGAGGCGTCGCGCACCTGCACGGTAGCGCCAGCTTCACCGCTACCGGTCAAGGTAACGCCGCCGGCCAGGTCCAGGCCGGTCGGCTGGGCGGGGGCCTGCAGGTCTGGGGTGGCCACCGTGCCAGGGGTGGAGGCATTGCCGGCGGCATCGGTCAGCACCACTTGCAGGGTACTGCCATCGTTCACCGGCGGGGCCAGGGTGATCTGGAAGGTGCCATCCGGGTTGACCGTACCGTTGGCCAGCACGTTGCCCTGGGCATCGCGTACTTGCACGCTGGCGCCCGCTTCGCCACGGCCGCTCAACTGGCCACCGGCGAGGCCGACAACCAGGTTGGTCGGGGCCTGGGGTGGGGTGGTATCGACACCGTCGATGTCTGGGGCCGTGACACTACCGGCGCTGGAAGCATTGCCGGCGGCGTCGGTGGCGGTGACTTGCAGCACTTCACCGTCCACCTGTGCGGGGCTGAGGGTGATGCTGAAGCTGCCCGTGGCGCCCACTACCGCCGTGCCCAGCACGGTAGTGCCATCGGCGGCCAGCACACGCACGGTGCTGCCCGCTTCGGCACGGCCGGTGACGACGGTCCCGTTGGCATTGATCGCGAGTTCGCTCGGGGCGGTCGGGGCGGTGATATCCGGCGCACTGATCTGCACCGGCAGGGACGATGCCCCGGTGCCGTCGATGGCGACCACATCCAGCAGCTCGCCGTTGGCCTGGGCCGGGTTGAGGATGACGGTGAAGGTGCCTTCGGCGCCCACCACCACGCTGCCGACCAGGTTGCCGTTGGCATCGCGTACTTCCACGCGGCTGCCGGCCGGTGCAGCACCCGTGATGCTGGTGCCATTCGCGGCCACTACCAGGTCGCTTGGACTGGCCGGGGCAGGGGTCAGGGGCACCTCGAACTGCAAGGCTTCGGACGCATTGCCGCTCGGGTCAGTCTGTACCAGGCTCAGTGCGGCGCCCGGTTGGGCCGCCGGGTCGAGATTGACCACGAAGGTGCCGTTGGCGCCGACCGTGGCGGTGCCGATGACAGTGCCGAGGGCATCACGCACTTCGACGGTGGCACCGGCTTCGCCGCGACCGCTGAGCGCCAGGCCACCGGTACCGACCACGACATTGCTGACAGCAGCAGGCGGGGTGATGTCCGGTGCATCGAACTGCAGCGGTGCAGAGCTGTTGCCAGCGGTATCCACCAACCGCACGTCCAGCGCCTCGCCATTGGCCTGGGCCGGGAACAGGGTGACGCTGAAGGTGCCGTCTGCGTTGACCAGGCCGGTACCAATCACGTTACCGGCGCTATTGCGCACTTGCACCGTGGCGCCAGGTTCGCCGCGGCCAGTGAAGGTGACGCCATCGGCCAAGGCCAGTTCGGTCGGCTGTGTCGGGGCTTGCAGGTCTGGCGAGGCGACCGAGCCCGGTTGCGAGACGTTGCCAGCGGTATCGGTGAGGGTGACTTGCAATGTGCTGCCGTCGTTCACGGCAGGGGACAAGGTTACCGCGAAGGTTCCATCCGGGCCGACGGTCCCGGTTGCCAGTACAGTGCCTGCGGCATCGCGCACCTGCACGGTGGTCCCGGCCTCGCCACGCCCGCTCAACTGGCTGCCGGCGAGGCCGATCACCAAGTTGGTCGGTGCGTCAGGTGGCGTGGTATCGCCCCCGTCGATGTCTGGCGCGGTAACCGAGCCAGCGGTCGAGGTGTTGCCTGCCGCATCGGTGGCGGTGACTTGCAGCACTTCGCCGTCGACCTGTGCCGGGTCCAGGGTGATGCTGAAGCTGCCCGTGGCGCCCACCACCACGCTACCCAGCACGGTGGTGCCATCGGCGGCCAGCACACGCACTGTGCTGCCCGGTTCGGCACGGCCGGTGACTACCGTACCGTCAGCGTTGACGGCCAGTTCGCTCGGGGCGGCAGGTGCGGTGATGTCCGGTGCGGTGATCTGTGTTGGCAGGGAGGACACGCCAGCATCGTCGATGGCCACCACGTCCAGCAGTTCGCCATTGGCCTGGGCCGGGTCGAGGACCACGGTGAAGCTGCCGTCAGGGCCAGCCACGATGCTGCCAATCAGCGTGCCGTTGGCATCATGTACTTCCACGCGAGTGCCGGCAGGTGCCGTGCCGCTGATGCTGCTGCCGTCTTCGGCGAACACCAGGTCGCTGGGGCTTGCCGGGGCGGTGGTCAGCGGCACTTCGAACTGCAGCGCTGTGGAAGCGTTGCCGCTCGGGTCGGTCTGCACCAGGCTCAGTTGCTCACCTGGCTGCACCGCTGGGTCGAGGTTGATAAGGAAGGTGCCGTTAGCGGCGACCACACCGGTGCCGATCACGGCGCCGTTGGCATCACGCACTTCGACGGTGGCGCCGGCTTCGCCGCGACCACTCAGGGCCAGGCCGTCGTTGCCGACCACGATGTTGCTGACCGCAGCCGGCGGGGTGATGTCCGGTGCATCGAACTGCAGCGGGGCAGAGCTGTTGCCGGCGGTATCCACCAGGCGTACATCCAGGGCTTCGCCATTGGCCTGGGCGGGCGCAAGGGTAATGCTGAACAGGCCATCGGCACCGACGATGCCGGTGCCGACGACGGTGCCGGCGGCATTACGGACTTGCACGGTGGCACCGGGTTCGCCGCGACCGGTGAAGGTCACGCCGTCAGCCAGGGTCAGCTCGGTGGGCTGGGCAGGGGCCTGCAGGTCCGGCGAGGTGACCGAGCCGGGTTGCGAGACGTTGCCAGCGGCGTCGGTCAGGGTGACTTGCAGCGCGCTGCCGTCGGTAACCGCAGGGGTAAGGGTAATTGCGAAGCTGCCATCGGCAGCGACAGTGCCGGTGGCCAGCACAGTACCTGCTGCATCGCGTACCTGTACGGTGGTGCCGGGTTCGCCGCGCCCGCTCAGTTGGCTGCCGGCCAGGCCGATTACCAGGTTGGTCGGGGCTGCCGGTGGCGTGGTGTCGACGCCGTCAATGTCCGGCGCGGTCACCGCGCTGGTGGGTGATGTGTTGCCAGCGGCATCCGTCGCAGTGGCCTGCAAGACTTCACCGTCTACCTGTGGCGGAGCAAGGTTGATGCTGAACACGCCGGTCGGGCTGACCACGGCCGTGCCCAGTTCGGTGCCGTCGGCGGCCAGAATACGCACGGTGCTGCCCGGTTCGGCGCGGCCAGTCAGGACGCTGCCGTCAGCGCTGACGGCCAGTTCGGTC
>NZ_JBBMRJ010000003.1:0-157602 GCF_037993085.1 Pseudomonas sp. YNh | reverse complement strand
GCGAGTACCCGCCGGGGCGGAACCGGTGAGGGTGGTGCCGTCGGCATCGATGGCCAGGTTGCTAGGGCTGTCTGGCGCGGTGGTCAGCGGTACGTCGTACTCCACTGCCACGGAAGCGTTACCGCTTGGGTCAGTCTGCACCAGGTTCAGCTGTTCGCCCTGCTGTGCAGCCGGGTCGAGGTCGATCAGGAAGGTACCGTTGGCACTCACCACGCCAGAGCCGATGACGTTGCCGTCGGCATCGCGCACTTCTACGGTGGCGCCAGGTTCGCCACGCCCGCTCAGGGCCGTGCCTCCCGGGCCGACCAGAATGTCGGTGACGGCATCAGGCGGGGTGATGTCCGGGGCGGTGAATTCCAGTGGTATCGAGCTATTGCCCGCGGCATCGACCTGGCGAATGTCCAGGGCTTCGCCGTTGGCCTGGGCAGGCGAGAGGGCGAGGCTGAAGGTACCGTCAGCGTTGACCAGGCCGCTGCCGATGAGGTTGCCGGCAGCATCGCGCACCTGCACGGTGGCGCCGGGTTCGCCGCGACCGGTGAGGGTTACGCCATTCGCCAGGGCCAGGTCGGTTGGCTGGTCTGGGGCGCTGGTGTCAGGGTTGTCGACGTCCGGTGCCGTGATGCTTGCAGCTGGCGAAGTATTGCCGGCTGCGTCTGCGGCGCTGACTTCCAGGGCCTGGCCGTCGGTTTGTGGCGGTTGCAGGGTGATGCTGAACTGGCCGTCAGCACCCGCTACCGCAGTGCCCAGCACTACGCCGCCAGTGCCGCGTACGGAAACCGTCGAGCCAGGTTCGGCACGCCCGGTAAGGGTGGTGCCCTGTTCGTTGATGGCGAGGTCGGTCGGTGCCAGTGGTGCGGTTGCATCCGGGGCGGTGACGGTGCCTGGTGCCGAGACATTACCGGCACCATCGGTCAAGGTGACTTCAAGGTTCTCGCTGTTGATCTGTGGTGGGTTCAACGTCACGTTGAAGCTGCCGTCGGCACCCACGGTGCCGCTGCCGATCAGGTTGCCGGCGGCATCACGGATATTCACCGTGCTGCCCGCTTCACCCCGGCCGGTCAGGCGCAGGCCATCCGGCGACACCAGCAGGTCGATGGGCGTGGCCGGGGCAGTGGTATCGGGGTCCGAGCCGCCACCGCTGCTTCCGCCACCGCCGCTGCCGGCTGCAGCTGCTGCGCCACCGACACCGAGCAGGCTGAGCCCGGCAATCGCCCAGGTCGGCATGGCGCTACCGGCGGTGCCGATACCCGCGACCAGTTCGTCCAGCGAGGCCACGTCTTCGAAGGTAAAGCCAGTGAACGCTGCCGCATCGTACTGGGCGTGCCACAGGGTGCCGTCTTCGCCGACGAAGACAATGTCGCTGCCGACACCGGCCTGGTCCACCGCGAAGAAGTTGCCGACGGTGACTTTCTCACCCGACTTCAGGGTGATGATCAGGTCCTGCCCGCGTTGGGTTACGGTGGCTACTTTGTCGGGAGATACCGGCATCTGCACGACGCCTGGTGCTTTGAGATTGATATTGCCCCAGGCGCTCTGAGTGGCGACTTCGGATTGCTTGTCGGCGATGACGATGTTGTCCATGGATGCTCCCTGCTGGTATCCGGATCCCCCGGCCCGAAACGTTCGGGCCACAACCGCCATAACAGAGCCCTTGCCGGGGTGTTACGCGCAGCCTCGACCAGGCAGTCGAGATTTGGGTGGTTAGGGAGATATAGCAGTCGGGCAGGAAGCAACCAGAGGCTTTCTGGGTTAATCCTTTTGTAGGTAAACCTCAGCGAAGCCCCAGCCGGCGGGCCAATCGGCTCAAGTTTGCGCGGTCCAGGCCCAGCTCGCGCGCGGCTGCCGCCCAGTTGTCCTGGTGGCGTTGCAGGCAGGCTTCGATCACCTGGCGTTGGTAGAGGTCGACCGCTTCGCGCAGGCCGCCTTCAGGTAATGCTGCCACCTGGAGCGGGGCTGCGGGGGAGGGCAGGGACCCCGGTGTTGCCGAGGACACGCGCAGGTCCAGGTCGATGGCTTCGAGTGTGAGGATGCGTGGCCGATCGGGGTGTTGGCCCAGTGCCTTGAGGGCCGAGCGGCCGATCAGGTGTTCCAGTTCGCGCACGTTGCCTGGCCAGTCGTAGGCCAGCAGCGCGGCCTGGGCTTCGTGGCTCAGTCGCAGGCTGTTCAGGCCCAGGCGCGAACGGTTCTGTTCGAGGAAGTAGCCAGCCAACAGCAGTACATCTCGACCACGTTCGCGCAAGGGCGGCACGTGCAGCGGGTACACGCTGAGGCGGTGGTAGAAGTCGGCGCGGAAGTTGCCGTTGCGCACTTCTGCTGCCAGGTCACGGTTGGTGGCGGCAATCAGGCGCACGTCCACGCGGTGCTCGCGGTCCGAGCCCAGGCGTTGCAACTGGCCGCTTTGCAGCACACGCAGCAGCTTGGCCTGTACGGTGAGTGGCAGTTCACCCACTTCGTCGAGGAACAGCGTGCCGCCATTGGCCAGTTCGAACTTGCCGCGGCGCTCGCCGTGCGCACCGGTAAAGGCACCGCGGACATGGCCGAACAGTTCGCTTTCTACCAGCGTGTCGGGCAGGGCGGCGCAGTTCAGGCTGACCAGCGGCTTGTCTGCGCGGCTGCTGGCCTGGTGCAGGGCAAGGGCCACCAGCTCCTTGCCGACCCCGGTTTCGCCGGTGATCAGCACAGTCAGGTCGCTGCCGCCGACCAGGCGGATTTCCTCTACCAGGCGCTTGTGCGCCGGGCTCTGGCCAATCAGTTCTTTATCCTGGCCGCTGGCCTGGCGGTAGATCTCGGCGCGGTGGTGTTCGTCCTCGGCGCGCAGGGCCAGGTGCTTGATGCGCTCGGCCACGGTAACGGTGGCCGCGGCCAGGCTGGCGAAGGCCTGCAGGGCATCCAGTTCCAGGCTCTGGAACTGCCCGGGGGTGAGGGCGTCGAGGGTGACCAGGCCCCAAGGGCGTTCATCGACCATCAACGGGCAACCCATGCAATCGTGCACTTCAAGGTCGGCATCCGGGGCATTGACCAGGCCATCGTAGGGGTCGGGCAGTTCGGAGTCGCTGGCAAAACGGGTGGGTTCCGGGCGGCTGAGCAGGATCTGGAACCGTGGGTGCTCGCTGACCCGGAAGCGCCGGCCGAGGGTGTCGGGGCTCAGGCCATCCACTGCCAGCGGCACCAGCCATTCACCATCCAGGCGCAGCAGCGCGGCGGCATCGCACGGCAGCAGGCCGCGCATGGCCTGCAGCAGGCGCCGGTAGCGCTCCTGGTCGGGCAAATCGCGGGACAGGTCGCTGACCAGGGGCAGCAAGGCGGTGAGCAATGGCTTTGCGGTCATAAAGACTCCAGTGGGTCGTTATGACTATACGCCGGGGTGGGTCGTTTTGACATGACTTCTGTCAAGCCCCTGATTTTGCTGGCGATAAAAGTTGGCACGATTGCTGAAATGGCTAGGGCAGTCATTTGAAGCCACAGGCTCAGGAGTTGTCGCAATGCTCAATGCCGAACAACGTGCAATCATCAAGGCCACTGTACCCCTGCTGGAAAGCGGCGGCGAAGCGCTGACCACCCACTTCTACAAGATGATGCTCAACGAGTATCCCGAGGTCCGTCCACTGTTCAACCAGGCCCACCAGGCCAGTGGTGACCAGCCGCGGGCCCTGGCCAACGGCGTGCTGATGTATGCCCGCCACATCGACCAGCTCGAGCAACTGGGCGGCCTGGTGGGGCAGATCATCAACAAGCATGTTGCCCTGCAGATTCTGCCGGAGCACTACCCGATCGTTGGCAGCTGCCTGCTGCGCGCCATCGAGGAAGTGCTGGGCAAGGAAATCGCCACACCTGCGGTGATCGATGCCTGGGCCGCGGCCTATGGCCAGCTGGCCGACATCCTGATTGGTGCTGAAGAAAACCTTTATAAACAGAAGGAAGACGCCGAGGGCGGCTGGCGCGGTACCCGCGAATTCCGCCTGGTACGTCGCGAGCAGGAAAGCAGCGAGATCGTCTCGTTCTACTTTGCCCCGGTAGACGGCAAGCCGGTGCTCAAGGCCGAGCCAGGCCAGTACATCGGCCTGAAGCTGGACATCGACGGTGCTGAGCAGCGCCGCAACTATTCCCTGTCGGCGCTGTGCGATGGCAAGGAGTACCGCATCAGCGTCAAGCGCGAGGCGGGCGGCAAGGTTTCCAATTACCTGCACGATGAGCTGGTGGTGGGCGATACCCTGCAACTGTTCCCGCCTGCGGGTGACTTTACCCTGGCTGCCAGCGACAAGCCGCTGGTGCTGATCAGCGGGGGCGTGGGCATCACGCCGACCCTGGCGATGTTGCAGGCAGCGTTGCAGACCCGGCGCGAGGTGCATTTCATTCACTGCGCGCGTAACGGTGCGGTGCATGCCTTCCGTGACTGGGTCGATGGCCTGGCGGCGCGTCATCCGCAGCTCAAGCGCTTCTACTGCTATGCCGAGGCTGCGGGTGCCGCTGAGGCCGATGCCATCGGCCTGCTGAGCGAGGACCTGCTGGCCGAGTGGCTGCCGCCGGAGCGTGATGTGGATGCCTACTTCCTTGGGCCCAAGGCCTTCATGGCGGCGGTGAAGCGCCAGTTGAAGGGCCTGGGTGTGCCGGAGCAGCAGAGCCGCTACGAGTTCTTCGGGCCGGCGGCTGCCCTGGAGTGATGTCACGCCTGTACCGGCCCGCGTAGGGGCCGGTACAGGCACAAATGTGTATCCCAGTCACAGTACTCCTTCCTGCCTATATATAAGGAGAGATGAAAAGCGCCTGCTCAGCTTTCATCTTTAATCCTCCTTTAATCACGGTATCCTTCACTCCCGGGTGTCGAGGGGCTTGCCCCTGCGCGGCACCCGGGCAGCCGTTTTTTTGCCGCCCAGCGTTGAACCGACGTTGTTGCGGCCGGTCTCAGCCACACCGGATAGCCCTGCGCAGTGCTATCACGCTGCTTCCTCGGCACGCTCAAAGGCCCTGCCCAGCGTGTAGACTTGCGCTCAGGCAGGCGGACCACGCTGCCACTATCCATCGAAGGAACCGGCAATGAACGAACAAACATCGCGCCTGAATCGGGAACGGCGCTTTCTGGTGCTGTTGGGCCTGATCTGCCTCTCGCTGATCGGCGGCGCCCTCTACATGCAAGTGGTGCTGGGCGAGGCACCGTGCCCGCTGTGCATCCTGCAGCGTTACGCGCTGCTGTTCATTGCCGTATTTGCCTTCATCGCCGCGGCGATGCCCGGGCGCCGCAGCCTGACCTTCTTCGAGGCACTGGTGGTGGTAAGCGCAATTGGCGGAATTATTGCGGCCGGCAACCATGTGTATATACTCGCCAACCCCATGGTCAGCTGTGGCATCGATACCCTCCAGCCGATCGTTGACGACCTGCCTCTGGCCAAACTCTGGCCGCTGGCATTCCAGGTCGACGGCTTCTGCAGTACGCCGTACCCGCCGCTTCTCGGCTTGTCGCTGGCGCAATGGGCGCTCGTGGCGTTCGTGCTGACCGCCATCCTGGTTCCGCTCGGGATCTACCGCAACCGACGCCAGGCTTAGACAAAAGTCCTGAATTGCATGTGGTCTTTTACACCGCATGAGAAGAGGGAAAAGTCGCTCACCGCTTGATCCAGATCAACCACGAAGCCTTGCAGAATGCGGCTTTGAGGCCTAGCAAGCGGGGTGCGACAAACTGTCGCGAAGTTGAATTATCGAGTAGCATTGTTACGCATTCTGTAAAAGACTGTTGCTCAATAAGTCATAGTCAAGGGTTGGCGACCTCACTACAATCGCCCCCAATTTCCGTTCGGCACTGCTTGCGAGTCGCAGGATTGAAGGAAGCCCCAGCGCTCCTTTTTGCTGACTTCGTCAAGTTTCGCCCAACGGCGATACCGGGCGGACCCCCCTCCGCGTTTTCCCGCACCAAATGGACTTGGTCTGAAGTACAGGCCTGTTGCCTACGAAACCATAAGCACCGCTAACACGCTTGAAGCCAAGGTCCTGCAGTCGGACCCCAGGCAGGAGCGAGTACGGGCGCAAAATGCCTCACTTGGCAGGACGAAGTGTTGGCTACCAAAACACAAATTGCATTGAAGCAAGCTGATCTAGAGGTCGTGAGATGAGTAAAAAGCGTTACCCCAGACTGTTTGGCATATTGCCCTTTTTAGGCATGCTTTTACTCAGTGGGTGCAACTGGACCCTGCTCGACCCCAAGGGCCAGGTCGGCATTGAGCAAAAGAACCTGATCCTGATCGCTACCGGCCTGATGCTGCTGGTGGTCATTCCTGTGATCATCATGACCCTGGCGTTCGCCTGGAAGTACCGTGCTTCCAACAAGGCAGCCACCTACACCCCTGACTGGTCTCACTCGACCAAGATCGAGGCTGCGGTGTGGATCATCCCGATCCTGATCATCATCGCCCTGGGTTACGTCACCTACCACTCCACCCACAAGCTGGACCCTTACCGTCCGCTGGACTCGGACGTGAAGCCGATTCAGATCGACGTGGTCGCACTGGACTGGAAGTGGCTGTTCATCTACCCGGAACAGGGCATTGCCACCGTCAACAAGATCAACTTCCCGGCTAATACCCCGGTGAACTTCCGTGTCACCTCCGACGCCGTGATGAACTCGTTCTTCATCCCGGGCCTGGGTGGCCAGATCTACGCCATGGCCGGCATGACCACCAAACTGCACCTGATCGCCAACGAAAACGGTGTGTTTGACGGTATCAGCGCCAACTACAGCGGTGCTGGTTTCACCGGCATGAAATTCAAGGCTACTGCCACTTCCCAGGCCGACTTCGATGCATGGGTCGCCGAGGTCAAGCAGTCGCCGTTGAAACTGGGCAAAGCTGAGTACGAAGCTCTGGCCAAGCCTAGCGAATACAACCCAGTCGCGCTGTACAGCGAGGCGCCAGCAGAGCTGTTCCAGTCCATCGTCGACAAGTACGAAGGCATGAACCGCGGCAAGCCGGTCCACGAAGAAGCAGGCAGCAAAGATCTGGCCACAACCAAGGGTGTGGAATCGAGTATGCAACCAGCTGCCGGTGCAGAGGAGTAAGAGATGTTCGGTAAACTAAGCCTGGAGGCGATACCCTATCACGAGCCGATAGTCATGGTGACGCTTGCCATGATCGCGCTCGGCGGTATCGCTGTCGTCGGTCTTATCACCTATTTCCGCAAGTGGACCTACTTGTGGAGCGAGTGGCTGACTACTGTCGACCACAAAAAGATCGGCGTGATGTACATCATCGTCGCGATGGTCATGCTGCTGCGCGGCTTTGCCGACGCCATCATGATGCGTACCCAGCTGGCTGCCGCTACCGGTGGCTCCGAAGGCTACCTGCCGCCTGAACACTATGACCAGATCTTCACCGCTCACGGTGTGATCATGATCATCTTCATGGCGATGCCGTTCTTCACCGGCCTGATGAACCTCGCGGTTCCTCTGCAGATCGGTGCACGTGACGTTGCCTTCCCGTTCCTGAACTCCCTGAGCTTCTACCTGCTGCTGGCAGGCGTGCTGCTGGTCAACATCTCGCTGGGCGTTGGTGAATTCGCCAAGACCGGCTGGGTTGCCTATCCGCCGCTCGCAGGCATCCAGTACAGCCCTGGGGTAGGTGTCGACTACTACATCTGGGCGCTACAGCTATCCGGATTGGGTACGACGCTTACCGGCGTGAACTTCCTCGTCACCGTGATGAAGATGCGCGCACCTGGCATGAAGCTGATGGACATGCCGATCTTCACCTGGACCTGCACCTGGGCCAACGTACTGATCGTTGCTTCGTTCCCGATTCTGACTGCTGCACTCGCTCTGCTGACTGTTGACCGTTATCTGGACTTCCACATTTTCACCAACGAGCTTGGTGGGAACCCGATGATGTACGTCAACCTGTTCTGGGCGTGGGGTCACCCTGAGGTGTACATCCTGATCCTGCCGGCCTTCGGCGTGTTCTCGGAAGTTACCTCGACGTTCTCTGGCAAACGCCTGTTCGGCCACCACTCGATGATCTACGCATCGGGCGCGATCGCCATCCTCGGCTTTGCGGTATGGCTGCACCACTTCTTCACCATGGGTGCCGGCGCCAGCGTCAACACCTTCTTCGGCCTGGCGACGATGCTGATCTCCATCCCGACCGGTGTGAAGCTGTTCAACTGGCTGTTCACCATGTACCAAGGCCGTGTGCGCTTCACCGCACCGATGCTCTGGACCCTGGGCTTCATGGTCACCTTCTCCATTGGTGGCATGACCGGCGTACTGCTGGCCGTTCCAGGTGCTGACTTCGTTCTGCACAACAGCCTGTTCGTAATTGCGCACTTCCACAACGTGATCATCGGTGGCGCGGTATTCGGCTACATCGCCGGTTTCGCCTTCTGGTTCCCGAAAGCCTTCGGCTTCACCCTGAACGAGAAGTGGGGCAAAGCTGCCTTCTGGTTCTGGCTGTCGGGCTTCTACGTTGCGTTCATGCCGCTGTACGCCCTGGGCTTCATGGGCATGACCCGTCGTCTGAACCACTCCGACAACCCACTGTGGGAACCCTACCTGTACGTAGCCGTTGTCGGCGCCGTGCTGATCCTGTTCGGTATCGCTTGCCAGCTGATCCAGATCTACGTGTCGGTTCGCGACCGCAAAGACAACATGGACGTCACTGGCGACCCATGGGGCGGCCGTACCATCGAGTGGTCCACTTCGTCGCCACCTCCGTTCTACAACTTCGCTCACATGCCTGAGAAAGTTGGTCTGGACGCCTGGCACGAAGCCAAGGAAGCCGGTGTTGCGTACAAGGTTCCGGCCAAGTACGAAGCGATCCACATGCCGAGCAACACCTCCACCGGTCTGTTCATGGGTCTGTTCCTGACCGTGTTCGGTTTCGCCTTCATCTGGCACATCTGGTGGCTGGTGGGCGCGAGCCTGTTGGCAACCATCGCAGTCTTCGTTCGCCACGCTGCACGTGACGACCAGGGCTACATGGTTCCGGCCGAAGAAGTGGCGCGCATCGAAGGCGAGCGTATGAAAGCGCTGGCCAAAGCAGGTGCTCTGCCTGCCGGCGCACGTGTCGAATCGTTTGAGCGGGTGTAATCAATGTCCAGTCAAGTAATGCACGGCGGCGCTGCTCATGGTCACGACCATGGGCATGACGACCACCACCACGACTCGGGCCAGATGACCGTACTGGGTTTCTGGCTGTACCTGATGACCGACTGCATCCTGTTTGCGTCGCTCTTCGCCACCTACGCGGTGCTGTCCGGCAGTTTTGCCGGCGGCCCGTCGGGTCATGACATCTTCCAGCTCGATTTCGTAGCTGTTGAAACGCTGTTCCTGCTGCTGTCCTCGATCACCTTCGGCTTCGCCATGCTGAAGATGTTCGATGGCAAGAAAGCCGGCGTACTGGGCTGGTTGGCTGTGACCTTCCTGTTCGGTGCGGGCTTCATCGCGATGGAAATCTATGAATTCCATCACCTGATCAGCGAGGGCTTCGGCCCGCAGCGCAGTGGCTTCCTGTCGGCGTTCTTCGCCCTGGTAGGTACCCACGGTCTGCACGTGACTGCCGGCCTGATCTGGATGGCAATCATGATGTACCAGATCAACAAGCATGGCATCACGCCGACCGCCAAGACCCGCATGAGCTGCCTGAGCCTGTTCTGGCACTTCCTGGACGTGGTCTGGATCTGCGTATTCACCGTCGTTTACCTGCTGGGGGTTCTGTAATGGCTAGCGCACACGACACTCATCACGAAGGTAGCCACGGCAGCGTCAAGTCGTACATGATCGGCTTTGTCCTGTCGATCATCCTGACCGCGATTCCGTTCGCGCTGGCGATGACTGCCAGCCTGCCGAAGAACCTGACCGTTCTGATCATTGTTGCCATGGCCGTGATCCAGGTAGTGGTACACCTGGTGTACTTCCTGCACATGGACCGCTCGAAAGAGCAACGCAACAACGTGTCGACGTTCCTGTTCACCGTGCTGGTAATTGCACTGCTGGTCGGCCTGTCGCTGTGGATCATGTTCAACATCCACATCGAAATGATGGCCAAGTGAGGTAAGACTGCATGTCCGTTAAGCACTTTATCCAAATCACCAAACCGGGGATCATTTTCGGTAACGTGCTTTCCGTGGCAGGCGGTTTCTTCCTTGCCTCGAAGGGCCATGTGGATTTCGCCTTGTTCCTGGCGGTGGTGATCGGTACTTCGCTGGTGGTTGCGTCCGGATGCGTGTTCAACAACTGCATCGACCGTGACATCGACCACAAGATGGAGCGCACCAAGAACCGCGTCATGGTGCAGGGCGGCATGTCGCTGCCCCTCGCGCTGATCTACGCCACCCTGCTCGGGGTGGCGGGTTTCAGCCTGCTGTATGTCCAGGCCAACCCACTGTCGGCGTTCTGCGCAGCTGTAGGCTTCATTGTCTATGTCGGTTTCTACAGCCTGTGGCTGAAGCGTAAATCGGTGCACGGCACCTTGGTCGGCAGCCTTTCGGGTGCCATGCCTCCGGTGATCGGCTACTGCGCCGTTAGCAACAGCTTCGACCTGGCTGCGGTAACCCTGCTGGTGATGTTCAGCCTGTGGCAGATGCCGCACAGCTTTGCCATCGCAATCTTCCGCTTCAAGGATTACAGCGCTGCCAACATTCCGGTCCTGCCGGTGGCACGTGGCATCCTGGCGGCGAAGAAGCAGATCGTGCTGTACGTGCTGGCCTTCGTGCTCGCCACCTTGATGCTCACCCTCGGCGGTTACGCCGGCCTCGGCTACCTGGCCGTGGCAGCTGCCATGGGCCTGTACTGGCTGTACATGGCCTGGGGTGGCTACAAGGCCGAGGACGACAGCAAGTGGGCCCGCAAGGTGTTCGGCTTCTCCATCCTCACCGTTACCGCCCTGAGCGTGATGATGGGTGTGGACAGCCAGACCGCTGCGGACGTGCTGATGACTTACGCACGCTGATACTGCTGCCTGTTTCACGAAAACCCCGGCCATGTGCCGGGGTTTTTTTATGCCTGTCTTCCTGTGCCGGCCCTTTCGCGGGCTTGCCCGCTCCCACAGGTACGGCGCAGTTCCCAGGGGCTGCGGGTAACCCTGTGGGAGCGGGCGAGCCCGCGAAGAGGCCAGCGCAGGAAAACATAAATCCTGGATTTTCAAAAAATACTTCTGAAAAGTTCTAACAAAACAGGATTTTGTCCTTTACAGCTACCATGTTTCGGCACTATCTTCTGACCCAGGCCGCCACATCGGCCAACGTCGCTCGGACGGTTCCGGGCGCTTACGTACTCAGAGGAAGCCATGGCCAACCCAGGTTCGCCGCGCCGCTTTGCGCGCATCGATCGTCTCCCCCCTTACGTCTTCAACATCACTGCCGAGCTCAAGATGGCCGCCCGCCGCCGTGGCGAGGACATCATCGACCTGAGCATGGGCAACCCCGACGGCGCCACCCCGCCGCACATCGTCGAGAAGCTGGTGCAGGTTGCCCAGCGTGAAGACACCCACGGCTATTCCACCTCTCGCGGCATCCCACGCCTGCGCCGGGCCATTTCCAACTGGTACAAGGAACGCTACGAGGTCGACATCGACCCGGAAAGCGAAGCCATCGTAACTATCGGCTCGAAAGAAGGCTTGGCCCACCTGATGCTGGCCACCCTCGACCAGGGCGACACGGTGCTGGTGCCCAACCCCAGCTACCCGATCCACATCTACGGCGCAGTGATCGCCGGTGCCCAGGTGCGTTCGGTGCCGCTGGTGCCGGGTGTGGATTTCTTCAACGAACTCGAGCGGGCCATCCGCGAGTCCATCCCCAAGCCGAAGATGATGATCCTGGGCTTCCCGTCCAACCCGACCGCCCAGTGCGTGGAGCTGGACTTCTTCGAGCGCGTGGTGGCCCTGGCCAAGCAGTACGATGTACTGGTGGTGCACGACCTGGCCTACGCCGACATCGTCTACGACGGCTGGAAAGCCCCGTCGATCATGCAGGTGCCTGGCGCCAAGGACATTGCGGTGGAGTTCTTCACCCTGTCCAAAAGCTACAACATGGCGGGCTGGCGGATCGGCTTCATGGTCGGCAACCCCGAGCTGGTCAACGCCCTGGCCCGGATCAAGAGCTACCACGACTACGGCACCTTCACCCCGCTGCAGGTCGCTGCCATTGCGGCGCTGGAAGGTGACCAGCAATGCGTCCGTGACATTGCCGAGCAGTACCGCCAGCGCCGCAACCTGCTGGTGAAAGGGCTGCACGAGCTGGGCTGGATGGTCGAGAACCCCAAGGCATCGATGTACGTATGGGCGAAGATCCCTGAGCAATATGCACACATGGGCTCGCTGGAGTTCTCCAAGAAGCTGCTGGCCGAGGCCAAGGTGTGCGTGTCGCCGGGGATTGGTTTTGGCGAATATGGTGACGACCATGTGCGCTTTGCCCTGATCGAGAACCAGGACCGTATTCGCCAGGCCATTCGCGGCATCCGGCAGATGTTCCGGGCTGACGGGTTGGCCCGCAAGTAAGCGCTTGGGGCTGCAAAGCAGCCCCTCGATTTTTGCAGCAGGGCGAGCTTTCCGCCTGCGTTTCACCGATCAGCCTACCTATCTTCAGCACTCATTTCTCACCAAAGAGACTCCTCTCCATGAGTGTGTTCACCGCCTACTTCTGTGGCACCGGCTCGCATCGCTTCGACGATGCAAACCCCAACTTCTGGAACGGCGAGCTGGTTTCGACCCTGGCCGCCAACGACCAGGGCCGCGAATTCGCCCACTGGATTGCTGTTGACGGCCCCGGCAGCGGCAACCTTCAGGATGACAAGCTGTTCGTAGAACCCGGCGGGTACTTCAACTGGACCGGCCAGTTGTTCGGTAGCGGCTGGGAAGAAAACGTCAACCACGTGCTGCAGGTGATCAAAGGCGAAAGCAGCTGGCAGCGCACCAAGCTGAGCGAGGAAGAGTACGGGCGGCTGAAGGATGCTGGCGTACCTGTTCCGGAAGTATCATCCACGGCCTCGTGGTTCTGGCGTACCTACGACTACGGTGACCGCCACCCAACGCCGCAAGAGTTGCAAGAGCGCATCATCAGCATGTTCCGCAAGCCGCGCATTCCGACCCAGGTGAACCTGGTGGGCTGGAGCCGGGGCGGCATCAGCTGCCACATGCTGGCCAACGCCATGGCGAAAGACCCGGTGTTGCGAAACGTACCGGTGAATATCTTTGCGATCGACCCGGTACCTGGTGTCGGCAATGTGCAAGCCGAGCGCATCGCACTGGCGGAGAACGTGCGTGAATATGTCGGCTTCTACTCGCGGGATGAGCGTTCCAAAGGGTTTGCCTGCGTGATCCCGTCAGTCGCCAGTGGCACGCAAATCTGTATTTATCCGATGCCCGGGCGTCATGCCACGCTGGTCGGCAACGCCTCGGTCGATGGTGCAAGCGACGGCACGGTGCTCAAGGAGCCCGGGCTGATCGTGCGACATTTCGCTGAAGTCTGCCTGACCCGCTGGGGGGTTCAACTGGGCAGGCAGCTGGCGTTGAACGACAGCCAGTTGATGAAGTGTCACCAAGCCATGGCCGCGGCCGAAGCGCAGTACCAGGCTATGCGCGTCAAATCCTATACAGTGCTGACCGAGGGTGAAAAGCATGACCGGTTGGTGCATTGCGGCGAAGACCGTACGCACTTCAGCAAGGTGTGTGGTGATGACTATGACCCGACCGAAGGGCTTGCCTTGCAGCGTTGGGATGCCTCCACCTACAAGGCATTGCGCTGAATGAAGCGGGCGGCCGGATCAGTGGCAAATTTTTTTGCATGTACCCTCTATCCAGCCGCCCCTGGTTCGATTGAGAATGGCGCCGCGGGCCAACCCCGATAACAACAACCTTCCCTCCGTGGCATCATGTCTGAATATAACCCTTGCCTTGACTGCGGCGCCTGCTGCGGGTACTTCCGTGTGTCTTTCTTCTGGGGCGAATGCCAGTCTGCCGGGGGCGTTGTGCCGGACGACCTGGTGGTACAGATCAACCCCACCCGCGTTGCCATGATCGGCACTGATGCCAAGCCCTGCCGCTGCGTCAGCCTTGAAGGCGAGATCGGCAAAGAAGTCGCTTGTACCATTTACGCCAACCGCTCCAGCCCTTGCCGCGAATTCGAAGCATCGTGGGAGGGGGGTGTGCATAACCCCAGCTGCGACGATGCGCGGGCGGCGTATGGGCTGCCACCACTGACGCCGCCAGGCGCCAACGAGCCGCATTGGCCGGATGATGGGGCTGAGGTGGCCTGAACCCTTTATGCTCGCCTGGGCTGGCCCTGTCGCCGGCAAGCCAGCTCCCACAGGTACTGCACAAGGCTCAGGTTCTGTGGTGGCCTGGTGGGAGCTGGCTTGCCGGCGATGGGCTGCAAAGCAGCCCCGGGATGCCTGAACCCTGCACTTGACGTTAAACTGTCATCTCCCCAGCAATGGACAGGAGATCCGGCGTGACCCCACCCCGCAGTTTCCCCAGTGACCTCTGCCTCGACAGCCCGCGTCTGCACTTGCGCCCCATGCGCCATGCCGATGCTGCGCAATGGCTGGCGATCATGGCCGACCCCGAGGTCATGCGTTATTGGCACCATGCCCCCTGGCAAGACCTGGCCGAAGCCGAAAGCGCCCTGGCCGCCGACCGCGAAGCCTATGCCAATGGCGACCAGCTCAAGCTCGGCATGTATCGCCGTGACAATGGTGAGCTCATCGGCATGGTGCAGCTGTTCAACATCGACGATGTGTCCCGCCGCGGCGAAATCGGCTACTGCCTGGCCAGTGCCGTGCAGGGCAGGGGCTACATGGACGAGGCATTGACCTGCTTCATCGACTACCTGGCCCACACCCTGCACATGCGCCGCCTTGAAGGCGAAATCGACCCACGCAACCAGGGCTCGGCGCGCACACTCGAGCGGCAGGGCTTTGTGCTGGAAGGCACCCTGCGGGCGCGCTGGTGCGTGGCCGGTGAGCTGTCCGACTCGGGTATCTACGGGTTGTTGCTTGAACCACCTGTTGCATAGTCGTGCGCCGCATGGTGTCGCCGTGCGGCACCTATTGAGGGTCTGGAAGCGGGGCAGGGCCTGGGTTATGGTCGTAGGCTGTCCCGTTTCCTCCAGGTGTGCCCCTTGCCCGTTTTCTACTTGAGCATCAGCCTGCTGTTGTATCTGCTCGCCCTGTTTTTCGATGGCGCGCTGATGAGCGGCGCACGCCACATGCCAGCCCTGCAGATGTTGCTGTACGGGCCGTGGGGCATGCCCTTCGGCTTGTACCAATGGTTTGCCAACCCGCTGCTGGCCCTGGCCATTCTTGCCCATCGGCGGTTCCGACGCCTGGCATTGCTGGCCGGGTTGGCGGCGGCGTACCTGGCGGCCAGCAGTTTCGGCATCACCCGCCTGCCGGACAACCAGAGCTATGAGTTTCACGACCTGACCGGTTTTGGTGCTGGTTTCTATCTGTGGCTGGCGGCCATCGGGGTGTTCTGCCTGGGGCAGGCCTGGCATTGCTGGAAGGCACGTAGCGCCGACGACATGCCGGGCTGGAACTGGCTGGATGTGGCGTTGATTGCGGCGCTGGGCGTGGCGCTTTATTCAGCCACGCAGATGCCATCGCTGCGCTTCCACCCAGGCAAGGTACTGATGCCGCCAGAACAGCCGCAGTCGTTTTGATACCCGCAAGGAGGGTTTGCATGATCAAGCATTGCCTGACAGGCCTGGCACTGGCCTGCGTTTTGCCGCTGGCGGTGGCGGACGATTACACGCCGGCCTACGGAAAGTGCATGGACAAGGCCTCCAGCACCGTGGCCATGAGCGAGTGCATCCAGGCCGAGACACACGTGCAGGACCAGCGTCTGAACCGGGTGTACAAGCAGTTGATGGGCAAGCTGGATGCCGGGCAGCAGAAAAGCTTGCGGGATGTGCAGCGTAAATGGCTTGCCTACCGCGATGGCAATTGCCAGTTTCATGTGCAGGCCAGTGGCGGGACGATGGCGCAGCTGGAGGGAGGGTCATGCATGATGGACATGACCCGCGACCGGGCGGCGGAGCTGGAACGGGTGCTCAGCCCCGGGCAGTGAGGTTGCCTGTACCGGCCTCATCGCCGGCAAGCCAGCTCCCACAGGTACAGCTCACAGGCAGAAGATGGCACTCAACCTGTGGGAGCTGGCTTGCCGGCGATGGGGCGCGAAGCGGCCCCGCTTTTACTGGCGAGGCTCGCGCAGCGCCCGGGCCTTGAGGTATTCGCGCACTTCCACGGCATCCCCGGCAAACTCGATACGCTCTGCCTTGGCTGCACGCTGATAGGCATACATCGGGTCGTAATACTCGTTGAGCAAGCCTTCGATCCAGCCCCGGTGCAGGTCCACCGCGCCGCTGCGCTGTTGCTCCTCAAGGGCGATGCGCAGGATCTGTGAAAGCCGCTGATAGCGCTCCCCACCCAAGCGCTTGCAGATGTTGGCCATGCTTTGCAGCATGCGCTCGGCAAACAACCGGCGGCCATCCTCCTCACCATGCACGCCGATGAACTCGGCACTCAGGTTGACCACGTAGTCGCGCAAGATGCGCTCCACGCGGTTGGCGAAGCTGTCTTCCAGCCACACCAGCGGGTACTGCTGCATACCCTGATACAACTCCAGTGGCACCGTACAGCTGCCGACAATGCGGCCTTCATCTTCCAGCACGAACTGCTCCCAGCCGCGGGCGCGCTTTTTCAGCACATCGATGGCCAGCTGGTTTTCGAAATCGATCTGCGCCGGTTGTGCAGTGGCACGTTTGCCAAAGCTGGAACCGCGATGGTTGGCGTGGCCTTCCAGGTCGAGCACGTTGTCCAGCTGGTGCAGCACATCGGTCTTGCCGGTACCGGTCAAACCGCCCACCAGCACAAAATCGCATTGCGCTACCGCCTGCTGGGTGGTTTCCAGCAGGAAGGTGCGCATGGCCTTGTAGCCACCTTTGACACGCGGGTACTGGATGCCTGCCTCATCGTGCAGCCAACCCTGCACGATCTGCGAACGCAGGCCGCCCCGGAAGCAGTACAGGTAACCTTGCGGGTGGGCCTGGGCAAACGCTACCCAGGCATCCATCCGCGCCTGCTTGGTGGCGCCGCTGACCAGCTGGTGACCCAGGACGATGGCGGCCGCCTGGCCTTGCTGTTTGAAGCAGGTGCCGACCTTCTGCCGCTCCTGGTCGTTCATCAGCGGCAGGTTGACCACCCCAGGGAAGGCGCCTTTGGCGAATTCGACGGGCGCGCGCATGTCCATCATCGGCACGTCGTCGAGGAACAGCTGACGGAAGTCGGTGCAGTCGGGGCGCATCAGAGCACCTCGACCGCGTGGCTCTGTCGCTCGACCAGCTTGCCGATAGGCGACAGTTGCAGGCCCAGTTCGGCAGCCACGGCGAGGAAGTCGGTTTCACCCTCCGGGGTAACGGCCACCAGCAGGCCACCGCTGGTCTGCGGGTCGCACAGCAGGTGCTTCTGGTCGTCGGTGAGGGTGCCGATCTTGTGCCCGTAGCTGTCGTAGTTGCGCAGGGTCCCACCGGGGATGCAGCCCTCGGCCAGGTAGTGGTCGACACTGGGCAGGCGCGGTACCGCGGTGTAGTCCAGGTGCGCGGTGAGGCCGCTGCCTTCGGCCAGCTCGACCAGGTGGCCGAGCAGGCCGAAGCCGGTGACATCGGTCATGGCCTTGACCCCGTCGAGTTTGCCGAAGCGGCTGCCAGGGGTGTTGAGGGTGCACATCCAGTCGCGGGCCAGGCCCTGGTCCTGCGGGCGCAGCTTGGCCTTTTTCTCGGCGGTGGTGAGGATGCCGATGCCCAGTGGCTTGGTCAGGTACAGCTGGCAGCCTGCAGTGGCGGTGTCGTTGCGCTTGAGGTGGCGCTTGCTGACCACACCGGTGACGGCCAGGCCGAAGATTGGCTCCGGGGCGTCGATGGAGTGGCCACCCGCCAGCGGGATACCGGCTTCGGCGCACACGGCGCGGCCGCCACGGATCACTTCACGGGCCACTTCCGGTGGCAGCACGTTGACTGGCCAGCCAAGAATGGCGATGGCCATCAGCGGGTCGCCGCCCATGGCGTAGATGTCGCTGATGGCGTTGGTGGCGGCGATGCGGCCGAAGTCGTACGGGTCATCGACGATCGGCATGAAGAAGTCGGTGGTCGAGACCACACCGCGCTCTTCGTCCAGCGCGTACACTGCTGCATCGTCGCGTGACGCGTTGCCGACCCACAGTTTAGGGTCCAGGGCCTGGGCGCCGCTTTCGGCGAGGATCACGTCCAGCACCTTGGGGGAAATCTTGCAGCCACAGCCGGCACCATGGCTGTACTGGGTCAGGCGAATCGGCTCGCTCATGTGTACCTCAGCAGGTCAAATTGTTGCGCGATTGTAGCAAAGCTGGCCTTTGGGCCCTTGCCTCTTATAATTCCCGATGTCGGCGGATTTGTCGGCACTTCCCCGCTATTGAACCGGAGAACACCCATGCTCAAACGCCCCCTGGCGCTCGCCGCCGGCCTCGTGCTGTCCTGCTGTGCCGTTGTCGTACAGGCCGCTGAAACCCTGCGGGTCAGCGCCATCCCCGACGAAGCGCCGACCGAGCTGCAGCGCAAGTTCAAGCCACTGGGTGAGTACCTGGCCAAGCAACTGGGCATGGAGGTGAAGTTCGTACCGGTAGCCGACTACCCGGCGGTGGTCGAGTCGCTGGCCGCCGACCGCCTGGACCTGGCCTGGCTGGGTGGTTTCACTTTTGTCCAGGTACACCTGAAGGACCCGACTGCCACGCCGCTGGTGCAGCGTGAGCAGGACGCGCAATTCACCTCCAAGTTCATTACTGCCAACCCCGACGTGAAGAGCCTGGCCGACCTCAAGGGCAAGTCGTTTGCCTTCGGTTCCATTTCGTCCACGTCGGGCAGCCTGATGCCGCGTTACTTCATGCTCAAGCAGGACAACATCAAGCCTGAAGCGTACTTCAGCCGCGTGGCTTATTCCGGCGCCCATGACGCCACCGTGGCCTGGGTACAGGCCGGCAAGGTAGAGGGTGGCGTGCTCAACGCCAGCGTGTGGCAAAAGCTGGTGGATGCCGGCAAGGTGGATACCAGCAAGGTGAAGGTGTTTGCCACCACGCCTGCTTACTTCGACTACAACTGGACCGTGCGCGGCAACATGGACCCGGCGTTGAAGGAGAAGATCAAGAAAGCCTTCCTTGACCTCGACCCGGCCAACCCGGAGCACAAAGCGATTCTGGACCTGCAGGCTGCCAGCCGCTTCATCGAAACCAGGCCTGAGAACTACGAGGGCACCGAGCAAGCCGCACGCGAGGCCGGCCTGCTCAAGTGACTGCTTCGAATGTAGCCATCCATCTGCACGGTGCCAGCCTGCGCCATGGCCAGGTCCGCGCGCTTGATGCGGTCAGCCTGCGCATCGGGCAGGGCGAGCGAGTCGCCATCATCGGGCCGTCGGGGGCGGGCAAGTCGAGCTTGCTGCACCTGATGGCCACGGCCATCCAGCCCAGCGGCGGGCGCCTGGAGCTGCTCGGCGAGCAACCTTGGGCGTTGTCGGCCCGGGCACGGCAGCGCCTGCGGGCACGGGTTGGCCTGGTTCACCAGGCGCCGCCCTTGCCGCCACGCCAGCGGGTGGTGACGGCAGTACTGGCCGGCCGCCTGGGGCAGTGGGGGGTAATGCGCGGCTTGCTCAACCTGCTGTACCCCGGCGATGTACCCGGGGCACGGCAGGTTTTGGCGGAGCTGGGGCTGGCCGACAAACTGTTCGTGCAGTGTGGGCAATTGTCCGGTGGCCAGTTGCAGCGCGTGGGCATTGCCCGGGCGTTGTACCAGCGGCCGCAGGTGCTGCTGACCGATGAGCCGGTGTCGGCCATGGACCCGGTACTGGCCGACCACAGCCTGGCCTTGCTCAACCGCCATGCCCAGGCCAATAGCGTGACGCTGGTAGCGAGCCTGCATGCCGTGGAGCTGGCGCTGGCGCATTTCCCGCGGGTGATCGGTATCCGCGAGGGGCAGGTGGCGTTTGACTGCCGGGCCGATGCGGTCACCCAACCCATGCTGGATGCGCTGTACGCCAACGAACAACTGGCGTCGCCGCCAATCCAGGGGCCGACCCTGACCGTGCAGATACCGCGATGCTGAAGGCCGACACCCGCGACCCGGCCCTGCTGCCGCGGTTGCTGCTGGCCTTGCTGGCAATTGTCGTGCTGTGGCCAGGCATTCAGTTGAGCGAGCTGAACCCGTGGGTGCTGTTGCAGGCTGAGAACCGACAGCAGATCGCCAGTTTCACCAGTGCCTTTTGGCCGCCTGCACACGATGCCGACTTTCTCGCATTGCTGTACGAAGCCACTCTGCAAACCCTGGCCGTGGCCACTGCAGGCATGGCGTTGGCATTGCTGCTGGCAGTGCCAGCCGGGCTGATGGCCAGCCGCGCCTTGTCGTTGCGTGCCGCCTCCCGCGGCGGGCGTGCCGGGTTGTGGTCGCGCTTGCTGCGCCTGCCGGTGCGCGGGTTGCTGATTTTTCTGCGCAGCGTGCCGGAAATTGTCTGGGCGCTGCTGTTTGTACGGGCCGTGGGGCTGGGGCCAACGGCGGGCGTGCTGGCTATCGCCATCACGTACAGCGGCATGCTCGGCAAGGTCTACGCCGAAATCTTCGAGTCGGTCGACCAGCGCCCGGCCCATGCCTTGCTGCAGGCGGGCAGTGGCCGGCTGGCGGCGTTTCTCTACGGCATCCTGCCCAATGCTGCATCGGAAGTGGTGTCATACACCGTGTACCGCTGGGAGTGCGCGGTGCGGGCTTCTGTGGTGATGGGCTTTGTCGGAGCTGGCGGGCTGGGCCAGCAGATCGACCTGTCGATGCGCATGTTCGATGGTGCGCAAGTGGCGAGCATGCTGCTTACGTTCTTGCTGCTGGTGATGCTGGCCGACCTGCTCAGCCGCCTGCTGCGCTGGAGGCTGGCATGAACCGCGCAATCAACCTGTTGCTGCTTGGCGCCATCGCGGTGGCGGTGGTGGCCTCGTTTGCTTACCTGGAGCTGGACCTGCGCGCACTGGTAGGCAACGGCGGGCTGGGACAGATGGGTGAGTATGCCGGGCGCTTCCTGCACCCGGACCTGTCTGCCGATCACCTGAAGGCAGTATGGCGTGGGGCGCTGGAGACCCTTGCCATGTCTGGCCTGGGCACCTTGTTGGCGATGGTACTGGGGATGTTGCTGGCGCTGCCGGCGGCGGGGCGCTTCGGCTGGCCGTTGCAGGGCGCGGCGCGGTTATTGCTGAATGCACTGCGGGCCATCCCTGAACTGGTGTGGGCGGCGCTGACGGTGCTGGCGGCAGGCCTTGGCCCCAATGCGGGTACCCTGGCCTTGGCGCTGCATACCGCTGGCGTGCTGGGGCGGTTGTTTGCCGAGGCGCTGGAGAACGCACCGCCAGAGCCGGCAGCGGCTATCCGCCTGCAGGGCGGCAGCCAGGTGGCGGCGTTCTGCTTTGGTACCTTGCCCAATCTGTGGCCGCAATTGCTGGCCTACAGCTTGTACCGCTGGGAGAACAACATCCGCATGGCCAGCGTGCTGGGGTTTGTCGGGGCGGGTGGCTTGGGGCAGATGCTGTACACCACCTTGAGCCTGTTCCAGGAGGCTCAGGCCAGCACGGTGATCATCGGGATGCTGGTGCTGGTGTTGCTGGTAGATGTGTTGAGTGACGTGTTGCGCCAGCGCTATGTGCGGGCCTGACGGAAAGCGCGGGCTGCAATGCAGCCCCGACATCTCTCAGGCGTTTACAGCCTCGGCACACTGCGCCTCCCGCTGCATCGACTCCAGGTTACGCTCGATCGTCTCGCATATGGTATCCATCTGGATCTGATGCTCGCTGAACCTGAACGGGCTCTGCAAATCAGTCCCGATCCGCTCGATGGCCAGCAACATGAACCCTACCACCGTCGACGCCAGCGGCGTGAACCAGCCCAACGACTCCACAAGCCCCACCGGCACGATCAGGCAGAACAGGGTGATGAACAGCCGTGGGAAATACACATAGGGGTAGGGCAATGGCGTATTGGCAATCCGTTCCATGCCGCCCTGGGCGTTAGAAAGGTCTACCAGCGTCGACTCCAGTCGCGCCAGACGAATGCTGTCCAGTCGCCCGGCCTGGTATTCCCGCGCCAGCAAGGCTGCCGAGCCGCCGAGAATGTCATTGGCGAAATTGTTCGAGCGGTTGCGCCGTTCGAACTCCGCAGGCGGGATGAAGGCCATCAGCTCGTCCGGGCAGCGTTCACCCTTCAGGTGCGCCGCCAGGCAGTTCACATAGGCGATATGCCTGCGCAGCAGGGTGGCCTTGACCGGGTTCAGGCCATCATCCGGGTCATCGATCAGGGTCAGCGTCTGCCGGGCGAAGCTGCGCGACCCGTTCACCAGCGCCCCCCACAACGTGCGTGCCTCCCACCAGCGGTTGTAGGCGCTACTGTTGCGAAAACTCACCAGCACCACCAGCGCCGAGCCCAGCAAGGTCAATGGGATCAACGGCAGGGTGAACTTGCTGTTGAAGAACAGCATGAAGTCGATGGTGACCAGCACATCCCAGATCAGCAGCCAGAACAGCGACCAGCCGATGTAGCCGATGGTCTTCACGGCCAGGCGGTACTTGCGGGTGATGATGTCTTTCACGCGGGGGCACCTCGAAACGCGGGGGATGCTGGATCGGACGTCGAGGCTCGTCGAAGGTTCGAGGGTTGAATGTTGCAAGGGATTTTGTAGCTGAAACGAAGGGAAAAATCCTACCAGCCTGTCAGATGTGCCTGAATTCCTGATTCAGCTCAAAAACGACAGAGTGGGTCGCTTCAATCCTTGAATTGGTGTATCCATAAGGATACGATTGGGTGACCACTTGATGTTTCTCGTTGAACAGACGGAAAGCTTTGCCGCTTGGCTATCGAGCTTGAGAGATTTGAGGGCCAGGCTGGCGATAGGTCGTAGGCTGGAGCGAGCAGCGGGGGCAATCTTGGTGACTTCAAGTGGCTTGGAGGCGGTATTGGTGAGCTTCGCATCGACGTAGCTGCCGGTTATCGCGTCTATTTCACGCAAAAGGGGGAGAGGTTGGTTTTACTGCTGGTCGGCGGCGACAAGTCCACCCAGGCCGCCGACATCCTCAAAGCCAGAAAGCTGCTGAAGGAGATGAAATGAGCGAAAAATTGATCCCGTTTGATATGGCAGCCTTGTTGAGCAGCGATGAGGCAATCAGTGAATACCTTAGCCAGGTGCTATCAGATGGCGATACCGAGGAAATCATTCGAGCACTTGGACATATCGCTCGTGCACGGGGCATGACACATATTGCTACGGAAAGTGGGCTGGGTAGAGAAAGCCTGTACAAGGCGCTGAGCCCTGGCGCGAAGCCTCGTTTTGACACTGTATTGAGGGTCATTCGTGCTCTGGGGGTGGACCTTCTCGTTCAGCCACATGCAATGACCCGCTGATCCAGCTCGGTTAAGTCACTATTTGCTTCATCTGCACCAACGCTACCCGTGTTCCGTCCCACGCCTGCCGCTCCTCGATGCCGAACGGTGTGAAGCCCAGCTGTGGATAAAGCAGCAGGCCGGCGGTGTTGTGATTGAAGCATGACACCCAGACCTCCCGGGCGCTGAACTGCTGGCGGGCGAGGTCGATCATTGCCGCTACCAGATAACGCGCTACACCAAAGCCGCGGGCGCTGGGGGCCACCACTACGTTGCCCAGGGCACATACGCCGCCATGTTCGGCTTTGTAGAAATTGGCGAAGGCCAGGACAGCGCCGTTACCTTCCACTACCGTGGAGCCGCTGCGTTGGGCTATGGCGTCGCTCAGCTGGTTGGGGGTGAGGGGGTAGGTGGCTTTGGGGAACATGTAGAACAGTTCGTCCGGGTTCTGCGGGAAGCTGCAGATGACGGGGATGTCCTCGGGCCGGATGGGGCGGTGGGTCAGGTGCATGGCAGGTCCTTCTCGCGTTGGTTGGCACGGCCTCTTCGCGGGTACTGCACAAAGCTCAAATCCTGTGCAGGCCCTGTGGGAGCGGGTTTACCCGCGAAGAGGCCATCAGCCTCACATCATAGGCCGCTTTCCATCCAATACCGCGCCCCGATTCACGGCTTGGCTGCCACCGCCACGTAGCCTTTGACCGAAGCCGGTGCCTGGGGCTTGGCCTTGTGCGCCAGCAGGTACTGGTAACGCCGCCATTCCTTGTCGATTTCGCTGAACGACATGAACACGCTGATACGGTCCTTGCCGGCCAGGTCCGGGCGCTTGCCGGCGTCGATCTCGCTGGTGGGAATGATGGCCACGTTGATGCCCACCACCTTGCCATCATCGGCAAACACAGGCCCACCCGACATGCCCTTGGTGATCGGGCCGTCATGCACTGAGTAGAAGACGCTGCCAGGCGTACCTTCAAGCCGTACCAGTGACGGCAGGGCATGGCCCTTGCCCTGCATCGGCATCATGAAACTGTTGAAACCCACCGCCGTCACGGCTTCCCCAGGCACGTACTGGCGCCAGTGCGGCACGCTGCTGGCCTTGTGCTTGAAGAACACTACGTCACCGAGGCCCTCGTGGACCACGTTGCGCAGGAAGGGGGTGTGTTTGGCGGTTACAGCGTAATCCTCGTTCCACTGGATGGCGCTGGCCATCAGCAACATCGGCAGCGGTGCACCGGAAGTGACCACGAAAGCCTGGCTGTAGACGGGGTCTGAAACGTACGACGTTGGCACTCCATTGCACCCACTGAGCAGCATCATTGCCGCCATGCAGGGCGCGATTGTTTTCATGTGTCACACAGGGTGTGGAGAAATGGGAGCGCAACTATGGCTAAGTGCCATTACGCTAGCAATACTTTCGGCATATATCCGACGAATGACAGCTTAAGTGTTAGTCATGACGGCGGCCAATAGAATGCAGGTATGGCTACAGGTCCCAGAGCCATTGGGGCGGCGTCAAAGTGGGGGGGGGCGGGCGGATCTGATGGGTGTGAGCTGCATTGAGCTATCACACTGACAAGCTACCTTTTTCAGGGTGACCTGTTCATAGTTGCCAGTCGATTTACCCTGAAAGGAATCAGAACATTGTTTAAGCTAAATCCCTTGGTGCCCGAGCTGATTGTTTCTGATCTACCACGCAGCCTGGCATTCTACTGCGGCGTACTCGGCTTCAAGATTGAATACGACCGGCCAGAAGAGCATTTTGCCTTCCTGTCTTTTGGTGGCAGCCAGCTGATGCTGGAGCAGGACTGGCAGAGTGAGTCACCCTGGCGGGTCGGCCCGCTGGAGCCGCCGTATGGTCGAGGCATCAACCTGTCGATCGAATGCGCTGATGCACTGTCCTTGGTCGCGTCGCTGGGGGTTGCAGGGCATAGCATCAGAAAGCCGATTGAAGAGTGTTGGTACCGCCAGGGCGGCATGCTGGTCGGCCAGCGCAATTTCCTGGTGCAAGACCCGGACGGCTACCTGCTTCGGTTTGCTGAAGATCTCGGCGTGAGGAGCGCCTGAGCCAAGGGCGGATGCACGAAAAATGGACCCCAGGTTGCGCTCAATGGCGCCACATAACGCTATACACCCACACAGTTACTGAATTCTCAGCGCTTGTTGCCTCCGTGCACTTTCGAAACTAAGCCAGCATCTTCGCTCGAACTAACTTGCCTCTTTCGAGTGTTGAATGTCGCCATATCAACTATTTATGTCCCCTGCGCGATAGTTTCAAAATGGCTGAACTAAGTATTTGCCCACAGCGCTTTTTCCCGAAGCGGGTCATCAACAAAATAGCCGCCCTTCAATTTTAAGCATCAGCCTGACGCGGTGGCCGAAAGTTGACCGCGGCGGCTGGCGGCCAGGTAGGTGGCTCGCCGCCTGAGCTGATGAACCCACACCGATTACCAGGAAAGGAAAGTGTCATGGGAATGACGAGGCGTAAATTTTTGATCGGCGGCGGCGTCGTGGCTATTGCAGGTGGCGCAGGCATTCTGACCCCCTTGCTGACCCGCGAAGGCCGGTTGATCCCCGGCAAGCCGCGGTTTGGTTTTGTAGAAGGCACCGAAGGTGCACTTCCCAAGCAGGCAGACGTGGTAGTTGTTGGCGCTGGTATTCTGGGGCTCATGACCGCGATCAATCTTGTCGAACGTGGCCTCTCGGTAGTCGTCGTTGAAAAAGGGGATATTGCCGGCGAGCAGTCATGCAGGTTCTATGGTCAGGTCATGACCTACAAGATGCCTGACGCGACGTTCCAGTTGCACCATCTTGCGAAACAACGGTGGCGCGAGATGAATGCCAAAGTGGGTGCAGATACCAGCTATCGCACACAGGGCCGGGTCGAAGTTCCTTTCGATGAAGAAGACCTGGAAAGCGTCAGAAAGTGGATTGATGTCAAAAGCCGGGAAGTAGCAGCGGACAACCCCTTCAAGACTCGGATCATTCAGGGGAATGAACTCGAACAGCGGCTGCGCGGTGCATCATCGAGCTGGAAAATTGCAGGTTTCGAGGAAGACTCCGGTAGCCTGGACGCCGAGCGCGCATCGTTTGTCATGGCGGAGTACGCCAAGAAAATGGGTGTGCGCATCTACACCCACTGCGCCGCAAGGGGCCTGGAAACCCAGGCAGGCGTCATTTCGGATGTGGTGACCGAGAAGGGTGCCATCAGCACTTCTCGCGTGGTCGTGGCAGGCGGCGCCTGGTCCAGGCTGTTCATGCAGAACCTGGGCGTCGATGTGCCTACCTTGCCGGCCTACCAGTCCCAGCAAATCATCAGCGCGGCACCCCGTGCACCGGGGGGCAACGTTGCATTGCCGGGGAATATCTACTTCCGCGAGCAGGCCGACGGTACATACGCCACCTCACCGCGCGTCGTCGTTGCCCCGGTGGTCAAAGAATCGTTCATGTATGGCTATAAATACCTGCCATTGCTGGCCATCCCCGACTTCCCGGTGCACATCTCACTCAACAAGCAACTGATCGATTCGTTCACTCAGCCCACCCAGTGGAGGCTGGACGAGGTATCGCCCTTCGAGAAAAACAGGCTGATGACGGCGGCCCCGGATATTCCAGAGCTGGACGCATCTCTGGAAAAGCTCAAGGTCGAGTTCCCTGCCTTCCAGGATGCCAAGTTGATCGATCAGTGGAGCGGTGCCATGGCCATCGCCCCGGATGAGAACCCGATCATTTCGCAGGTCAATGAGTACCCAGGCCTGGTCATCAACACCGCGACCGGCTGGGGTATGACGGAAAGCCCGGTGTCGTCCGAGCTGACGGCAGACCTGCTGCTTGGAAAGGCGCCGGTGCTGGACCCGAAACCCTTCAGTTTGTATCGATTCTAAGTACACATACCGCAATGGAATGACCCGTACACGCATCATCGGTGCGTGTACATTCTTGCGTAACCATCAGGAGAGAAATATGAAATTCGCTTTCAAGACCGTTGCTGCATTGGCGTTGGGATTAGCCGGTGCCGGCAGCGTTCATGCACAAGATATCGTGCGCCATGGCGCAGGTAGTTTCCCTATCTCGTCGGCTGTAGAGATTCCTGCCGGGAAGTCGATCGTCTACCTGAGCGGTTCCGTCCCGTCGGTGATCCATCCCGACGCGCCCAAGGATTCGCTGGAAGCCTACGGTGATACCAAGGCACAAACCATCAATGTGCTTGAAAGCATCCAGCAGCAGCTGAAAGCGTTGGGTCTTGGCCTGACGGACGTGGTGAAGATGCAGGTATTCCTGGTGGGCGGACCGGAGAACGGCGGGAAGATGGATTTCGACGGTTTCATGGCCGGCTACACCCGTTTCTTCGGCCCAGCCGCCAAGCAGCCGGTGCTACCTGCGCGCTCGGCGTTCCAGATTGCAGGCCTGGCGCACCCTGCCTGGCGGGTTGAGATCGAAGTGACAGCGGTCCGCCCCTGATAGGGCCTTTGCCTAGCCCGGCAAAATCGTCGGGCACAAAAAAACCGACCATAAGGTCGGTTTTTTCCGGATTTTGGTGCCCCGAGGGAGACTCGAACTCCCACTCCTTTCGAAAACGGATTTTGAATCCGCCGCGTCTACCAATTCCGCCATCAGGGCGTGTGGCGCGCAGTATAGAGAGGTGCCGCTAGTCGGTCAATCGGCTTTCATGGTCAATTTTCACACATTGGGCTAAACTTCCCGGCCCTGCCGAACCGAACATCATCATGCGCGTCGCCGATTTTTCCTTCGAACTCCCTGATTCCCTGATCGCCCGCCACCCGTTGGCCGAGCGCCATGGCAGCCGTCTGCTGGTGCTCGATGGGCCGACCGGCGCGCTGGCGCACCGGCAATTCCCCGACCTGCTCGAGTACCTGCGCCCCGGCGACCTGATGGTGTTCAACAACACCCGGGTCATCCCGGCGCGGTTGTTTGGCCAGAAAGCCTCCGGGGGCAAGCTGGAAGTGCTGGTCGAGCGCGTGCTCGACAGCCACCGGGTGCTGGCCCATGTGCGTGCCAGCAAGGCGCCGAAAGTGGGCGCGGTGATCCTCATCGATGGCGGTGGCGAGGCCGAAATGGTCGCGCGCCATGACACGCTGTTCGAGCTGCGTTTCACCGAAGAGGTGCTGCCATTGCTCGACCGCGTCGGCCATATGCCGCTGCCGCCCTACATCGACCGCCCCGACGAGGGCGCCGACCGTGAGCGCTACCAGACCGTGTACGCCCAGCGCGCCGGTGCGGTTGCCGCGCCCACTGCGGGCCTGCACTTTGACGAAGCGCTGCTGGAAAAGATTGCTGCCAAAGGTGTGGAGCGGGCTTTCGTTACCCTGCACGTGGGCGCGGGCACGTTCCAGCCGGTGCGGGTCGACAAGATCGAAGACCACCACATGCATAAAGAATGGCTCGAAGTGGGCCAGGATGTGGTCGATGCCATCGAGGCCTGCCGCGCACGTGGCGGCCGGGTGGTCGCGGTCGGCACCACCAGCGTGCGTTCGCTGGAAAGCGCGGCGCGCGATGGCGTGCTCAAGGCCTTCAGCGGCGACACCGACATCTTCATCTACCCGGGCCGGCCGTTCCATGTGGTCGATGCCCTGGTCACCAACTTCCACCTGCCGGAGTCCACGCTGCTGATGCTGGTCTCGGCGTTCGCCGGTTACCCCGAAACCATGGCTGCCTACGCGGCGGCGGTCGAGAACGGGTACCGCTTCTTCAGTTACGGTGATGCCATGTTCATCACCCGCAATCCGGCGCCACGCGGCCCCGAGGATCAAGCATGAGTCGCACCTGTCGAATGTCCTTCGAACTGCTGGCTACCGACGGCAAGGCCCGTCGTGGTCGCATCACCTTCCCACGTGGCACGGTGGAAACCCCTGCGTTCATGCCGGTGGGTACCTATGGCACGGTCAAGGGCATGCTGCCACGCGATATCGAGGCCATTGGCGCCGAGATGATCCTGGGCAACACCTTCCACCTGTGGCTGCGCCCGGGCACCGAGGTGATCAAGAAGCACAACGGCCTGCACGACTTCATGCAGTGGAAAGGCCCGATCCTCACCGACTCCGGTGGCTTCCAGGTGTTCAGCCTGGGCGCCATGCGCAAGATCAAGGAAGAGGGCGTGACCTTCGCCTCGCCAGTCGATGGCTCGAAGGTGTTCATGGGCCCTGAAGAGTCGATGCAGGTGCAACGTGACCTGGGCTCGGACGTGGTGATGATCTTCGACGAGTGCACCCCGTATCCGGCCGAGCACGACGTGGCACGTACTTCCATGGAGCTGTCGCTGCGCTGGGCCCAGCGCTCGAAGAACGCCCACGCCGACAACACGGCGGCGCTGTTCGGCATCGTCCAGGGCGGCATGTACCAGGACCTGCGCATGCGCTCCCTGGAAGGCCTGGAAAACATCGGTTTCGACGGCCTGGCCATCGGTGGCCTGTCGGTGGGCGAACCCAAGCACGAAATGATCAAGGTGCTGGATTACCTGCCGGGCATGATGCCTGCTGACAAACCTCGTTACCTTATGGGGGTAGGCAAACCGGAAGATCTCGTTGAGGGTGTGCGCCGCGGCGTCGACATGTTCGACTGCGTGATGCCTACGCGTAACGCGCGTAACGGCCATCTGTTCGTCGATACAGGGGTGATCAAGATCCGCAATGCGTTCCATCGCCACGATGAATCGCCGCTGGATCCGACCTGTGACTGCTACACCTGCACCAACTTCTCCCGCGCCTATCTCCATCACCTGGACAAGTGCGGCGAAATGTTGAGCAGCATGCTGAATACCATCCACAACTTGCGCCATTACCAGCGCTTGATGGCCGGTTTACGCGAGGCTATTCAACAGGGTAAATTGGCCGCCTTCGTCGACGCCTTCTACGCCAAGCGCGGGCTTCCTGTACCGCCTTTGGACTGACTGTCTGCATCCATTATTAGAAAATTACATTAGGAGTGCCCAATGAGCTTCTTCATCCCCGCCGCATACGCGGACGCTGCAGCACCTGCCGCTGGCCCAGCCGGTACCGGTTTCGAGTGGATTTTCCTGGTTGGTTTCCTGGTCATCTTCTACCTGATGATCTGGCGTCCACAGGCCAAACGTGCCAAAGAGCAGAAGAACCTGCTCGGCAACTTGCAGAAAGGTGACGAAGTTGTCACCAACGGCGGCATCGCCGGCAAGATCGTCAAGGTTTCCGATGATTTCGTGGTGCTGGAAGTTTCCGACACTGTCGAGCTGAAGTTCCAGAAGGGCGCCATCGCGGCAACCCTGCCAAAAGGTACGCTCAAGGCTATCTGAGTTACCGGTTTTATTTTCCAGTCGGGGCGCGCAAAGCGCCCCGCGTCTTGAACGGGCGGCGTGATGCTGAACAAATACCCTCTGTGGAAATATGCACTGATCGTGCTGGTACTGGTGGTCGGTTTCATTTATTCCGCTCCCAACCTCTACCCGGATGATCCGGCGGTACAGATCAGCGGTGCCAGTTCGGCGCTGCAGGTGAACCAGGCCGACCTCGATCGTGTCAGCAAGGCGCTGGTCGATGCCAAGATCGCTGTCAAAGGCGCGAGCCTGGGTGAGAAGGGCAGCGGGCTGATCCGCCTGACCAACCAGGAAGACCAACTGCCAGCCAAGGATGTAGTGCGCAAGGCACTGGGCGATGATTATGTCGTGGCCCTGAACCTGGCACAGACTACCCCGCAATGGCTGCGCAACCTGGGTGCGAGCCCGATGAAGCTGGGCCTGGACCTGTCCGGTGGTGTGCACTTCCTGCTGGAAGTGGACATGGACAAGGCCATGACCGCCCGCATGAAGGTCTACGAAGGCGAGGTCAAGACCTTGCTGCGCAAAGAGCGCGTCCGCTACCGCAGCCTGCCTCAGCAGGATGGCGGCATCATGCTGGGCTTCGCTGACGATGCAACCCGCGAACAGGCACGTGCCCTGATCCGCAAGAATTTCAATGATTTCGACCTGACCACCACCGAGCGCAACGACCTCGCCGTGCTGCGTCTGGCGCTGACTCAGGCAAAAGTTGCCGAGATCCGCGAATACTCGATCAAGCAGAACCTCACCACCGTGCGCAACCGTGTCAACGAGCTGGGCGTGGCCGAGCCGCTGGTACAGCGCCAGGGCGCCAACCGTATCGTGGTCGAGCTGCCGGGCGTGCAGGACACTGCCGAAGCCAAGCGTATCCTCGGTAAAACCGCCAACCTGGAGTTCCGCTTTGGTGCCGAGCCGGGTGCGTCCAAGGCCACTACCGAAGTGTTCGAGTTCCGCGAAGGCGGCCGTTCTGCACCGGTCGAGCGCGGCCTGATCATCACCGGTGACCAGGTTACCGACGCCCAGGCCAGCTTTGACGAGCACGGTCGCCCACAAGTGAACATCCGCCTGGATGGCCACGGTGGCGAGCTGATGAGCCGTGCTACCCGTAGCAACGTCGGCCGCAGCATGGCAGTGATCTTCATCGAGCAGAAGCCGGTCACGCGCTACGTGAAGCAGACCGTCGACGGCGTCGAGAAGGACGTTGCCGTACAAAGCTTCGTGGAAGAAAAGAAGATCATCAGCCTGGCGACCATCCAGTCGCCACTGGGCAGCCAGTTCCGCATCACCGGCCTGAACGGCCAGGGCGAATCGTCCGAACTGGCTCTGCTGCTGCGTGCCGGTGGTCTGGCCGCGCCGATGTACTTCGCTGAAGAACGTACCATTGGCCCAAGCCTGGGTGCCGACAACATCACCAAGGGTATCGATGCGTCGCTGTGGGGCATGCTGTTCGTCTCGCTGTTCATCATCGCCATCTACCGCGGCTTTGGCGTGATCGCCACCATCGCCCTGGCGGGCAATATGGTGCTGTTGCTGGCGCTGATGTCGCTGCTGGGTGCCACCCTGACCCTGCCGGGTATTGCCGGTATCGTGTTGACCATGGGTATGGCGGTGGACGCCAACGTGCTGATCTTCTCGCGTATCCGCGAAGAGCTGAAAGCCGGCATGTCGGTACAGCGCGCCATCCACGAAGGCTTCAACCGCGCCTACACCGCGATCATCGACGCCAACCTGACCAGCCTGCTGGTCGGCGGTATCCTGTTCGCCATGGGGACCGGCCCGGTCAAAGGCTTTGCGGTTACCATGTCCCTCGGGATTTTCACCTCGATGTTCACCGCCGTCATGGTGACCCGCGCAATGGTCAACCTGACCTGCGGCGGGCGTGACATCAAGAAGCTGTGGGTTTGAGGGAGCTGCGATGAAAACCATCAACTTCATGGGCGTGCGCAATGTTGCGTTCGCCATTACCGTGCTCCTCACCGTGCTGGCGCTGTTCAGCTGGTGGCAGAAGGGCCTCAACTTTGGCCTGGACTTCACCGGCGGTACGCTGATCGAGCTCACATACGAGCGCCCGGCCGACCTCAAGGCGGTGCGTGCCGAGCTGGTCGACTCCGGCTTCCACGAGGCCGTGGTGCAGAGCTTCGGCGCTACCACCGACCTGCTGGTGCGTATGCCGGGCGATGACCCGCAGCTGGGTAACAAGGTAGCCGCTGCCCTGCAGAAGGCTGGCGGCGACAACCCGGCCACGCTCAAGCGTGTCGAGTTCGTTGGCCCGCAGGTGGGAGAAGAGCTGCGCGACCAGGGCGGCATGGGCATGCTCATGGCCTTGGGCGGCATCCTTATCTACCTGGCCTTCCGTTTCCAGTGGAAGTTCGCCGTGGGTGCGATCGTTTCGCTGATCCACGACGTGGTGGTCACCCTGGGTATCCTGTCGTTCTTCCAGATTACCTTCGACCTGACGGTGCTGGCGGCGGTGCTGGCGATCATCGGCTACTCGCTGAACGACACCATCGTCGTGTTCGACCGGGTGCGTGAAAACTTCCGCGTCATGCGCAAGGCTTCGCTGATCGAGAACATCAACGTTTCGACCACCCAGACCCTGCTGCGCACCATCGCCACCTCGGTTTCGACCTTGCTGGCCATTGCCGCACTGCTGTTCTTCGGTGGCGACAACCTGTTCGGCTTCTCGCTGGCCCTGTTCATCGGTGTTCTGGCCGGTACCTACTCGTCGATCTACATCGCCAACGTGGTACTGATCTGGCTGAACCTGAACAGCGAAGACCTGATCCCTCCAGTCAAGGCTGAAGGTGTGGACGAGCGCCCATAAGGCCCTGTCCCTACGCCGTACGGCGAGCAAAAAGGCGCGAGTGTTGAACTCGCGCCTTTTTTTTTGCTCCAAGGCTGGGAGAAGCGCGGATTGAGACCCGCTGGTACGATCAGGAGGTTCACGTGAATAAATCAATGCTGGTGGGTGCGGTGCTGGGTGCTGTCGGTGTAACTGCCGGAGGTGCTGTGGCGACCTACAGCTTGGTGAACAAAGGCCCCGAAGTCGCCCAGGTGACGGACGTGCAGCCGATCAAGCAGCAGGTGAAAACCCCGCGTGAAGTATGCAAGGACGTGGCCGTGACGCGTCAGGCGCCGGTCAAGGACCAGCACCAGATTGCCGGTACCGTGGTCGGTGCGCTGGCAGGTGGCTTGCTGGGTAACCAGATTGGTGGTGGTACCGGTAAGAAGATCGCTACCGTGGCCGGTGCGGTCGGTGGTGGTTATGCCGGTAACAAGGTGCAGGAAGGCATGCAGCAGCGTGACACCTACACCACCACGCAAACCCGCTGCAATACGGTCAATGACATCAGCGAGAAGGTGGTGGGTTACAACGTGACCTATTCCATCGGTGATCAGGTAGGCAAGGTGAAGATGGACCGCGAGCCGGGAGCCACCATTCCGCTGGACAAGAATGGCAAGCTGATCCTGAGCGAAGCTGCCCAGTAATCGATGTTGCCTGGTCTGGCCTCTTCGCGGGTGGACCCGCTCCCACACCTGTAATGCGATCCCTGGGGGAGCGGGTTCAGCCGCGAAGAGGCCAACCCAGGCAATACACAGCTGTCAGGTATAAAAAAAGCACCCCGAGGGGTGCTTTTTGCTTTCTGGCAATTCGCGCTTAGCGCTTCATGCTTTCTGGCAGGTGCGGCTGGATAGCGGTCAGCACGGCCTTGAAGCACTTGATGTTGCCTGCAACGATGTGGCCTTTGTCGAGGAAGTCGTGGCCACCGTTGAAGTCGCTCACCAGGCCACCGGCTTCCTGGATCAGCAGCACGCCAGCTGCCATGTCCCATTCGGACAGGCCCGACTCCCAGAAGGCGTCGAAGCGGCCAGCGGCCACGTAGGCGAGGTCCAGGCTGGCGGAGCCGGCGCGGCGGATGCCGGCGGTCTGGCCAGTCAGGGCGCGGAACATGCCCAGGTAGTTGTCCATGTCGGCCATCTGGCCATCACGGAACGGGAAGCCGGTACCCAGCAGGGCGCCTTCCAGGCTGGTGCGCGAGCTGACGCGCAGGCGACGGCCATTGAGCTGGGCGCCACGGCCACGGCTGGCGGTGAATTCTTCCTGGCGTACCGGGTCGAGCACCACGGCGTGTTCAAGGCGACCACGGTATTTGCAGGCGATGCTGACGGCGAAGTGGGGGATACCGCGCAGGAAGTTGGTGGTGCCGTCCAGTGGGTCGATGATCCACAGGTAGTCTTTACCTTCTTCGCCGGTGCCCGCGTGCATGCCCGTCTCTTCACCCTGGATGGAGTGGTTCGGGTAGGCCTTGCGCAGCGCGTCGACGATCTTCTGCTCGGCGGCACGATCAACCTCGGAAACGTAGTCCTTAGCCTCTTTCTCGTCCACCTTGATGCTATCCAGGCGTTCGATGGAGCGGAAAATCAGTTCACTGGCGCTGCGAGCGGCGCGCAGGGCGATATTCAGCATAGGCTGCATGGGCGGGTCACCTGGAGATGTTAAAGAAGAAAGCCGATCATTCTAGCAGAAAAGTTTGTCGGCAGAAGTGTCACATTTGCTTTCATGGCGTTACGTCTGTCGGTTCTGTAAGATCGAAGGCCCTGATTCCTGCATCTGTGAGCACAACACCTTGCTGCAAAATATTCGTGTTGTTCTGGTCAATACCAGCCACCCCGGCAACATCGGCGGCGCTGCGCGTGCCATGAAAAACATGGGCTTGTCGCGCCTGGTGCTGGTGCAGCCGAAAGATTTCCCCGCCCTGGAAGCCAGTGCCCGCGCCTCGGGCGCCGACGATGTGCTGGATAACGCCCAGGTGGTCGACAGCCTTGAGCAGGCGCTGGTCGGCTGTAACCTGGTGATGGGTACCAGCGCCCGCGAGCGCAGCATCCCCTGGCCGTTGATTGGCCCGCGCGAGTGCGGCGCCAAGGCGGTGGAGCACGCCAAGGGGGGCGAAGAGATCGCCCTGGTGTTCGGGCGCGAACACGCCGGCCTCACCAACGAAGAACTGCAGCGATGTCACTTCCACGTGCACATTCCCTCCAACCCCGACTTCAGCTCGCTGAACCTTGCGGCCGCTGTGCAGGTGCTCTCTTACGAGGTGCGCATGGCATCGCTGGCTGCCGGTGAGGCGCCGGGCAAAGTCGAGAAGGTTGACGCCAGCGAGCTGGCGACAATGGACGAAATGGAGCTGTTCTACGACCACCTGGAGAAAACCCTGGTGGGCATCGGCTTCCTCGACCCCGAAAAACCCAAGCACCTGATGCCGCGCCTGCGCCGGCTGTATGGGCGGGTGGCGGTCGAGCGTACGGAAATGAGCATTTTGCGCGGCATCCTCACCGAGACCCAGAAAGTGGTCCGTGGCGAGCCGCATAAACGGAAGGACTGACAGATGTTCGAACGCCTGCGTGAAGATATTCAAAGCGTATTCCACCGTGACCCGGCTGCGCGCAATGCCTTCGAGGTGCTCACCTGCTACCCGGGCATGCATGCCATCTGGCTGCACCGCCTGGGCAATGCCCTGTGGAAGCGTGATTTCAAGTGGCTGGCCCGGCTGGTGTCGAACTTCGGTCGCTGGCTGACCGGTATCGAGATCCATCCCGGTGCCACCATCGGCCGGCGCTTCTTCATTGACCACGGCATGGGCATCGTCATCGGCGAAACCGCCGAGATCGGCGACGACGTCACTCTTTACCAGGGTGTGACCCTGGGCGGCACCAGCTGGAACAAAGGCAAGCGCCACCCCACCCTGGAAAACGGCGTGGTGGTAGGGGCGGGGGCCAAGGTGCTGGGCCCGTTCACCGTCGGCGCCGGGGCCAAGATCGGCTCCAATGCGGTGGTGACCAAGGCTGTACCGGCCGGCGCCACGGCGGTGGGCATCCCGGGGCGGATCATCGTCAAGAGCGAGGACACCGAAGTCGAGGCCAAGCGCAAGGCCATGGCCGAGAAGATCGGTTTCGATGCCTACGGTGTCAGTGGCGACATGCCTGACCCGGTGGCGCGAGCCATCGGCCAGATGCTCGACCACTTGCAGGCCGTCGATGAGCGGTTGGAGGGCATGTGTGGCGCCCTGACCAAGATGGGTAGCGACTACTGCGCCAAGGAACTGCCGGCCCTGCCGGAAGATGATTTCACCGAGGTTGCCCAGGTGGCCCAGCGCGACACTCAGTCGCATTGATTGCGCCGCGCTGAACCCCTGGTGACATACGGGGCGTGTGCTCACGCCCCTCGTCTGCTACAATCGCGCCCGCCTCCCCGACGCAAACCCGACTAAAGCAGTAGGTCTAATAGTTGACTTAAATGCTCGGGAATCGCATACTCGCACACATCCCGAAACTCCCGTGGTACCCAATAGCCATGCGACTGACTACCAAAGGCCGATACGCCGTGACTGCCATGCTTGACCTGGCGTTGCACGCGCAGCATGGGCCGGTGTCTTTGGCCGACATTTCCGAGCGCCAGGGCATTTCCCTCTCTTATCTGGAACAGCTGTTCGCCAAGCTGCGCCGCAGCAGCCTGGTCTCCAGCGTGCGCGGTCCAGGTGGTGGCTACCAGCTGTCGCGGGGCATGGAAACCATCCAGGTGGCCCAGGTCATCGATGCGGTCAACGAATCGGTCGATGCTACCCGTTGCCAGGGCCTCGGGGACTGCCATGCCGGTGATACCTGCCTGACCCACCACCTGTGGTGCGACCTCAGTCAGCAGATCCATGAATTCCTCAGCGGCATCAGCCTGGCCGACCTCGTCATGCGCCGTGAGGTGCAGGAAGTTGCCCAGCGCCAGGACCTGCGTCGTGTCGCAGGCCGAACCGCCCAGCTGGACAAGATTGAGACGTCCGCCGTCGATTGATCCCCCAGGGACGACGAGCGACGCCACCGCCTGATAGGAGAGACAAATGAAGTTGCCGATCTACCTCGATTACTCCGCGACCACCCCGGTCGACCCACGTGTGGCCCAGAAAATGGCCGACTGCCTGCTGGTCGACGGGAACTTCGGTAACCCGGCCTCGCGCTCCCACGTCTTCGGCTGGAAGGCCGAGGAAGCGGTCGAGAACGGCCGTCGCCAGGTTGCCGAACTGATCAACGCCGATCCGCGCGAAATCGTCTGGACCAGCGGTGCCACCGAGTCCGACAACCTCGCACTGAAAGGCGTCGCGCACTTCTATCAGACCAAGGGCAAGCACATCATCACTTCCAAGATCGAGCACAAGGCGGTCCTGGACACCGCTCGCCAGCTCGAGCGTGAAGGTTTCGAAGTGACCTACCTCGAGCCAGGCGCAGACGGCATCGTCACCCCGGCCCAGGTCGAGGCAGCATTGCGCGACGACACCATTCTGGTCTCGCTGATGCACGTGAACAACGAAGTCGGCTCGATCAATGACATCGCCGCCATTGGTGAACTGACCCGTTCGCGCGGCGTACTGTTCCATGTCGACGCCGCCCAGTCGGCCGGCAAGGTCGAGATCGACCTGCAAAAGCTGAAAGTCGACCTGATGTCGTTCTCGGCGCACAAGGTCTACGGCCCGAAAGGCATCGGCGCGCTGTACGTCAGCCGCAAGCCGCGTGTACGCCTTGAAGCCATCATTCACGGCGGTGGCCATGAGCGCGGCATGCGTTCGGGCACCCTGCCGACCCACCAGATTGTCGGCATGGGCGAAGCGTTCGCCATTGCCATGCAGGAAATGGCCGCCGAAAACGTGCGCATCAAGGCCCTGAGCGACCGGTTCTTCAAGCAGGTCTCGGACCTCGAAGAGCTGTACGTCAACGGCAGCAGCACCGCTCGCGTGCCGCACAACCTGAACCTGAGCTTCAACTACGTCGAAGGCGAGTCGCTGCTGATGTCGCTGAAAGACATCGCCGTATCGTCCGGTTCGGCCTGCACCTCCGCTTCGCTCGAGCCGTCGTACGTACTGCGCGCTCTGGGCCGCAACGACGAGCTGGCGCACAGCTCGATCCGCTTCTCCTTCGGCCGCTTCACCACCGAAGAAGAAGTCGACTACGCCGCGCAGAAAGTCTGCGAGGCCGTTAACAAACTGCGTGAGCTGTCGCCGCTGTGGGACATGTACAAAGACGGCGTTGACATCTCCAAGATCGAGTGGGCCGCCCACTAAGCAGTCGCCGGCAAGAGCGGCTCCCTGATGAGGAAGGAATTGCACCATGGCATACAGTGAAAAGGTCATCGACCACTACGAAAACCCACGCAACGTCGGCAAGATGAATGCCGAGGACCCGGATGTCGGTACCGGCATGGTCGGTGCTCCAGCGTGCGGTGACGTGATGCGCCTGCAGATCAAGGTCAACGAGCAGGGCGTCATTGAAGACGCCAAGTTCAAGACCTACGGCTGCGGTTCGGCCATCGCTTCCAGCTCCCTCGCCACCGAGTGGATGAAGGGCAAGACCCTGGACGAAGCCGAAACCATCAAGAACACCCAGCTGGCGGAAGAACTGGCGTTGCCGCCAGTGAAGATCCACTGCTCGGTACTCGCCGAGGATGCCATCAAGGCAGCCGTTCGCGATTACAAGCAGAAAAAAGGCTTGATCTAAGTCGCCTGCAAGGTAAGAGGTAAGGAGTTCTGATGGCTATCAGCATGACAGAAGCCGCCGCCAACCACGTGCGGCGTTCCCTCCAAGGGCGCGGCAAGGGCGAAGGCATTCGCCTGGCCGTGCGCACCACCGGCTGCTCGGGCCTGGCCTACGTGCTGGAGTTCGTCGACGAAGTGGCGGGCGAAGACCAGGTGTTCGAGAACCACGGCGTGAAGGTCATCATCGACCCTAAAAGCCTGGTGTACCTCGACGGCACCGAACTGGACTTCGTCAAGGAAGGGTTGAACGAAGGCTTCAAGTTCAACAACCCCAACGTGCGCGGTGAGTGTGGCTGCGGCGAAAGCTTCAACGTCTGAGGCTGGCTGTGGGTACTCCTTGTCATTACGCTCTGTTTGATCTCCAGCCGTGCTTTCGGCTGGACCTCGACAAGCTGGCCACTCGCTACCGCGAGCTGGCCCGCGAGGTCCATCCTGACCGCTTTGCCGACGCTTCCGAGCGTGAGCAGCGGGTAGCGCTGGAGAAGTCCGCGGCCCTCAACGACGCCTACCAGACCCTGCGCAGTGCGCCGCGCCGTGCCCGCTATCTGCTGGCCATCGGTGGCCACGAAGTGCCCCAGGAGGTCACGGTCCACGACCCCGACTTCCTGCTGCAGCAAATGCAGTGGCGCGAAGAGCTTGAAGAGCTGCAGGACGAAGCCGACCTCGATGGTGTTGCCGTGTTCAAGAAGCGCCTCAAAGGTGCCCAGGACACGCTGAACGAGGATTTCGCCGCCTGCTGGGATGTGCCTGCCGAGCGCGACAAGGCCGAGCGCCTGATGCGCCGCATGCAGTTCCTCGACAAGCTCGCCCAAGAAGTGCGCCAACTGGAAGAGCGCCTCGACGATTAACCCGGCGTTGCCCGTGATGACGCCTAAGGTATTCAGATAAGCATGGCCCTACTGCAGATCGCCGAACCCGGTCAAAGCCCTCAGCCGCACCAGCGCCGCCTGGCGGTGGGTATCGACCTGGGTACCACCAATTCTCTGGTCGCTGCCGTACGCAGCGGTCGTAGCGAACCCCTGCCCGATGTGCAGGGTAACGTCATTCTGCCCTCTGCGGTACGCTACCTGGCTGACCACACTGAGGTCGGCCAGGCTGCGCGCGAGGCGGCCGCCAGTGACCCGCTGAACACCGTGTTGTCGGTCAAGCGCCTTATGGGGCGTGGCCTGGCCGACGTCAAGCAATTGGGTGAGCAGCTGCCGTACCGCTTCATTGGCGGTGAATCGCACATGCCGTTCATCGACACCGTCCAGGGGCCGAAGAGCCCGGTGGAAGTGTCCGCTGACATCCTCAAGGTGCTGCGTGAGCGTGCCGAAGCGACCCTGGGCGGTGACTTGGTGGGCGCGGTGATCACCGTGCCGGCTTATTTCGACGACGCTCAGCGCCAGGCGACCAAGGATGCGGCCAAGCTGGCCGGCCTGAACGTGCTGCGCTTGCTCAACGAGCCAACTGCCGCTGCCGTTGCCTACGGCCTGGACCAGAATGCCGAAGGCCTTGTGGCCATCTATGACCTGGGTGGCGGTACTTTCGATATTTCGATCCTGCGCCTGACTGCTGGTGTGTTCGAAGTGCTGGCCACCGGCGGTGATACCGCTTTGGGTGGTGACGACTTCGACCACGCCATTGCTGGCTGGATAATCGAGCAGGCCGGCCTGTCCTCCGACCTCGACCCGGGTACCCAGCGCCAGCTGTTGCAGGCTGCCTGCGCCGCCAAGGAAGCCCTGACCGACGCTGACGTGGTCAGCATCAGTCACGGTGCCTGGCAGGGCGAGCTCAGCCGGGCCGCCTTCGATGCCATGATCGAGCCGCTGATCGCCCGCAGCCTCAAGGCCTGCCGCCGCGCCGTGCGCGACAGCGGTGTCGAGCTTGAGGAGGTAGGTGCGGTGGTCATGGTCGGTGGTTCGACCCGCGTACCGCGTGTGCGTGAGGCTGTCGGTACACTGTTTGGCCGCACGCCGCTGACCTCGATCGACCCTGATCAGGTGGTCGCCATCGGTGCCGCCATCCAGGCCGATACCCTGGCCGGGAACCGCCGCGAAGGCGGTGAACTGCTGCTGCTTGACGTCATCCCGCTGTCCCTGGGCCTTGAGACCATGGGTGGGCTGATGGAAAAAGTGATCCCGCGCAACACCACCATTCCGGTGGCGCGTGCCCAGGAGTTCACTACGTATAAAGATGGCCAGTCGGCCATGATGATCCACGTGCTGCAGGGCGAGCGCGAGCTGATCAGCGACTGCCGCTCGTTGGCGCGCTTCGAGCTGCGCGGCATTCCGGCGATGGTTGCCGGGGCGGCAAAAATTCGCGTCACCTTCCAGGTGGATGCCGACGGCCTGCTCAGCGTTGCCGCCCGGGAACTGGGTTCGGGTGTGGAAGCCAGCATCCAGGTCAAGCCGTCCTACGGCCTGACCGACGGCGAAATCGCCCGCATGCTCAAGGATTCCTTCGAACACGCAGGTTCCGACAAGCAGGCCCGCCAGTTGCGTGAGCACCAGGTGGACGGCGAGCGCTTGCTCGAAGCGGTACAGGGCGCCCTGGACGCCGACGGTGAGCGCCTGCTTAGCAGCGACGAGCGCGACGCCATTGCATTCCAGATGCAAGAACTACGTGATTTGCTGGCCGGCACCGATGGCGCAGCCATCGAGCAACAGACCAAGCGTCTGTCGCAGGTGACCGACGCATTTGCCGCCCGTCGCCTTGATTCGACGGTCAAAGCCGCACTGGCCGGGCGCAACCTGAATGAGATCGAGGAGTAACCGATGCCGCTGGTGACATTCCTGCCGCATGAGAAGTTCTGCCCAGAAGGGCTGACCGTGGAGGTCGAGCCCGGGACCAACATCCTGGAGCTGGCCCACGACCATCACATCGAGATGGAAAGCGCCTGCGGCGGCGTCAAGGCCTGCACCACTTGCCACTGCATCGTGCGCAAGGGCTTCGATTCGCTCGAAGAAGCCGACGAGCTGGAAGAGGACATGCTGGACAAGGCATGGGGCCTGGAAGCGCAGTCGCGCCTTGGTTGCCAGGTGGTCGTGGGCGATACCGACCTGACCATCGAGATCCCCAAGTATTCGCTCAACCACGCTGCCGAAGCGCCGCACTGAGGTCCTGTACATGAGTCTGAAATGGGTTGATGTACTTGAGATCGCCATCCAGCTTGCAGAAAGCAAGCCTGAGGTCGATCCTCGTTATGTGAATTTCGTGGACCTGCACCGCTGGGTGCTGGCATTGCCAGAGTTCAGCGACGATCCGTCACGCGGCGGTGAGAAAGTGCTTGAGGCAATCCAGGCCGCCTGGATCGACGAAGCCGACTAAGCGTCATGTGCAGGTTAGGCAATCCCCTGAAACCCGCGTATAATTCGCGGGTTTAATTTTTCGTAACACTCATATTCTGGAGTTTTCCATGGCTGTTCAACGTACTTTCTCGATCATCAAGCCTGACGCAGTTGCCAAAAACGTCATCGGCAAGATCACCACTCGCTTTGAAGAAGCCGGCCTGAAAATCGTTGCCTCGAAAATCAAGCAACTGTCCAAAGCCGAAGCCGAAGGCTTCTACGCTGAGCACAGCGCTCGCGGCTTCTTCGGTGACCTGGTTGCTTTCATGACTTCCGGCCCGGTTGTTGTTCAGGTTCTGGAAGGCGAAAACGCCATCGCTCTGAACCGTGAGCTGATGGGCGCTACCAACCCTAAAGAAGCTGCTGCCGGCACCATCCGTGCTGACTTCGCCGAGTCGATCGACGCCAACGCCGTTCACGGTTCGGACTCCGAAGCTGCTGCTGCTCGCGAAATCGCTTACTTCTTCGCTGCTACCGAGGTAACCACTCGCTAAGCGAAAGCTTACGGGTGAGGGTGAATCCATGACGACATCTACTGGCAAAATCAACCTGTTGGGTCTGACCCAGCCGGAAATGGAACAATTCTTCGACTCAATCGGGGAGAAGCGCTTCCGTGCCGGCCAGGTGATGAAATGGATTCACCATTTTGGCGTGTCCGACTTTGCGGCCATGACCAACGTAGGCAAGGCCTTGCGCGAAAAGCTCGAGGCCGTTGCCGAGATTCGCCCACCGGAAGTGGTCAGTGAAGACATTTCCGCCGACGGCACCCGTAAGTGGGTGATCCGCGTTGCCTCCGGCAGCTGCGTCGAGACCGTCTACATTCCTACCGACGACCGCGGCACCCTGTGCGTATCGTCGCAAGCCGGCTGTGCCCTGGATTGCAGCTTCTGCTCCACCGGCAAGCAAGGCTTCAACAGCAACCTCACCGCCGCTGAAGTCATCGGCCAGGTGTGGCTTGCCAACAAATCCTTCGGGACCGTTCCTGCCAAAGTCGACCGCGCGATTACCAACGTGGTCATGATGGGCATGGGCGAGCCCTTGCTGAACTTCGACAACGTCATCGCTGCCATGAAAATCATGATGGATGACCTGGGCTATGGCATTTCCAAGCGTCGCGTCACCTTGTCCACCTCGGGCGTGGTGCCGATGATCGACGAACTGGCCAAGCACATCGACGTGTCGCTGGCCCTGTCGCTGCACGCACCGAACGACGAACTGCGCAACAAGCTGGTACCGATCAACAAGAAGTACCCGCTCAAAGTGCTGCTGGAGTCGTGCATGGGCTACATGTCCACCCTGGGTGGCAAGCGTGTGCTCACCGTCGAGTACACCCTGCTCAAGGACGTCAACGACCAGCCTGAGCATGCCGCGCAAATGATCGAGTTGCTGCGCGATGTGCCGTGCAAGATCAACCTGATCCCGTTCAACCCATTCCCGCATTCGGGCTACGAGCGGCCGAGCAACAATGCCATTCGTCGCTTCCAGGACCTTCTGCACCACGGTGGTTTCAACGTCACCACCCGTACCACCCGTGGTGAGGACATCGATGCCGCCTGTGGCCAGCTGGTCGGCCAGGTCAACGACCGCACCCGTCGCAGCGAGCGCTACATCGCCGTACGCCAGCTTTCTGCGGACGTCGAGCTGCAAGACAGCGCCGCCAGCCACTGACCGGGACTTAGCCCATGAGCCTGCGCGCTGCGCTGTCGATCCTTGCGCTTTTGCTGCTGGCCGGCTGCGTGTCGGGCGGCGCGGGCGACCCCCTGGCCAGCCGCCAGGGCAGGGCGGATGCGGGGCGTGCTTATGTGCAGCTTGGCCTGGGTTATTTGCAACAGGGTTTGACCGAGCAGGCCAAGGCGCCGCTGGGCAAGGCCCTGGCCCTTGACAGCCGTGATGCCGACGCACATGCCGCCCTGGCGCTGGTGTTCCAGGCCGAAGGTGAGCCGACACTGGCGGAGGCGCACTTTCGCAAAGCCTTGCAGGCCCGCACGGGCGACACGCGAATTCGCAACAATTACGGCAGTTTCCTTTATGCTCAGGGGCGATTTGCCGAGGCCGAGCAGATGTTTCGCCTGGCCAGTAGCGATACCCTGTATCCTGAGCGCTCACGCGTGTACGAGAACCTGGGCCTGACCGCCCTCAAGCTCGATAGCCGCGAGGCGGCGCACGCGTATCTGCTCAAAGCGTTGCAACTCAACCAGCGGCAACCGAAAGCGTTGCTGGAAATGGCTGAGTTGTCCTACGAAAACAGGCATTATGTGCCGGCCCGGGACTACTACGATCGTTTCAGCCAGTTGAGCGACCACGATGCCCGTAGCCTGCTGCTGGGTAGCCGCCTTGCCAGGGTGTTCGACGAGCAGGGCACATTGGCCGAGCTGGGCCAGCAATTACAACGACTTTATCCCGGTACGCCGGAATATCAGCAATACCTGTCGGAGCAACGATGAACGCCGCGCATCCCGAAGTAGCAGTAGCGCCTGGCCAGAACCCCGGTGAGCTTTTGCGCCTGGCCCGTGAGAAACGGGACTGGTCTCAAGCCGAGGTGGCCCGCAAGCTCAACCTCACTGTCAGTTCGTTGAACCATGTGGAAACCGGCGCCTTCGACAAGCTGCCCGGGCATACCTTCGCCCGTGGCTATATCCGCGCCTATGCCAAGTTGATGGACCTTGACCAGGCCACCCTGGTAGAAGCCTTCGACCGCTACACCGGTACCCACGCCAAAGGCAGCGATGTGCACTCGCTGGGGCGCATCGAAGAGCCGGTACGCCTGTCGCACAACATCCTGCGCGGCGTCAGCCTGTTGTTGCTGGTGGCCGTGGTCGGCGGTGGCTTCGTCTGGTGGCAGGACCAGGGCAGCCTGCGTGGCAAGGACCTGGCCAAGATGGCCCTGGAGCACGTCGAAGTCGAAAGCGCCGACGGCACCACTCAGATTCACCCGCTTGACGAGCCTGAAGATCAGGCTGTTACCGCTGGCCAGCAGCCTGAGAGTGCGCCGCTGGCACTGGAGCAGGGCACTGCCGAACAGCCTGCCGCTACCGCCGAACAGGCCCCGGCAAGCCCGGCGCCCACGGCTGCTGCACCCGCACCCGCCCAGCAGGTGCCTGCGCAGCCCGCAGCCAGCGTAGCGCCTGCTCCGGTCGCACCGGCCACCCCTGCACCGGCCGCCGTTGCGCCAGCAGCACCTGCAGCCGCCGTGGCCGCTGCCGAGCCCGCCGCAGTACCGGCAGGCAGCGCCAAGGTCGCCATCCAGTTCACCGCCGATTGCTGGACCCAGGTCTCCGATGGCAACGGCAAGGTGCTGTTCAGCGCCGTCAAGCGCAAGGGGGACAACCTCGAGCTGACCGGCAAGCCGCCGTTCGCGGTGCGCCTGGGCTTTGCCCGTGGCGCCCAGGTCAGCTACAACGGCCAGGCCGTCGATGTTGCCCCGTTCACCAGTGGCGAGACTGCTCGCCTGAAGTTGGGACAGTAAGTCATGCACGGCGAATCTCCGATCAAACGTCGCGAATCCCGCAAAATCTGGGTCGGCAATGTGCCGGTAGGTGGTGATGCACCTATCGCGGTGCAGAGCATGACCAACACCGACACCAACGATGTCGCCGCCACCGTGGCGCAAATCCAGCGCCTGGTCGATGCCGGCGTGGACATCGTGCGGGTTTCGGTGCCGGACATGGACGCGGCCGAGGCGTTTGGCAAGATCAAGCAACTGGTCAGCGTGCCGCTGGTCGCCGACATCCACTTCGACTACAAGATCGCCCTGCGCGTGGCCGAACTGGGCGTCGATTGCCTGCGTATCAACCCGGGTAACATCGGCCGCGAAGACCGTGTTCGCGCCGTGGTTGATGCTGCCCGCGACCGTGGCATCCCGATCCGCATCGGCGTCAACGCCGGGTCCCTGGAAAAGGACCTGCAGAAGAAGTACGGCGAACCGACCCCGGCGGCGCTGGTGGAGTCGGCCCTGCGCCACGTTGAGCACCTCGACCGCCTGGACTTCCAGGACTTCAAGGTCAGCGTCAAGGCATCCGATGTGTTCATGGCCGTCGAAGCCTACCGGCTGCTGGCCAAGCAGATCGTGCAGCCGCTGCACCTGGGCATCACCGAAGCGGGTGGCCTGCGTTCAGGGACGGTGAAATCCGCCGTCGGCCTCGGTATGCTGCTGGCCGAGGGCATTGGCGATACCATCCGTATCTCGCTTGCGGCCGACCCGGTCGAAGAAGTGAAAGTCGGCTACGACATCCTCAAGTCGCTGCACCTGCGTTCGCGTGGCATCAACTTCATCGCCTGCCCGAGCTGCTCGCGGCAGAACTTCGATGTGGTCAAGACCATGAACGAGCTGGAAGGGCGCCTGGAAGACCTGCTGGTGCCGCTGGACGTGGCGGTGATCGGTTGTGTGGTCAACGGCCCGGGTGAAGCCAAGGAAGCCCATGTAGGCTTGACCGGCGGCACGCCGAACCTGATCTACATCGACGGCAAGCCGGCGCAGAAACTCACCAATGACAACCTGGTCGATGAGCTGGAAAGGCTCATCCGTCAGAAAGCGGCCGAAAAGGTCGAAGCCGACGCGGCGCTGATCGCCCGTGGCTGACACACAGAATTCGTAAGGACTTTTCGTGAGCAAATCGCTGCAAGCCATCCGTGGCATGAACGACATCCTGCCAGAACAGTCGCCACTGTGGCGCTACTTCGAAGGCACCGTGGCCGGTCTGCTGGATACCTACGGGTACAGCCAGATCCGTACGCCGATCGTCGAGTTCACCGAGCTGTTCAAGCGCTCGATCGGTGAAGTGACCGACATCGTCGAAAAAGAGATGTACACCTTCGAGGACCGCAACGGCGATTCGCTGACCCTGCGCCCCGAAGGCACCGCCGCGTGCGTACGTGCCGTGCTGGAGCATGGCATCACCGGCAACGGCCAGGTGCAGAAACTGTGGTACATCGGCCAGATGTTCCGCCACGAGCGCCCGCAGAAGGGCCGCTACCGCCAGTTCCACCAGATTGGCGTGGAAGTGTTCAACCTGGATGGCCCGGACATCGATGCCGAGCTGATCATGCTGACCTGGCGCCTGTGGGGCCTGCTGGGCATCCAGGATGCGGTCAAGCTGGAGCTCAACAGCCTGGGTACCAGCGAAGCCCGTGCGCGCTACCGTGATGCGCTGGTCGAGTTCCTCTCGGCGCGCCTCGAGCAACTGGACGAAGACAGCCAGCGCCGCCTGAAGAGCAACCCGCTGCGCATCCTCGACAGCAAGGACCAGAACACCCAGGCGGTGCTGGTGGGGGCGCCCAAGCTGGAAGATTACCTGGACGAAGCCTCGCGCGTGCACTTCGAGGGCCTCAAGGCCCGCCTGGACGCCGCCGGCATTCCGTTCGTGATCAATACCAAGCTGGTGCGTGGCCTGGACTACTACAGCAAGACCGTATTCGAGTGGGTCACCGACAAGCTCGGTTCCCAGGGCACCGTGTGCGCCGGTGGCCGCTACGACGGCCTGGTCGAGCAGATGGGCGGCAAGCCGACCACGGGCGTCGGTTTCGCCATGGGTATCGAGCGCCTGATCCTGCTGCTGGAAACCCTGGGCAAGGTGCCGGAGTCCATCAACCGCCAGATCGACGTCTACCTGTGCGCCTTTGGCGAGCAGGCCGAGCTGGCTGGCCTGCGCCTGTCCGAAACCCTGCGCGACCGCTTGCCGGGCCTGCGCCTGGCGGTGAACGCGGGCGGTGGCAGCTTCAAGAGCCAGTTCAAGAAAGCCGACAAGAGCGGGGCGCTGTTCGCCCTGATCCTCGGTGACGAGGAACTGGCCAGGCAAGAAATCGGCTTCAAGCCCCTGCGTGGCCAGGGCGAACAACAGAACATTGCCTGGGATGCTCTGGCAGAGCACCTGGAAACCGCGATCGCGCAAGCGTAACGCGGTTCAACAAGCGAATAGGCGAAAAGGAGTATTGGGGTGTCGAGTACCGATGATGATGACCTGGCAGGGGTCAAGGACTGGTGGAACCGCAACGGCAAGCCGCTGCTGACTGGCGCATTGCTGGCAGGCGTGGTGGTGTTGGGCTGGAATACCTGGCACAAGTACCAGAACAACCAGTCGCAAGGTGCCTCGCAGCTGTATCAGGCGTTGCTTGAAACCAGCCTGACGCCGACTGGCCAGCCAGACGCCACCAAAGTTGCGGAACTGGCCGGCAAGCTCAAGAGCGAGTTTGGCGGTACCGCCTATGCCCAGTACGGCAGCCTGTTCGTGGCCAAGGTCGCGGTCGAGAGCGGCAAGCTCGACGACGCCGCTGCCGAGCTCAAAGGCGTGCTGGACAAGCCGGCCGACGTGACCCTGGGCGAGATTTCGCGCCAGCGTCTGGCCCGCGTGCTGGCCGCCCAGAACAAGGCCGAGGATGCCCTCAAGCTGCTCGACGGCGACGCCGACAAGGCCTTCCTGGCCAGCCGTGAAGAGTTGAAGGGTGACCTGCTGGTACAGCTGGGTCGCGCCGACGACGCGCACAGCGCTTACGAAAAAGCCAAGGCTGCGTTGTCCGATGAGGCGGCGGTCGGTGGCCTGCAATTGAAGCTGGATGACCTGGCTAAAGGGGACGCGTAAGTGATCGGTTGGAAACATGCAGCAGTGCTGACCCTGGCCGTACTGGCCGCCGGTTGCAGCAGCAACAGCAAGAAGGAACTGCCCCCGGCCGAGCTGACCAAGTTCACCGAGGAAGTGGTGCTGAAGAAGCAGTGGAGCCGTTCGATCGGTGACGGCCAGGGTGAGACCTACAACACCCTGGTACCGGCCATCGAAAACGACCGTATCTACGCCTCCGACGTCAATGGCGAAGTCTTCGCCCTCGACCGCATCACCGGTGACGTGGTGTGGAAGAAGGACCTGGAGCTGCAGGTTTCCGGCGCTGTCGGCGTGGGCTACGGCCTGGTCATGCTCGGCACCCTCAAGGGCGAAGTCATTGCCCTGGACTCCAGCACCGGTGAAGAGCGTTGGCGCTCGCGCGTGACCAGCGAAGTGCTGGCCCCGCCCGCCAACAACGGTGATGTAGTCGTGGTGCAGACCCAGGACGATCGCCTGATCGGCCTGGATGCCGCCACTGGCGACCGCCGCTGGATCTACGAGAACTCCCCGGCCGTACTGACCCTGCGTGGTACCGGTGCTCCGATCGCCACCAATCGCCTGGCCGTCGCCGGCCTGTCCACCGGCAAGGTGGTCGCGGTGGACATCAACAACGGTGTGCCGGTGTGGGAAAGCCGCGTGGCCATCCCGAAGGGCCGTTCCGAGCTGGACCGTGTGGTTGATATCGACGGCGGCTTGCTGCTGTCTGGTGGTACCCTGTACGTCAGCACCTACCAGGGCCGTGTAGCGGGCCTGGACCTGGAAAGCGGCCGCGAGCTGTGGCAGCGCGATGCTTCCAGCTATGTGGGCGTCGCCCAGGGCTTCGGTAACGTCTACGTCAGCGAAGCTTCGGGTACCGTGGAAGGCGTGGATGAGCGCTCTTCCAGCGCCCTGTGGAGCAACGACAGCATGGCTCGCCGCCAGCTGACCGCCCCTGAAGTGTTCAGCAGCTACGTGGCTGTGGGTGACTTTGAGGGTTACCTGCACCTGCTGAGCCAGGTGGATGGCCGCTTCGTCGGCCGTGAACGTATCGATAGCGATGGCCTGCGCGCCCGCCCACTTGTGGTCGGCGACACCATCTATGTCTTTGGCAACAGCGGCAAGCTCGAGGCACTGACCATCCGCTGAAGCTATGCTTGAAGCCTTGGCGGGCTTCAAGCCGCGGCGTAGGACACGCCGCCCAAACTCCGGCCGCTGCCTTGCAGCGGCCTTTGCATTTTCAAGAATTCGAGAGTGGAGAGCCGATGGTTCCCGTAATTGCCCTGGTGGGCCGCCCGAACGTCGGCAAATCCACCATGTTCAACCGCCTGACCAAAACCCGCGATGCCATCGTGGGTGACCTGTCGGGCCTGACCCGTGACCGCCAGTATGGTGATGCCAGCTGGCAGGGTCGTTCCTTCATCCTGATCGACACCGGCGGTATTACCGGTGACGAAGTGGGCATGGACGAAAAAATGGCCGAGCAGTCGCTCATGGCCATCGAAGAAGCCGACTATGTGCTGTTCCTGGTCGATGCCCGCGCCGGCATGACCGCCGCTGACCAGATGATTGCCGAGCACCTGCGCAAGCGCAACAAGTCGGCGATTCTGGTCGCCAACAAGATCGACAACATCGACCCCGATGTTGCCCGCGCCGAGTTCTCGCCGATGGGCATGGGCAACGCCATTCCGGTGGCGGGCTCCCAGGGCCGTGGTATCAGCGCCCTGATGGAAGCCGTGCTCGGCCACCTGCCACGTGATGCCGAGGAAGAAGCCCTCGACCAGAACGTCGCCGAAGGCGAGGAGGCCGTGCGCATTCCTGGCCCAAGCGAGAAGGATGGCATCAAGATCGCCATCATCGGCCGCCCGAACGTCGGCAAGTCGACCCTGGTCAACCGCATGCTCGGCGAAGAGCGTGTGGTGGTCTACGACGAGCCGGGTACTACCCGAGACAGTATCTACATCCCGTTCGAGCGTGATGGTGACAAGTACACCTTCATCGACACCGCCGGGGTGCGCAAGCGCGGCAAGATCCACGAGGAAGTCGAGAAGTTCTCGGTGGTCAAGACGCTGCAGGCGATCAAGGACGCCAACGTCGTCATCTTCGTCATGGACGCCCGTGAAGGGGTGGTCGACCACGACCTGAACCTGCTGGGCTTCGCCCTCGAAGCCGGCCGCGCCATCGTCATCGCGCTGAACAAGTGGGATGGCATGGAGCCGGGTGAGCGCGCCTACGTGAAGACCGAGCTGGAGCGCCGGCTGTTCTTCGTCGACTTCGCCGACATCCACTTCATCTCCGCCTTGCACGGCACCGGCGTGGGCAACCTGTACAAGTCGGTGCAGGCCGCATTCACCTCGGCTGTGACCCGCTGGCCAACCAGCCGCCTGACGCAGATCCTCGAAGATGCTGTCAGCGAGCACCAGCCACCGCTGGTCAACGGCCGTCGCATCAAGCTGCGCTATGCCCACCTTGGTGGTGCCAACCCGCCGCTGATCGTGATCCACGGCAACCAGACCGAGAGCATTCCCAAGTCGTACTCGCGTTACCTGGAAAACACCTACCGCCGGGTGCTGAAGCTGGTCGGTACGCCGATCCGCATCGAGTACAAGGGCGGTGAGAACCCGTTCGAGGGCAAGAAAAACACCCTTACCGACCGCCAGGTCAACAAGAAGCGCCGCTTGATGTCGCACCACAAGAAGGCCGAGAAGAAGCGCCGCGACAAGCGCTGATTCCGCGTCAGCTTCTTCGCGGGCTGCCCGCTCCCACAGGTCCTCCACAGATTTTGAATATTGTGCAGCACCTGTGGGAGCGGGTTCACCCCGAAGAGGCCCTTTGATCCAGAGCAATCCCCCTATTGTTTCAACCTTTTTCCTGACTGCTCGATCCGCTATGCTCGGACTCCACCCCGTGCCGGATACACCCCAGGAAAGAGGGCTCCATGATCCGCAGCAAACTGCCGAATGTCGGCACGACCATCTTCACCACCATGTCCCAGCTCGCCGTGCAGACCGGCGCGCTCAACCTGTCCCAGGGTTTCCCTGATTTCAACGGCCCGCAGGCCCTGCTCGATGCAGTGGGCCGGCATGTGGCTGCCGGGCACAACCAGTATTCGCCAATGACCGGCCTGCCGGCCTTGCGCCAGCAAGTGGCGGCGAAGGTGGCGCGGCTGTATGGCGCACAGGTGGATGCCGACCAGGAAGTGACCATCACCCCCGGTGCCACCGAGGCGATCTTCTGTGCCATCCAGGCGGTGGTCCATGCCGGTGACGAAGTGATTGTCTTCGACCCGTGCTACGACAGCTACGAGCCGTCCGTGGAACTGGCCGGTGGCCGCTGTGTGCATGTGCAACTGAGCGACGGCGACTTCCGTATCGACTGGCAGAAGTTCAGTGATGCCCTGAGCCCGCGCACCCGCATGGTCATCCTCAATTCGCCGCATAACCCCAGTGGCGCACTGATCACTCGCGAAGACCTTGAGCAGTTGGCAACGCTGATTGCCGACCGCGATATCTACCTGGTCAGCGATGAGGTCTACGAGCATCTGGTTTACGACGGCGTTCGCCACGCCAGCGTGTTGGCCCACGAGCAGTTGTATCAACGTGCCTTTGTGGTCAGTTCGTTCGGCAAGACCTACCACGTTACCGGCTGGAAGACCGGCTACGTGATCGCGCCCCCGGCGCTGAGTGCAGAGCTGCGCAAGGTGCACCAGTACGTCAACTTCTGTGGCGTGACGCCATTGCAGTGCGCCCTGGCTGATTTCATGGCCGAGCACCCTGAGCATATCGATGAGCTGCCGGCCTTCTACCAGGCCAAGCGCGACCTGTTCTGCGGCTTGCTGGAAGGCTCACGCTTCGACTTTACCCGCACGGCAGGCACTTATTTCCAGTTGGTGGACTACTCGCAGATCCGCCCGGACCTGAACGATGTCGACATGTCGCTATGGCTCACCCGTGAGCACGGTGTGGCGACCATCCCGGTATCGGTGTTCTACCAGCAACCCATCCCCGAGCAACGCCTGGTACGCCTGTGCTTTGCCAAACGTGAGGAGACGCTGCGTCAGGCAGCGGAACGACTATGCGCGATCTGAGCACACTGCCCAACCTGAAAGTCGCCCTGGTGCAAACCACCCTGGCCTGGCACGACCGCGAGGCCAACTATGCACACTTCGAGGTGTTGCTGGAGCAGGTAGGGGAGGTGGACCTGGTAATCCTGCCAGAGATGTTCACCACCGGTTTTTCGATGGATTCCGAAAGCCTGGCCGAACCGGAGAATGGCCCGACCTACAAATGGCTGAAGGCCCAGGCGAAGAAGTACAACGCGGTGATCACCGGCAGCGTGATCATCCAGGCCGCCGATGGCAGCCACCGCAACCGCCTGCTATGGGCGCGGCCGGACGGCGAGATATTGCACTACGACAAGCGCCACCTGTTCCGCATGGCCGGTGAGCACAAGCACTACACCCCCGGTGAACGCCAGGTGCAGTTCGAGCTCAAGGGTTGGCGAATTCGCCCGCTGATTTGCTACGACCTGCGGTTCCCGGTGTGGAGCCGTGACGCCCAGGACACCGACCTGCTGCTTTACACCGCCAACTGGCCGGCTGCACGCCGCCAGCACTGGAACCGTCTGCTACCGGCGCGGGGCATCGAGAACCTGTGCTATGTGGCAGCGGTGAACCGGGTGGGCACGGACGGCAAGGGCTTTGCCTATTCGGGCGACAGCCAGGTGCTGGACTTCCAGGGCGAGAGCCTGCTCGGTGCAGGCGAGGCAGACGGGGTGTTTACCGCCGTGTTGAGCGCTGCGGAACTGGCGGCGTACCGGGCCAAGTTCCCGGCCAACCTGGATGCCGATACCTTCGATTTACACTGACAGCCTGTACCGGCCCTATCGCCGGCAAGCCAGCTCCCACAGGTAACCCACTGCCCTCGGGCCCGGTGCTGTACCTGTGGGAGCTGGCTTGCCGGCGATAGGGCCAGCACCGACTACATCAATAGATGATCAGTACACATCCCGCCGATACCGCCCATCCTCGATCAACTGCTGCACAGCGGCTTCACCAAGCATGCCGTTGAGCGCCGCATCCACCCCCGCAGCCATCCCTTGCAGGCTGCCGCAGACATACACACAGGCGCCATCCGCCACCCAGCGCTTGAATTCCTCGGCTTGCTGCAGCAACACATCCTGCACATACGCTTTCTCGGCCTGATCCCGCGAGAACGCCAGGTCCAGGCGTGCCAGGTCGCCGCTCTGCAGCCAGCCTTGAAGCTCGTCACCACACAGCAGGTCATGCGCCCGGTTACGCTCGCCAAACAGCAGCCAGTTGCGCTGTTCGCCAGCATTCACCCGTGCGCGGATCAGGCTGCGCAGGCCGGCCAGGCCGGTGCCGTTACCGATCAGGATCATCGGGGCTGCGGTCTCCGGCAGGTGGAAGCCGCTGTTGCGCCGCAGGCGCAAGCTCAGCGTGCCGTTCAGTGGCAGGTATTCGGTGAGCCAGCCGGAGCCCAGGCCCAGGTTCCCATCGCTATGGCGCTCCTGGCGCACGATCAGCTCCAGCGCGCCATCACTGGCGATGGAGGCGATGGAGTATTCGCGGCTGCCGATCGGCACCAGGGCGTCTACCAGCGCTTGCGGCTGCAAGCCGATCAGGTGATCACGGCGCGCCGGCAACTGGCGGCCAGCGAGGGCTTGGGCAAGTGTTTCCCCCAGGCCATTCACCTGTACCCGGGCGCTGGCGTCCAGCGCCATGCCCTTGAGGAACGCGTCGATCCGTGGCTGCCCATTGAGCGGCAGTATCTCCACCAGGTCGCCGGCTTCCCAACTGGCAGGCTCTTCAGCCAGCAGGCCAAGCAAGTACACCGGCTGGCCCTGGCTGCCCGGGTTGAGCAGTTCGCGACGCACCAGTGACCAGTTGCCAAAGCTTGGCGGCTGCCAGGCGGCCACTGGCTGGGCGCCGGTCAGTTGCGCCAGCTCCTGCTGCCACTGCTGCAGGGCGGCCTGGTCGGCGTTGTCCACTTCCACCGGGCTGAACGCGCTGCTGGCACCGCGTTCTCCCAGCCACGCCTGCAGGCGACGGGCGAAGCCACAGAAGTGCGGGTACTGGCGGTCGCCGAGGGCGAGCAGGGCATAGTTGAGGTTGTTCAGGGGCCAAGGCTGGCCGAGCACCTTGCGCTCGAAACCGCGGGCGCTGTCGGGTGCTTCGCCGTCGCCGAAAGTACTGACCACGAACAACGCGCGGCGGGCCTGGCGCAGGTCGTCTTCACGCAGTTCGGCCAGTGCGCGTACCTGCACCGGCAGGCCGGCTGCCTGCAACTGGCCGGCACTTTGCCAGGCCAGTTGTTCGGCAAAGCCGCTTTGGCTGGCAAAGCCGATCAGCCAGCTGTCGCCGCTGCCGTTGCCGGTGGCGACGTTGCCCCGGGCTGCGCGGACCTGGCGCTTCTTGCGGCGGCGGTCGAGGTACAGCAGCCAGCCCGTGACGAAAAACAGTGGCATGGTCAAGCTGGCGATGGTGATGATGATGCGCCCCGGCAGGCCGAAGTATTCGCCCACGTGCAGGGCGTAGACGCTCTGCAGCAGCTGGGCCTTGAAGGATTTTTCGGAGTAGCGGTCGTGTCTTTTCACCTGGCCGGTGGCCGGGTCCAGTTCCAGGGTGTTGAAGGCGCGCGGGTGATCGGCGTTGTCCAGCAGGTAGAACAGGTTGGCCGGCTGGCCGCCAACCGGTGGCAGGCGCAGGTTGTAGGCGGCAAGGCCTGGCCCTGCTGCGTCTTTGAGGTTGGCCCAGATGGCGTCGTAGTCGACCACCAGCGGCGGGGCGTTCTTGTCGACTTTCTGCGGCCCGTGGCGGCCACGGCCTTCGCCGCGTTTTTGTTGCTGGCCGGCTGCCGGCGCGTCGGCCAGCAGCTTGTTCAGGCCTTCGCGGTACCACTCATAGGACCAGAACAGGCCGGTCAGGGCGAACAGAAGATAGAACAGCAGGCACCAGGTACCGGCCACGGCGTGCAGGTCCCAGTTGAAGGCGCGGCCTTTCTTGGCCCAGTCGAAAGTAAGCCAGGTGCGCCAGTCCAGCGCCTTGCGCGGCCAGCGCAGGTACAGGCCGGACAGGCAGAAGAACACCAGCATCAGGGTGCAGGCGCCGGTGATCTGCCGGCCGGTGTCGCCCATGGCCAGGAAACGGTGCAGGGTGAGCATGAGGTTGAAGAAGCCTTGCCCGGCCACTTCGCCTTTGAGTTCGCCCGTATAGGGGTCCGCATAGCGCAGCTCGCCACGGCGCTCGCCCGGTGCCGGCATGAAGAAGATGCGTGCGGCGTTGCCTTCACGTACGTCTACCCACAGCATCGATACCTTGTCGTGTTGCTGGGCCTCGACCCGTTGCACCAGCTCGGCCGGCGGCAGTACGCCTTCGGCGCGCACTTCTACCTTGAGCACATCGGCATTGAACGCGCGCAGCAGTTCTTCCTGGAACGAGTACAGGGCCCCGGTGATGCCCATCAAGGCCAGCACCAGGCCAGCGGTGATGCCAAAGAACCAGTGCAATTGGAACAGCGTCTTCTTCACCACATCGATCACCTTGTGTTGCTGCCGCAGACTGCGCGGCGTGCATTATGCCTTGATACGCAAAAGCCCCGCTCAATGAACGGGGCGGGGGTGGGCTTCTTTTGGTGGAAGCTTGTACCGGCCTCTTCGCGGGCTTGCCCGCTCCCACAGGTACACCACAGGGTTTGAAGGTTGTGGTGGACTTGTGGGAGCGGGCAAGCCCGCGAAGAGGCCGCCACAGGAGCAGCCCTTCTAGCGGATCAACCCAATCCCGACATCAGAAGTGGACGCTGGTGGTCAACAGTGCAGTCCGCCCGGCCGCCTGGTTGGCGAAGTGGGTGGAGAAGGCCTTGTCGTAGTACACCTCGTTGGTCAGGTTCTGCACGTTCAGCTGCAGGTCGACGTTCTTGGTCAGCTTGTAGGCGGCCATGGCGTCGTAGCGCACGTAGCTGTCGACCATGGTGGTGTTGGCCACGCTGCCGTACACGTCATCCACGTAGAACGCACCGCCACCGACGGTCAGCTTTGGCGTGATCGAGTAGGTCGTCCACAGGCTGGCGCTGTTGTTTGGGGTGTTTGGCAACTGGTTGCCATCGTTGGCCTTGCCCAGCGGGCCGCCGTCGATCTGGCGAGCCTGCATGTAGGTGTAGCCGGCAAACACCTGCCACTTGTCGGTGATCTTGCCGCTGGCCGACAGTTCGATGCCTTGTACGCGGGTTTCGCCGACGTTTTCGTAGGTGGTGGTGTCCACCTGGACGCGGGCGTTTTCCTTCTCTGTGCGGAACAGCGCAGCGGTCAGCGACAGGCGCTGGTCGAGCAGGTCCCACTTGGTGCCGATCTCGTAGTTGGTGGTTTCCTCTGGCTCCATGTCACTGGCCAACAGGTTGCCGTTACGGTCCGGGGTGCCACCCAGCGGGTTGCCTTCTGTACCTTCGCCGAGCATCGAGCCTGGTGGCGTTGCAGAAGTGGCGTAGGAAACGTAGATACTGCCGTTTTCGGCCGGTTTCCACACCAGGCCCAGCTGGCCGGTCACGAACTCGCTGACATCCTTGCCTTTGGCGGTGGTGGTGCCAGCGGCGTTGTAGGTCTTGTAGTCGGTGTCGAAGTGGTCGTAGCGCAGGCCCATGTTGACCAGCCACTCGGGGGTAAGCTCCAGAGTGTCGAACACGTAGATCGCCCGGGTCTTGCTGTTGGTGGTGGTGCCGGCGTAGTTGCGCGAGATGGTACCGTTCCACGGGTCATCCGGGTTCGGGTTGCTCAGTGAGGTGCAGTTGTAGCCACTGGTGGCGCCGATCATACCGGGGGTGCAGTTGCTGTTGGCGGCGCCGCCAGGCACGGTGTCGGTGTCGACGGTGTAGGACGAACGGTCGCTCTCTTCGCGGCTGAGCTCGATACCGGTGGAGAAGCTGTTTTTCATACCACCGACGTAGAACTCGCCGAACAGGTCGGTCTGGTTGGTGGTGGTGGCGGTGTTGCCGACACGGGTGTTTGCACGGCGCCAGACGCTGCCGTTGTTGACGTTGCCCTTGCTGTCGTCAGGCTGGGTCAGGATGTAGTCCTGCATGCTGTTGCCGTGACGCAGGGTGTTCTTGATGGTCAACGAGTCGGTCAGGTCGTGCTCGATCGCGAAGGTGGCGATGTCTACACGGCTCTTGCGGAAGTCACGGCCGGTCAGGCCATAGAAGTTGTCGCTGTCGCCGCCGTCATTCGGCTTGCTCGGGTGTGCCGAGGTGCGCCCGCCGCTGCCGTTGGTCGGGATGGTGTACGGGATGCCCGAATCCGGCAGGTCGTCACTTTCCAGGTGGTAGTAGTCGAGGTTGACGCGGGTCGGTGTGCCCAGGCCGAAGGCCAGCGACGGCGCGATCCCCCAACGGTCGTAGTTGACCTTGTCGCGGCCGGCAACGTTGCTTTCGTGGGTCATCAGGTTCAGACGGCCGGCAACGGTGTCGCTGAACTGGTAGTTGCCATCGAAGGTGTAGCGCTGGGTCTGGTCACTGCCCCAGGTCCAGGCGCCGTCCAGCGAGTTGCCCAGGTGCGCACGCTTGCTCACCAGGTTGATGGTACCGCCGGCAGCACCACGGCCACCGATGGCCGAGTTCGGGCCCTTGGCCACTTCTACCGACTCGATGGCGAAGATTTCGCGGGTTTGCGCGCCAGTGTCACGCACGCCGTCCAGGTAAGTATCGCCTTGGGCGTCGAAGCCGCGGATGAACGGGCGGTCGCCTTGCGGGTTGCCCCCTTCGCCGGCGCCGAAGGTGATTCCTGGCACGGTGCGCAGGGCGTCCTGCAGGGTCAGGGCGTTGGTGTCCTTGATCACCTGCTGCGGGATGACGGTGACCGAGCGCGGGGTGTCTACCAGCGGCGCGGTGTACTTCTGCGAGGCGGCCTTCTCGACTTTGTAATCGGTGCTGGCCTGTTCAGCCTTGCCGTTGACGCTGGTAGCGTCGAGGGTGATCGCGCTATTGGCGGCCGGGTCGGCGGCATACACCGATGTGGCGCTAAGCGCGACGCCGATGGCGGATACGATCAGGCGTGGCGAACTCACTGCAGATGGTACGTACTGGCGCATTGCTAAGGACCTTCCCCAAGGTGTTGAGGCGGCGGATCTTAATGTAAGCAATTGTGACTAACAATTGAGAGTCGTTACCATTCGTGAAGAATTTACAATCTTTACATTTGGCCTTTACGGTTTCATCAAGCTGAAACGTCTTAAGCGGCGAAAAGGCTTGTGCAGCGCAAAAGGGAATCAATATCATTGGCGCCTTTACATTTCCTAACGGTGCTGCCGCCATGCTGCTTCACATCCCAGGCCTGTTTGACGCTGACGAGCTGGCCCGTATCCGCGAGGCGCTGGAGCAGGCCGACTGGGCTGATGGCAAGGTGACTGCCGGATATCAGTCGGCCAAGGCCAAACACAACCTGCAGTTGCCGGAAGGGCACCCGTTGGCCAAGGAGATCGGCACTGCGCTGATCGACCGCCTGTGGAAAACCCCGCGCTTCATGTCTGCGGCCCTGCCGCACAAGGTGTTCCCGCCGTTGATCAACTGCTACCGCGAGGGTGGCAATTTCGGCTTTCACATCGATAACGCCTTGCGTCAGCCCAAGGGCAGTCCGGAGCGGGTGCGTACCGACCTGTCATCGACGTTGTTCCTCAGCGACCCGGACAGCTACGACGGCGGTGAACTGGTGATTCAGGACACCTATGGTGAGCGGCAGGTGAAGCTGGCGGCCGGGGACCTGGTGCTGTACCCCGGTACCAGCCTGCACAAGGTCAACCCGGTGACCCGAGGCCAGCGTTACGCCGCGTTCTTCTGGACCCAGAGCCTGGTGCGCGAGGACAGCCAGCGGGCGCTGCTGTTCGAGATGGACGATGCCATCCAGCAACTGACTGCCGATGTACCCGAGCACCCCTCGTTGCTGCAGCTGACCGGCACCTACCACAACCTGCTACGCCGCTGGGCCGAGGTCTGAACCGTGTCCTATCAGTTGCGACGTGAGGAAGTGGTGGATGTGGCTGGCTTGCAGTCCATGCTGGAGGAGAGCCCCGGCAAAGCTGCCCAGGCAATCCTGGCAGCGGCTGGGCAGGGCGCGGTCGAGGCGCAGTTGCTGCTGGGGCAGATCCTGCTGGATGGGCGCGGTATCGAAGAAGATGCCACCGTGGCCCGGCGTTGGTTCGGCATCGCCGCACAGGGCGGCAGTGCCATGGCGCATAACATGCTCGGGCGTTGCCTGGAGCATGGTTGGGGGGGGGAGCCGAGCCTGGAGCAGGCAGCCATTCATTATGCGCGTGCGGCTGACGCCGGGCTGGACTGGGGCCTTTACAATCTGGGCAACCTGCTGGCCACCGGGCGCGGGGTGCCGGCCAACCAGGCACAGGCACTGATGTGCTACGAGAAGGCTGCGCAGCTGGGGCACGCCAAGTCGATGAACCTGTATGGGCGTTACCTGGAGCAGGGCATTGCCACGGCGCCCAGCCCGGCGCGGGCGGTGCGCTGGTATCGGCGCTCGGCCGAGGCGGGGGATTTCCGTGGGATGTTCAGCCTGGGGCTGGTGCTGGTCGAGCGCGGGCAGCTGGCCGAAGCAGGGCAATGGCTGGAGCAGGCGCGGGTTGAGGGGAACATGAATTTCCTGCGTGCTGCGTTGGTAACCTTGCAGGGTGCAGGGCCGGTGTTGATGGCCTTTGCGGCGCGGTATGCCGAAGAGATCGAACGGCGCGGGGATTGAAGTTGCCTGTGCTGGCCTCTTCGCGCGCTTGCCGGCTCCCACAGGTACTGCGCTGGGCCTGAAGGAAGCACCGCACCTGTGGGAGCGGGCAAGCCCGCGAAGGGGCCGGTACAGCGGGGCACACATGAAAACGGGGCCTTGCGGCCCCGTTTTGCGTTACAGGTAGTAAGCCTTCAGCGGCGGGAAGCCGTTGAATTCGACTGCGCTGTAGCTGGTGGTGTAGGCACCGGTCGACAGCCAGTACAGGCGGTCACCGATGGCCAGGTTCAGCGGCAGGCCGTACTTGTAGTTTTCGTACATGATGTCGGCGCTGTCGCAGGTCGGGCCGGCGATGACGACTTCTTCGGTTTCGCCTTTCTTCTCGGTCCAGATCGGGAACTTGATGGCTTCGTCCATGGTTTCGATCAGGCCGGAGAATTTGCCCACGTCGGTGTAGATCCAGCGCTCGACGGCAGTGCGCGACTTGCGCGCCACCAGCACCACTTCGCTGACCAGGATGCCGGCGTTGGCAATCAGCGAACGGCCTGGCTCCAGGATGATTTCCGGCAGCTCGTCACCGAAGTCTTCCTTGAGGAAGCGGATGATTTCTTCGGCGTAGGTTTCCAGGCTGTTGGTACGGGTGATGTAGTTGGCCGGGAAGCCGCCACCCATGTTGATCAGCTTCAGCTCGATGCCGTCTTCTTCCTTCAGGCGCTCGAAGATCACCTTGACCTTGGCGATGGCGGCGTCCCACACGCTGATGTCGCGCTGCTGCGAGCCCACGTGGAAAGAGATGCCGTAAGGCACCAGGCCCAGGTCACGGGCGAGGATCAGCAGGTCCATGGCCATGTCGGTCTGGCAGCCGAATTTACGCGACAGCGGCCAGTCGGCAGTGGTGGAGCCCTCAGTCAGGATACGCACATACACTTTCGAACCCGGTGCGGCCTTGGCGATGTTGCGCAGGTCGGCTTCCGAGTCGGTGGCGAACAGGCGCACGCCCTTCTCGTAGAAGTAGCGGATGTCCTTGGACTTCTTGATGGTGTTGCCGTAGCTGATGCGGTCGGCGCTGACACCGCGGTCCATCACCTTGTCCAGTTCGTAGATCGAGGCGATGTCGAAGCTCGAACCTTTCTCTTTCAGCAGGTCGATGATTTCGACGGCAGGGTTGGCCTTGACCGCGTAGTAGACCTTGGCGAATTCGAAACCGGCGCGCAGGTCGTCATAGGCCTGGCTGATCATCTGGGTATCGATGAGTACGAACGGGGTTTCCTGCTTGTCGGCGAACGCCTTCATTTTCTGGAAGGTGTCACGCGCGAAATAGTCTTCGACCTGGATCGACATGCTCAGGGACTCCATGGGCAAACAAAAAGAATAAGTGGCTGCAAACTGAACGTCCTCCGTATCCCCACTTTGGTTCGCCTACTCAGTACTTGAGCCGGATGGATCGTTTCCAGCATGGACGTTCGGCGCGCACTTTAGGGCGTGAAGAATGCAGAATCAACAGGCAATCCGGGCGTGATCGGCGTGGATCGACGACCAGCCATTTGAATAACCGACTCGTGTGACCGGCTGATGTTCCCCGCGATGTTTCAAGCGTTAAATATTGTGGAATAGACCGTGTTGGCCCCTTTGTGGGTAAACCCGCTCCTATAGGCTTTTCGCAATTCTCGGGTGGGCGGGTTCACCCGCGAAGGGGCCAGAGGTGTTCATATTTATGGCCACATTTTCCTGGTACCCACGTACAGGAAATGGCCCATAAATTTTTTGTTACCGACTGGCGGATTTGCTGGTTTTGATGAGAAACATTACTATTCGCACCCTTATCCGCCTCCCTGATGACCCAGACCGTGTCCGGACACAAAGGCTTCCTCGACCATTACCATGAGCTGATCGGCACCTGGACGCGCAAACTGCGCAATCGCCAGCAGGCTGAAGACCTCACCCACGATGCCTTTGTCCGGGTATTGGAAAACCCGCGCGACCAGGTCGAGCAGCCCCGCGCCTACCTGCACCAGACCGCACGTAACATTGCCGTGGATGGCTTGCGCCGCGAAGACCGCCGCCAGGCCCTGGCGCTGGAAGCGTTAGACGAGGGCACTGGCGGCAGCGATGACCCGGAGGCCTACGTGCATGCGCTGGAATTGGCCGACAGCGTCGAGCGGGCGCTGGCCGAGTTGCCGCTCAACTGCCGGCAGGTGTTCATCTGGCAGAAGCTCGAAGGCCTGACCCAGGCCGAGATCGCCGAGCGGATGGGGTTGAGCAAGAACATGGTCGAAAAGTATATGATCCGCACGCTCCGGCATTTGCGTGAGCACCTGGATGTGTCGGCATGATGAGTCAGGAGACCTTTTCGATGAAACAGCACGGTACCGATACCGTCCGCGAGCAGGCGGCCGCATGGTTTGCCCGCGTGCAGGATGCGCCTCGGGATGCCGGGCTGCAGAAACAGTTGCGCGCCTGGTTGGCCAGCGACGAGCGCCACCGGGAGGAGTACCAGCACCTGTGCCGCGTGTGGCAGGCCGCCGACTTCATTCCACGCCAGCGCCTTGAAGCGTTGTGCCAGCCGGACCCGGTGCAGCAACTGCCGCGTCGGCGTTTCGTGCGTCAGGCCCTGGCTGCCAGTGTCGCGGTATTGGCCTTGGGCCTGGGTTGGGGCGGCTGGCACCACCAGCAACTGAATCACCAGGGTAGCTTGCAGACCGCCTTCAATGAACGCCGCCAGGTCGAACTGCCGGATGGCTCCTTGCTGGATCTCAATGGCAGCACACAGCTGCAGGTCGACTTCAGCGCCGGCCAGCGGCATATCCGCCTGAGTGCCGGCGAGGTGATGTTCAACGTCGCCCACGACAGTGCCCGGCCGTTTGTGGTCGACACCGCCCAGGGCAGCGTGACGGTAACCGGTACCCGCTTTGACGTGCGCCAAGACCCTGCCAGCACCCGGGTGGCGGTGGAGCAGGGTTCGGTGCGTGTGCAGGGCAAGGGCGACGCGCTGGCGCAGCTTACGGCCGGCCAGGGTTCGCATATAGATGCACATGGCGGGGTGGCCGCCCCCTACGCCGTCAATACCGCTGCCGTTACCGCCTGGCGCCAGGGCAAGCTGGTGTTCGACAACGCCACCCTCGCCGAGGTGGTGGCCGAAGCCTCGCGCTATCGTAGCCAACCCCTGCGGGTCGCCCCCGGTAAAGTCGCCCAGATGCGCCTTTCGAGCACCTTCAGCACCGACGACACCGACGCACTGTTGCGGGCCTTGCCGAGCATCCTGCCGGTGGCCATCAAGGCCCATGAAGACGGCTCTCGCGAAATAATTGCGAAATAGATTCAGGTTTTTTCTCGCTCGTTCGTCTTCCTCGCCAGCTGCAACTGCCAAGCATTTCCATTTGCACGCGGTTGGCGTTTATTCCGCATTCCAGGATGTTTCGACGACGTGAACAACAACAAACCCTTCCCACGCTTCCGCGCCCTGGCGCTGGCCCTGGCGGTCAGCGCCGTGACCGTCAACAGCCAGGCTGCTGAGGCGGGCAACACCATCCAGATCCAGGCCCAACCGCTGGCTTCGGCGCTGAATCAGCTCGGTCAGCAAACCAACCTGCAGCTGTTCTTCAGCCCCGAGCTGGTGGCCGGCAAACAGGCCCCGGCGGTGTCCGGCAACCTGGCGCCGGTGCAGGCGCTGCAGCAGTTGCTGCAAGGCAGCGGGCTGACCTTCGAGATGTCCCAGGACACCGTCGTGGTAAAGCCGCTGCCGACTACCCTCGACCTGGGCAGCGGCAGCCTGGAGCTGGCGCCCACCGACATCAAGGTGGTCGGTGACTGGTTGGGCGATGCCCAGCAGAGCGTGGTGCAGAACCACCCCGGTGCGCGCACCGTGGTGCGTCGCGAGGCGATGGTGGAGAAGGGCGCGATGAACGTGCGCGACGTACTGCGCGGCATCCCGGGTGTGCAGGTGCAGGACTCCAACGGCACCGGCGGCAGCGACCTGTCGCTGAACGTGGGCGTGCGCGGCCTGACCTCGCGCCTGTCGCCGCGCTCCACCGTATTGATCGACGGCATCCCGGCCGCCTTCGCGCCCTATGGCCAGCCACAGCTGTCGATGGCGCCGATCTCCTCGGGCAACCTCGACAGCATCGACGTGGTGCGTGGGGCCGGCTCGGTACGCTATGGCCCGCAGAACGTGGGAGGGGTGATCAACTTCGTCACCCGGGCGATTCCGGAAAAGGCTTCGGCGGAACTGTCCACCACCCTGGAAACCTCCCGGCAGGGCGGCTGGAAGCACACCGAGTCGGCTTTCGTCGGCGGCACGGCTGACAACGGCATGGGCGTGGCGCTGCTGTACACCGGGGTGAACGGCAACGGTTACCGTGAAAGCAACAATGGCAACGACATCGACGACGTCATCCTCAAGACCCACTGGGCGCCCACCGATGTCGATGAGTTCTGGCTCAACTTCCATTACTACGATGGCCGTGCCGACATGCCCGGCGGCCTGACCCAGGCCCAGTACGACAGCAACCCGTACCAGTCGCTGCGCGACTATGACTACTTCGCCGGTCGGCGCAAGGATGTGTCGTTCAAGTGGCAGCGCCAGCTTGACGATGCCACCCAGTTCGAAGTGCTGACCTACTACACCGACAGCTTCCGCGGCAGCGCCATCGCCTCGCGTGACATGAAGACCCTGTCATCGTACCCGCGCAACTATCACACCTTCGCCATCGAGCCACGGGTGTCGCGCATCTTCTTTGCCGGCCCGACTACCCAGGAAGTCAGCGTGGGTTATCGCTACCTGAAGGAAGCGATGCGCGAACAGTCGACCCGCCTGGCGCTGATCGACAACGTGCCGACCGTGACGCCGACCTCTGACGGCCACGTGTTCCAGGACCGCAGCGGCGGTACCGAGGCCAGCGCCTACTACATCGACGACAAGATCGATGTGGGCAACTGGACCATCACCCCGGGCGTGCGCTTCGAGCACATCAATACCGACTGGCGCGACCGCCCGGTGCTGGATGCCAACAACCGCCCGGTGGCGGAAAAGAAGCGCAGCATCACCAGCAACGAGCCGCTGCCGGCGCTGAGCGTGATGTACCACATCTCCGACGCATGGAAAGTGTTCGCCAACTACGAAACCTCGTTCGGCAGCCTGCAGTACTTCCAGCTGGGCCAGGGCGGTACCGGCAACAGCACGGCCAATGGCCTGGAGCCGGAAAAGGCCAAGACCTACGAAATAGGCACGCGCTATGACGATGGTGGCTTTGCCGGCGAGCTGACGGCGTTCTACATCGACTTCGATGACGAGCTGCAGTACATCAGCAACGATGTGGGCTGGACCAACCTCGGGGCGACCAAGCACCAGGGTATCGAGGCGTCGGTGCGCTACGACCTGGCCGGGCTGGACCCGCGCCTGGAAGGGCTTTCGGTCAGCGGTGGGTACACCTTTACCCGCGCCACATATGAAGGTGAGATCCCGGGTTTCAAGGGCCGTGACTTGCCGTTCTATTCACGTCAGGTGGCCACCGCCGGCGTGCGTTACGCGGTCAACCGCTGGACCTGGAACCTGGACGCCTACGCCCAATCCAAACAGCGCGCGCCGGGGACCGGGATCAACGCCGATGGCACCTTCAACGGCGACTACATCACCGAGCCAAGTGCGGATGGGCAGTATGGCGATATTCCGGGTTATGTGACCTGGCATGCCCGTGGCGGGTATGAATTCGGGCCCGAGATGTCCAACCTGAAGCTGGCGGCGGGGGTGAAGAACCTGTTCGACAAGCAGTACTTCACCCGCTCCAGCGACAACAACGCCGGCCTCTACGTGGGTGAGCCGCGGACCTTTTATGTGCAGGCCAGCGTAGGGTTCTGACTGGAGATTGCCGGGGCCGCTTTGCGGCCCATCGCCGGCAAGCCAGCTCCCACAGGTACAGCGCGTGTCTTGAGGTTCTCGCTGTACCTGTGGGAGCTGGCTTGCCGGCGATGGGGCCCGAAGCGCCCCTGGCTTTCTAGGACACCACCGCTTCGGCTGGTGAGACGATGCTGGTCTTGGCCCCACGCGATCTGCCCGAACTCAGGTACGCCGCAATCGACTCCTGCGTCACCTCGCCCAAAAACACCTGCTCGGCGTCCAGCACCGGCAACCACGCCCGGTTGAACTCGTACATGCGCGACAGCAGGATGCGCAAATGCTCATCGTGCGAGGCCGTGGCATTGAACGGCCGCAGGAAGTCGCCACACGTCCCTTGCTGGCGGTGCATGTCACGTCGGCGTACATAGCCCAGTGCCTTGTTCTGTGCATCGGTCACCACCACGTAGCGGCGGTCGTGCTCATCCAGCAGCTCCAGTGCATCGCTCACGGGCGTCTCCGGGCTCACCGACGGCGCGTTGTCCGCTGCATCCTCGGCACGCACCAGCAGCAGGCGCTTGAGCGTGCTGTCCTGGCCAACGAAGTTGCTGACAAAGTCATCCGCCGGGTGCGCCAGCAGCGTGTCCGGGTGGTCCAGCTGCAACAGTTTGCCGGCACGGAAGATGGCAATCTTGTCGCCCAGCTTGATCGCTTCGTCGATGTCGTGGCTGACCATGATCACGGTCTTGTTCAGCGCCCGCTGCATCTCGAAGAACTCGTTCTGGATCATCTCGCGGTTGATCGGGTCGACTGCGCCGAATGGCTCGTCCATCAGCAATACCGGCGCGTCGGCCGCCAAGGCACGGATCACGCCGATGCGCTGCTGCTGGCCACCGGACAGCTCGCGCGGGTAGCGCTGCAGGTACTGCTTGGGTTCGAGCTTGATCATATGCATCAGCTCGCGAGCACGCTCGTGGCACTTTTGCTTGTCCCAGCCGAGCAGGCGCGGGACCACGGTGATGTTTTCTTCGATGGTCATGTTGGGGAACAGGCCGATCTGCTGGATCACATAGCCGATATGGCGGCGCAGGGTGACTTCGTCCAGCCCGGTGGTGTCCTCGCCATTGATGAACACCTGGCCCGACGTAGGCGTGATCAGCCGGTTGATCATTTTCAGCGTGGTGCTCTTGCCGCAGCCCGAGGGGCCGAGGAACACGCAGATTTCCCCTTCGTTGACAGTGAGGCTTACCGCGTCGACGGCTTTGACGTCCTTGCCGTTGACGTTGAAGGTTTTGCTGAGGTTCTTCAGTTCGATCATGGGCGCAGTCCTTCTGGAGTCAGGGCACGTTGCAGGGTTTGCAGCAGCAGGTCGGCAATGATGGCCAGCAAGCTGACCAGTACGGCACCGACCAGCAGCATCGACATGTCGCTGCGGCTGATGGAGGTAAGAATGAGCACGCCCAGGCCGCCGGCGCCGATGGTGGCGGCAATGGTCATGACGCCGATGTTCATGACCACGGCAGTGCGCACACCGGCGAGGATCACCGGCACGGCGATGGGCAGCTCGACCATGCGCAGGCGCTGGCCGAAGGTCATGCCGATGCCGCGCGCAGCTTCACGGATACCGGGCTCTACGTTGGTCAGGGCCAGGTAGGTGTTGCGCAGGATCGGCAGCAGCGAATAGAGGAACACCGCGGTGATCGCTGGCAATGGCCCCAGCCCCTGGCCGAACTTGGAATAGAACGGCAGCAGCAGGCCGAACAGGGCAATCGACGGGATGGTCAGCAGCACCGTGGCGCTGGCCTGCAGCGGCCCGGCAACGGCCGGGAAGCGGGTCATCAGGATGCCCAGCGGCACGCCGACGAGAATGGCCAGGCTCACCGCAACGCCCACCAGCATGATGTGCTGCCAGGTCAGTTGCAGCACCTGGGCCCAGTCCAGGTGGCTGAAGGTATCGATCAGGTTCATGGCTGGCCCTCGCTGTTCAGTGGGTGCTCGCGCAGGAAGGTGGCGGCCACGGCAGTCGGGTTCTGGTGCTCGACGTCGACCTTGGCGTTGAGCTGGCGCATGGTTTCGTCATCCAGCTGCTCGGCCAGTGGCTTGAGCAGTGCGGCCAGTTGCGGGTTGGCGTCGAGCACGGCTTTGCGCACCACGGGCGCTGCGGTGTAATCGGGGAAGTAGTGCTTGTCGTCTTCCAGCAGCTTGAGGTTGAACGCACTCAGGCGGCCGTCGGTGGTGTACACCAGCCCGGCGAATACCTGGTTGTTGCGCATGGCGGTGTACACCAGGCCACCGTCCATCTGGCGGATGTTGCGCCGGTCCAGCGGCAGGCCGTACATCTCGCGCAGGCCAACGAGGCCGTCGGGGCGGTTGGCGAACTCGGTGTCCAGCGCCACCAGGTGGTTGCGCTGGCTTTCGTCACGCAGTACCTGGTTGAGGTCACTGATGGTGTTGACCTGCGGGTAGGCCTCGGCCACTTGCTTGGGCAGGCCCAGCGCGTAGGTGTTACTGAACTTCGACGGGGTCAGCCAGATCAGGTCCTTCTTTGCATCCAGCTCCTTGACCCTGGCGAAGGTGGCTTCGGCACTGGGCATGCGCTCGTCGATGTGGTTGTACGACACCAGCGAAACCCCGGTGTATTCCCACATCAGGTCGAGCTGGCCGGTCTCCTGGGCCTGGCGCGCGATGTTGCTGCCAAGGCCGCTGGTGACACGCACGTCAAAGCCATTGGCGCGCAGGTATTGCGCAGTGATTTCGGCGAGCACGGTCTGCTCGGTGAACACCCGGGCGCCGATGCGCACCAGCGGTTTTTCCACTGCCTGGGCAAATCCTGCGAACAGCAGGGCCGCGCCCAGCAGCAAGGCGATTCTCTTGTTCATACGTTCCCTATCCTTATTGGGCCAGGCCACGTTCCAGCCAGCGCTTGCTGGAGAAACTCACCGCCGCGTCCAGCACCAGTGCCAGCAGTGCGGTGCAGGCGGCACCCAGCAGTAGCTGTGGCTGGTTGTTCAGGGCGATGCCGGGGAAGATCAGGCTGCCCAGGCTGTTGGCGCCGATCAGGAAGGCCAGCGGTGCGGTGCCCACGTTCAACGCCAGGGCCACGCGTACACCACCGACGATGATCGGCACGGCATTCGGTAGCTCCACCTGCCAGAGTTGCTGGCGCGGGGTCATGCCGATGCCGGTGGCGGCTTCCTTGAGCGAGGCGGGGACATTTTTCAGGCCCTCGTAGGTGTTGCGCACGATGGGCAGGAGGGAGGCGAGGAACAGCGCGAAGATCGCAGGCCCGGCGCCGATGCCCAGGATACTGAGCGCGATGGCCAGAACGGCCAAGGGAGGGATGGTGTTGCCAACGTTGAAAAACTGCATGAAGCGCTCTGCCTTGTCGACCCGGTGCGGTCGACTGAGGGCAATGCCAGCCGGGATGCCCACGGCCAACGCCGCCGCCATCGAAGCCAGCACCAGAACCAGGTGCGCTTGCAGGTAGAACCCAAGATCGTCGCGGTAACGCGCGATCGTGTCGATGCCGATCCAGTGGACCAGCAGGGCCAGGATGACGAGCACGGTGGCGCATCCCAACAGCCCTTTTCCGTAGCGTTTAGCCACAGGCGGACTCCTTGTGTTGTCGGCGAGCACACTTCTTTTTTGCCGGCCAGTCCTGGCGGCGGTTGGTGTGTTCGCGAGTAGCAGCGTGACGCACGCCGAAGGCTGCGATCAGGCCATGAGCCGAACCCCGTCGGGCCCGAAAATGCTGATGAAACCAGTCCCCAACCGAAGCGGGTTGCAGGGGAATGGACGTCTCCGTGGGCGCAAAGGTTCCCATCTGAGGCGGCATTTGGCCAGCGTTAATCACTGGCAACAAAGAAAACTCGCACGAAAAAACAGCGCTTTTTTTACGTGAAGGCGTTGAATTACCTGCTATCGAGCCATTTGTCCCGCCAAGCAACATCTCCTTTGAAATTCTCTCTGTATCTCCTTGAGGGGATATTCATTCAGAGGTATGTTTGTTGTGTGGTCCATAGGGATGTGCCCGGAATTTACAGTGGAGTTCGGAATGCTCGAAATGGAGGTCCAGGATGAACTGTTGGCTCAGCTACAGCTGCTGGCCTGCTGCGGCCCGGCTCTGGGTCGACCGCGTGTGGATACCTTGAAGGGCTCAAGGCATTCGAACATGAAAGAGTTGCGATTCAGCGTCGGGAATGGCGTGTGGCGCATAGCGTTCGCTTTTGACCCCTCTCGCTTTGCGGTGCTGTTGGTTGCCGGAGACAAGGCAGGAATCAGTGAACGTAGATTTTACCGGAGCCTGATCGAGCGTGCCGACGCACGTTTCGGACGGCACCTTTCCAGAGGTTGAATGATGAAAACACTCGATGAGGTTATGAACGCGCTGTCGCCTGAGCGCAGGGCGAGAGTAGAAGCACGCGGCCTTGAACTGATTCATGAAGAAATGACCTTGCAAGCCTTGCGCAGGCAGTTGCAAATCACCCAGGACGAGTTGGCGCAGCGCCTCGATATCCGTCAGGGCAATGTTTCGAAAGTGGAGAAGAGAAGTGACATGTTGATATCCACCCTTCGTAGCTATGTTGAGGCCTTGGGTGGAACATTGGAGCTCGTTGCACATGTGCCCGGCCGGGCCCCTGTCACGCTTCAAGGTTTTTGTGATGATCAGGCTCAACGTGCGTGATTGACCAACGGACGGGGATCAGATTTTGGTCCCAGCCCAACTTCAGGTATGATATCGCCCCTTTTTGAATCCCCCAGTCAGGCGATTTCCCATGACCAACCAGGCCGCCGAAGTCGCGAAGCGCCGCACTTTCGCAATCATTTCCCACCCCGACGCCGGTAAGACCACCATCACCGAGAAGCTGCTGCTGATGGGCAAGGCCATTGCCGTCGCCGGTACCGTGAAGTCGCGCAAGTCCGACCGCCACGCCACCTCCGACTGGATGGAAATGGAGAAGCAGCGCGGCATCTCCATCACCACCTCGGTGATGCAGTTCCCGTACCGCGAGCACATGATCAACCTGCTCGACACCCCCGGCCACGAGGACTTCTCGGAAGACACCTACCGCACCCTGACCGCGGTGGACTCGGCGCTGATGGTGCTCGACGGCGGTAAAGGTGTAGAGCCGCGTACCATCGCCCTGATGGACGTGTGCCGCCTGCGCGATACGCCAATCGTCAGCTTCATCAACAAACTCGACCGTGACATCCGCGACCCGATCGAACTGCTCGACGAGATCGAGGCCGTTCTGAAGATCAAGGCTGCGCCGATCACCTGGCCGATTGGCTGCTACCGTGACTTCAAGGGTGTGTACCACCTGCAAGGTGACTACATCATCGTCTACACCCCGGGCCACGGCCATGAGCGTACCGAGGTGAAGATCATCGAGAAGCTCGACTCCGATGAAGCCCGCGCGCACCTGGGTGACGAATATGATCGCTTCCTCGAACAGCTTGAGCTGGTACAGGGTGCATGCCACGAGTTCGATCAGGACGAGTTCATCAATGGCCAACTGACCCCGGTGTTCTTCGGTACGGCGCTGGGCAACTTCGGTGTCGACCATGTGCTCGATGCCGTTGTCGACTGGGCGCCGCGCCCGCTGGCCCGTGTCGCCCACGAGCGTACAGTGGAGCCGGTGGAAGAGAAGTTCACAGGCTTCGTGTTCAAGATCCAGGCGAACATGGACCCGAAACACCGCGACCGTATCGCCTTCATGCGCATCTGCTCGGGCAAGTACGAGAAGGGCATGAAGATGCGCCACGTGCGTACCGGCAAGGACTTGCGCATCGGTGACGCGCTGACCTTCTTCTCCTCCGAGCGCGAGCAACTGGACGAGGCATTTGCCGGCGACATCATCGGCCTGCACAACCACGGCACCATCCAGATTGGCGACACCTTCACCGAAGGTGAGGCGCTGGGCTTCACGGGTATTCCGCACTTCGCCCCGGAGCTGTTCCGCCGGGTGCGCCTGAAGGACCCGCTCAAGTCCAAGCAGCTGCGCCAGGGCCTGCAGCAGCTGGCCGAAGAGGGTGCAACCCAGGTGTTCTTCCCGGAGCGCAGCAACGACATCATCCTCGGTGCGGTCGGTGTGCTGCAGTTCGATGTGGTCGCCAGCCGCCTGAAGGAAGAGTACAAGGTCGAATGCGCCTACGAGCCGATCACCGTGTGGTCGGCGCGCTGGATCAGCTGCGATGACAAGAAGAAACTCGAGGAATTCCAGACCAAGGCCATGGAGAACCTGGCCATCGACGGTGGCGGGCACCTGACCTACCTGGCGCCGACCCGGGTCAACCTGGCATTGATGGAAGAGCGCTGGCCGGATGTGAAATTCCGCGCGACCCGCGAACATCACTGATTTCCAGTGCCGGCTGCTGACCCTGTGGGAGCGGGTTCACCCGCGAATGCGATGTTGAATTTACCGACGCATTCGCGGGTGAACCCGCTCCCACAGGGACCGCACTACGGCCGGGCTCAGTTCCCGGCTTTGATACTGGTCCAGATCCGGGTGCGAATGCGGTCGATCTTCGCCGGCATCGCTTCCAGCGCATACAATTTACCCATCATGTCTTCGCTCGGGTAAATCATCGTATTGCCCTTCATGGCCGGCTCCACAAGTCCGTCCGCCTTGAGGTTACCGTTGGCGTACTGCACATGGTTGCTGATGTTGGCCATCACCTCTGGCTGCAGCAGGTAGTTCATGTAGGCATACCCGGCTTTTTCGTCCGGTGCATCGGCCGGCATGGCCACCATGTCAAACCACATGGGCGCGCCTTCCTTGGGTATCGAATAGCCCACCTTCACCCCGTTCTTCGCTTCTTCGGCACGGTTTTTCGCTTGCAGCACATCCCCCGAGAAGCCCACCACCACACAGATATCGCCATTGGCCAGGTCGCCGGTGTACTTCGATGAATGGAAGTAGCTGATGTAAGGCCGCACCTGCATCAACAGCGCCTTGGCCTTGTCGTAGTCCGCCGGGTTCTGGCTGTGGTGCGGCAGGCCCAGGTAGTGCAGGGCAATCGGCAGCAGTTCGGGGCCGTTGTCCAGCACGGCGACGCCACAGCTTTTCAGCTTGCTCATGTACTCGGGCTTGAAGATCAGGTCCCACGAGTCCACCGGCGCGTTGTCGCCGAGCACCGCCTTGACCTTGTCGATGTTGTAGCCGATGCCGGTACTGCCCCACAGGTACGGGAAGCCGTACTGGTTGCCCGGGTCGTTCACCTCCAGCGCCTTGAGCAGCACCGGGTTGAGGTTTTGCCAGTTGGGCAGCTGCGACTTGTCCAGCTTCTTCAGGGCCTTGCCCTGGATCTGCCGGGCCATGAAGTGGTTGGAAGGGAACACTACATCGTAGCCGGAGTTGCCGGTCATCAGCTTGCCGTCGAGGGTTTCGTTGCTGTCGTACACGTCGTAGGTGGGCACGATGCCGCTGGCTTGCTGGAAGTTCTTCAGCGTGTCGGGGGCGACGTAGCTGGACCAGTTGTAGATTTTCACCGTTTCGGCGGCGCCGGCCACACTGGCGGCCAGCATCAGAGGGGCGAGAAGGAGTGTGCGCATGTCGGGTTTACCTTGCTTTGTCTGTTGTTATCGAAGGCAGGCGATCAGCGGATCAGAAGATGAGTACGTAGGTCTTGCGCACGGTCTCCTGGATGTCCCAGGTGCCGGTGCTGTTGGCCGGTAGCATCAATGCGTCTCCGGCTTCTATGACCAGGGGCTCGCCACCGTCGGGGGTGAAGGTGCAGCGGCCCTTGATGAAATGGCAGAACTCCTGTTGCACGATCTGCCGCCGCCAGCGCCCCGGGGTGCACTCCCAGATGCCGGTTTCGACGCCATCACTGCGTTCCACGCAGGTGACAGATGTCACCGCCACGGGTTCGCCAAGCGGCACCGCGACCGGGTTGGAGCTGTCGAGCACAGCGCTGTCGGTGTTCTTGAACTGGGTAATGCTCATGACCGGTGGATCCTGTGCAGTTGATAAGGGAAGTCAGTGCATGAAGCCTTCCATGAAGTCCGCAAGCGAGCTGGCCAGGCGCCGCCTCCACGGCGCGCTGGCGGGGTTGGCGAGGGTCCGGTCCTCGTGGACGAAGCTCTGGATGATCGCGTTGTAGCCCAGCCAGCGGCAGGGCTCTGGTGGCCAGCTGGCCAGACTCGATACCGGGCGGTTGTCCAGTACCCAAGGTTGCGCAGTCAGTTCGTTGTGCTGGTTAAGGATTAGCGCCGCCAGGGTGCGCCCGCCCAGGTTGGTGGCGCCAACGCCTTCGCCACCGTAACCACCGGCCAAGGCTATGCCGCGCTGGCGGTCGCAGAGCATGTGCGGGTGGAAGCGCCGGGCCATGCCCAGGTTGCCGCCCCAGGAGTGGGTGATGCGCACATGCTTGAGCTGCGGGAACAGCTCGCTGAACAGGTAGCGGCGCAGTTCGATTTCGTGCTCTTGGAGGTTGAAGTTTTCGCGCAGGCGGCCACCGAAGCGGTAACCACCGCGTGCGCCGAATACCAGACGGTTGTCGGCAGTGCGCTGGCCATAGGTGACCTGGCGGCTGCTCTCGCTGAAGGCCTGACCCTGGCTCAGGCCGATCTGCTCCCAGGTCGATTCCGGCAGCGGTTCGGTGGCTATCAGCAAACTCTGTACCGGCAACTGGTGCTTGCCCAGCGGCGGCAGGCTGGCGGCGTAGCCTTCGACGGCCGGCACCATCCACTGGCAGCGAATCCGCGCCAGCGGGGTGCGCAGGTCGCCGGGTTGCCAGTCGATGGCCGGGGTATTTTCGTAGATTGGCACCCCCAGCGCTTCCACGGCCCGCGCCAGGCCACGCACCAGCTTGGCCGGCTGAATGGTCGCGGTGTGCGGGCTGTAGATGGCACCAAATGCATTACTGACCCGCAGCTGGTTTTCCAGTTGCTCGGGGCGTAGCCAGCGGTAGTCTTCCTCGGTCATGCCTTGGCGATACAAGTCATCGAGGTAGGCACGCAGGCTGCGTTCTTGCTCCGGGTAGCGCGCGGCGCAGTACAGCACGCCGCCCTTGCGGTAGTCGCAGTCGATGCCTTCGCGTTGCAACACACCCTGCACTTCATCGGGAATGCCGTGCAGCAGGTCGATGCTGGCGCGGCGCTGTTGTGGCGACAGGGTGGCGAGCAGGCGGTCTTCGCCCAGCAGGTTGCCCATCAGCCAGCCGCCATTGCGCCCGGACGCGCCGAAGCCGGCGATGTTGGCGTCGATCACGGCGATGCTCAGTTGTGGCGCCTGGCGCTTGAGGTAGTAGGCGGTCCACAGGCCGGTGTAGCCGGCACCGATGATGCACACATCCACTGCCAGGTCTTCGCGCAGGGCCGGGCGGGCGCACAATGGCTCTTCGAGCTGGTCCATCCACAGGCTGAGCGTGCGCAGGGGTTGCATCGGGTTCGGCTCCACATCGGTCAAGGTCTGTGGGCGATCCTAGTGCTGTCAGCCAGTGGCTGTCTTACGTGCGTGCACGCAGAGAAATTTGCTTGAGGTAGGCCTTGGGCGTGAGCCCGGTGTGCTCGCGGAAGCACTTGTAGAACGCCGACAGCGAGTTGAAACCGGCGCTGAACGCCAGCTCGTCGATCGTCGCCTCGACGCTGTCGTCGTCGAGGCTGGCCATCAGGTGCTGCAGGCGGGCCTGGTTGACGTAGCGGTAGAAGCTTTGCCCGAGCACCTGGTTCAGCAGGTAGGAAATCTGGTTGCGGCTGTAGCCGCTGGCGTCGGCCACCTGCTGCAGGTCCAGCTCCGGGTCCAGGTAGGGGCGCTGGCGCTGGAAGTAGTGCTCCAGGTCCTGGGCCATGGTCGACAGCTGCCGCGGCGACAGGCCCAGGCGACTGGTGGCCGGGCGCGGGCCGCTGCGGCCATGCCCGCTGCCGTTCTGGCGAACCAGCGTGGCGTATTCGTTGACCCGCCAGATCAGCCCGTCCTTGACGGTGATCGCCTCGCTGGACTGGAACGCCACCAAGCCGTCACCGCCCTGGACGGTGACCTGGTACTGGATGAACGCGGTGCAGCCATCGACGCGGATGCGGTCGCTGTGAACGATATCTTCGCCGGCTTCATGGGGCAGGCAGGCGCGCACGTAGTCGCGCAACTCAACGTAGCCAAGCACACGGTTCTGGAAGAAGTCGTGGTACTGGATGTCGGGGTGGTAAAGCGCAATGACGCCGTCGAGGTCGCGATGCTTCCAGCACAGGTGGTAGCGCAGCACCGTGTCGGCGGTAATCGGGGTCTGGGCGGGGCCATCGGGGAGCGTCATGGGTGAATGATGCCTCGCCGCAAAGCTTGCTACAAGAATGCAGAACACCTGATGCACAGCGCCAAGTCGCGCAATTTGCACGATTCTGAACGAACCGCTATTTCTAACTCATTGTTTTATAAGGGTGTAATTTTTTGTCTCAAATGGCACAGCCGCTGCAATGGTTACTGCGCGAATGGACTTGTCGCTAACCACTTAAGGCGAAAACATCATGATCACCCCTGCCGACTATCCCGCTGTCGATTCACAAAGCCGCTCAGGTGTTTCCTGGGCTGCGATTTTCGCTGGCGCCGCTACCGCAGCTGCCTTGTCCCTGATCCTGGTGGTCCTTGGTGCAGGGCTGGGCTTCGCAGCCACGTCCCCTTGGGCAGACGAGGGGGCCAGTGCCAAGGCCCTGGGCATTTCCACCATCGTATGGCTGCTGCTGACGCAGATCATCGCTTCGGGCCTGGGCGGCTACATTGCCGGTCGGTTGCGGGTGAAATGGGCCAACTTGCATGGCGATGAAGTGTATTTCCGCGATACCGCGCATGGCTTCCTGTCCTGGGCTGTAGCCACCCTGGTTACGGCCATGCTGGTGCTGGGCGCTGCGGGCAACCTGGTGGGCGCTGGTGCCAGCGCGGCTTCGCAGGCGGCCACAGTATCGGCGGCTGCCGGTGGTGCGGCGGCGTCCGGTGACAACAACGATTCGATGGGCTATTTCGTCGATAGCCTGTTCCGTGGCGATGGCCCTGCACCCGTGAGCGAAGATGCAGCAAACGGCGTGGCTGCCCGCATCCTGGCCAAAGGCATTGCCAGCGATGGTGCGCTGCCTGCCGAGGACCGCACGTACCTGGCGCAGCTGGTGGCCCAGCGCACCCGTCTGACCCAAGCCGAGGCCGAAGCCCGTGTCGATCAGGTGATGGCCCAGGTGCAACAGCTGAAAGTGCAGGCCAAGCAAGCTGCTGATACCGCCGCCAAAGTAGCTGCCTGGACAGCATTGTGGACCTTCGTCGCGCTGCTCTGTGGCGCCTTCTTTGCCAGCCTTGCAGCGCTCTACGGTGGTCGCCGTCGTGACCAGGTGCAGTGGCTGGAAGGCGAATACGTCGCACATCGCACCATTCAACGTTAAGCAAGGAGAACTGACATGCGCTCGATACTGCTCTGGATGCTTGGGGTACCGATCCCGGTGATCATCCTCATCGCCATTTTCATGCATTGACCGGGAGGGCCGCTTTGCGGCCCTTTCGCAGCACAAGGCTGCTCCTGCAAACGACCGCGATATCCCCTGTTATCGCGATCTCTTGCAGGAGCAGCCTTGTGCTGCGAATGGGGCGCAAAGCGCCCCCGGTCATCTACAGGAACTGCTCGGCATAGTGGCAAGCCACCTGCCGGCTACTCACCTGCCGTAACGCCGGCACCTCCTTGGCACACCGCTCAGTCGCGTACGGGCAACGCTTGTGAAACGCGCACCCATCCGGTGGATTCAGCGGGTTGGGCAGCTCCCCGACAATGCGGATCTTCGGCTTCAGCGGGTCGGGATGAATGGCTGGCGTCGCCGACAGCAGCGCCTGGGTGTAGGGATGCAGCGGTTTCTCGTAGATATCATCCTTGGCCCCCATTTCCACCGGGCGCCCCAGGTACATCACCAGCACGTGATCGGCCACATGTCGCACCACCGCCAAGTTGTGCGAGATGAACACGTAGGCGGTGTCGAATTCCTTCTGCAAGTCCATGAACAGGTTTAGCACCTGTGCCTGGATCGACACGTCCAGCGCCGAGGTTGGCTCGTCCGCCACCAGCACTTTTGGCTGCAGCATCATCGCCCTTGCCAGGGCAATGCGCTGGCGCTGGCCCCCGGAGAACATGTGCGGGTAGCGCTGGTAATGCTCGGGGCGCAGGCCCACCTGCTCCATCATTTTTTGTACTTTCTCGCGCCGCTCGGCCTTGCTCAGCGAGGTATTGATCACCAGCGGTTCAGCCAGCTGGTCGCCAATCTTCTGCCGTGGGTTAAGCGAGGCGTAAGGGCTCTGAAACACCATTTGCACATCGCGGCGCAGTTGCTTGCGCTGCGCCTTGCTGGCGCCTGTCACCTCGGTACCGGCGATTTGCAGCGAACCGGACGACGGTTCTTCGATGAGGGTCAGGGCACGGGCCAGGGTCGACTTGCCGCAGCCGGACTCGCCGACCACCGCCAGGGTCTTGCCGGCTTCCAGTTCGAACGACACGCCATTCAGTGCGCGGACCAGGGCGTGGCCTTTGAACAGCCCGCGGGAGACTTCGTAATGCCGGGTGAGGTCCCGGGCAGACAGAACGACGGCCATCACGCCACCTCCTGGTTCAGCGGATAGAAGCAACGCACCAGGCTGTGGGCCTGAGGATCGAGAGGCGGGCGCTGGCGCCGGCAGTTGTCCTGCACGTAGGGGCAGCGTGGCGACAACAGGCAGCCGACCGGGCGGTCGTAGCGGCCGGGGACAATGCCGGGCAGGGTGGCCAGGCGCTCGGCGCCGATGCTGTGCTCGGGGATCGCCGCCAGCAAGGCTTCGCTGTAAGGGTGGGCGGGCACGTCGAACAGCGTCGGCACCTGGCCCACTTCGACGGCTTCGCCTGCGTACATCACGCATACCCGCCTGGCCGTTTCGGCGACCACGGCAAGGTCGTGGGTGATCAGGATAAGCGCCATGTTGCGCTCCTTCTGCAGGTTGACCAGCAGCTCCATGATCTGCGCCTGGATGGTCACGTCCAGCGCGGTGGTCGGCTCGTCTGCGATCAGCAGCTTGGGCTCGCCGGCAATGGCCATGGCAATCGCCACGCGCTGGCTCATGCCGCCAGACAACTGGTGCGGGTAGGCGTCCAGGCGGCTTTCGGCTGCCGGGATCTCGACCTTTTTCAACAGCTCAAGGGCACGCTGGCGCGCGGCTTTGCCCTTCAGGCCCAGGTGCTGGCGCAGCACTTCTTCGATCTGGTAGCCCACGGTATAGCTGGGGTTGAGCGCGGTCATCGGGTCCTGGAAGACCATGGCGATGTCCTTGCCCACCACCTTGCGCCGCTGGCGGCCGCTGAGCTTGAGCATGTCGGTGCCGTCGAAGCTGAGGGTGTCGGCGGTGATGCGCCCGGGGGCGTCGATCAGGCCCATCAAGGCCATCATGGTCACGGATTTGCCCGAGCCGGATTCGCCGACGATGGCCAGGATTTCGCCGGCGTCCACCGACAGGTCCAGGCCATCGACCACGGGTACCGCATTGGCATCGCCGAAGCGCACATTCAGGTTTTTGATCTGCAACAGTGACATGGCGTTCTCCTCAGGCGGCGTTCTTGAGTTTCGGGTCCAGCGCATCGCGCAGGCCGTCGCCCATCAGGTTGATTGCCAGCACACTGAGCAGAATGGTCAGGCCGGGCAGGCTCACCACCCACCAGGCACGCTCGATGTAGTCACGGGCCGAAGCCAGCATGGTGCCCCACTCCGGGGTCGGCGGTTGCACGCCCAGGCCGAGGAAGCCCAGGGCGGCAGCGTCGAGGATCGCCGAGGAGAAGCTGAGGGTGGCCTGCACGATCAGCGGCGCCATGCAGTTGGGCAGCACGGTGACGAACATCAGCCGTGGCAGCCCGGCGCCGGCCAGGCGTGCGGCGGTGACGTAGTCGCGGTTCAGCTCGACCATCACCGCAGCCCGGGTAAGGCGCACGTAGGAGGGCAGGGAGACGATGGCGATGGCGATCACCGTATTGATCAGGCCTGGGCCGAGGATGGCGACGATGGCCACGGCCAGCAGCAGGGAGGGCAGGGCCAGCATCACGTCCATCAGGCGCATGATCGACGGGCCGAGGATTTGCGGGAAGAAGCCGGCCAGCAGGCCCAGCAGAATGCCCGGGATCAGCGACATCACCACCGACGACAGGCCGATCAGCAGCGACAGCCGCGCCCCCTGGATCAAGCGCGAAAGCAGGTCGCGGCCCAGTTCGTCGGTGCCGAGGATGAACTGCCAGGTCCCGCCTTCGAGCCATACCGGTGGGGTCAGCAGGAAGTCGCGGTACTGCTCGCTCGGGTCATGGGGGGCAACCCATGGCGCGAACAGTGCGCAGAACACCACCAGGCACATGAAGGCCAGGCCCATCACTGCGCCTTTGTTGCGCGCAAAGGCTTGCCAGAATTCTTTGTACGGCGAGGGGTAGAGCAGGCTCTGGTCCACCGGGCTGGCCGGCGACACGGATTTTGCAATCGGGCTAGTCATGGCAAAGGCCTCAGCGCTGATGACGGATGCGTGGGTTGGCCAGGCCGTAGAGGATGTCCACGACGAAGTTGACCAGGATCACCAGGCAGGCAATCAACAGGATGCCGTTCTGGACCACGGGGTAGTCACGGGCACCGATGGCTTCGATCAGCCACTTGCCGATGCCCGGCCAGGAAAAGATGGTTTCGGTCAGCACCGCACCGGCCAGTAGTGTGCCGACCTGCAGGCCGAACACCGTGAGCACCGGAATCAGGGCGTTGCGCAGGCCATGCACGAACACCACCCGGGCGGGCGAAAGGCCCTTGGCGCGAGCGGTGCGGATGTAGTCTTCGCGCAGCACTTCAAGCATCGACGAACGGGTCATGCGGGCGATTACCGCCAGGGGGATGGTGCCGAGCACGATGGCTGGCAGTATCAGGTGCATCACCGCGTCCTTGAACGCGCCTTCTTCGTCGCTGAGCAGGGTATCGATGAGCATGAAGCCGGTCTTCGGCTCGATGTCGTAAAGCAGGTCGATACGCCCGGACACCGGGGTCCAGCCCAGGCTTACCGAGAAGAACATGATCAGGATCAGGCCCCACCAGAAGATCGGCATCGAGTAGCCGGCCAGGGATATGCCCATGACCCCGTGGTCGAACAGTGAGCCGCGCTTGAGCGCGGCGATCACCCCGGCCAGCAGGCCGACGATGCCGGCGAACAGCAGGGCGGCGAAGGCCAGTTCGAGGGTGGCCGGGAACAGCGTGAGGAATTCGGTCCACACGCTTTCGCGGGTGCGCAGCGATTCCCCGAGGTCACCCTGGGCGAGCTTGCCGACGTAGTCCAGGTACTGGACCGGCAGCGGCTTGTTAAGGCCCAGGCGCTCCATGGCCTGGGCGTGCATTTCGGGGTCGACCCTGCGCTCGCCCATCATCACTTCCACCGGGTCCCCGGGGATCAGGCGTATGAGCGCAAAGGTGAGCAAGGTGATGCCGAAAAAGGTCGGTATCAACAGGCCAAGGCGCCGGGCAATAAAACTCAACATTGTCGGGGTTACCTCATCAGGCCGTGGGGCGATCAGCCCGCTACGGCAGTGCCGCCGGTTCCCGTATGGGTTGCCGGCGGTCGTTGTTGTTCTACTTCACCTTGGTGGTGGCGAAGTTATTGTTGGTCAGAGGGCTGATCACGTAGCCCTCCACGTTGTCACGCATGGCGGTGAACATCTTTGGATGGGCCATGCTGATCCAGGGTTGGTCGTCATCGTACACCTTCAATGCCTCGCTATAGAGCCTTGCACGCTCCTCGTTGTCGACCACCTCGCGGGCGCGGGTGATCAGTTCCTGGAATTTCGAGTTGCACCAGCGGGCGTAGTTCTCGCCGGTCTTGGCCGCGTCGCAGCTAAGCAGTGGGGTGAGGAAGTTGTCTGGATCGCCGTTGTCGCCCGCCCAGCCGGTGGACACCATGTCGGCTTCGCCCTTCTTGGCGCGGCGCAGCATTTCGGCCCACTCCATCACGCGGATATCCAGCTTCAGGCCGATCTGTTTCAGGTCGGCCTGAAGCATTTCGGCAGATAAGCGAGGGTTGGGGTTGGTCATACCGCCGCCGTTGCGGGTGAATAGCGTCATCACCGTGCCGTCCGGCACGCCAGCTTCCTTGAGCAGGGCGCGTGCTTTTGCGAGGTCACGGGGCGGGTTCTGGTTGGCAGCGTTGTAGCCAGGCATGGTCGGCGGGTAAGGGTTCACACCCACCAGCGCGTTGCCTTTGCCAAACAGCTGGTCAACATGGGTCTGGCGGTCGAAAGCCATATTGATGGCTTTGCGCACGCGTACATCGCTGAGGTATTTGTGCTCGGTATTCATGGCGATGTAGCCGGTGACCAGGGCTTCGATTTCGGCGACCTTGAGCTTCGGGTCGGTCTTGATCGATGGCACGTCATCCGGCTTGGGATACAGGGCGACCTGGCATTCATTGGCGCGCAGCTTTTGCAGGCGCACGTTGCTGTCGGTGGTAATGGCGAACACCAGGGCGTCGGCCGGCGGTTTTCCGCGGAAGTAGTCCGGGTTGGGTTTGAAGCGCACCTGCGCGTCCTTGTTGTAGCGCTGGAAAATGAACGCGCCGGTGCCGATCGGCTTGCTGTTCAGCTCAGCGGTTTTACCAGCCTTGAGCAACTGGTCGCCGTACTCGGCGGAGTAGATCGAGGTGAAACCCATGGCCATGTCATGCAGGAAGGGCGCTTCCGGGCGGGCAAGGGTGATCACCACGGTGCGCTCGTCGGCCTTCTTCACCGACTTGAGCAGCTCTTTGAAGGCCATGCTTTCAAAATACGGGTAACCGACACTGGTCTTGTCGTGCCACGGATGGTTCGGGTCCAGCTGGCGGTTGAGGCTCCACAACACGTCGTCGGCGTTGAAGTCGCGGGTTGGCTTGAAGTAGTCGGTGGTGTGGAACTTCACCCCTTGGCGCAGGTGAAAGGTGTAGGTCAGGCCGTCTGGCGAGATATCCCAGCGCTCGGCCAGGGCTGGCTGGATGTCAGTGGTGCCGGGCTTGAAGTCGACCAGGCGGTTGAAGAGCGTCTCGGCCGAAGCATCAAAGGTGACGGCGGTGGTGTACTGGACAACGTCGAACCCTTCCGGGCTGGCCTCGGTACACACCACCAGCGGTTTGGCTGCCAGCTGCGTGGCGCCGCCGAGCACCAGAGCGGCCAGGGCCAAGCGTAGCGGTAGCGATTTGATGAAAGCTCTCTGCATGGGTTGAAGACTCCCTGCTTTTGCATTGATTCCAGCGTAGCCGCCACGGCCCGTCACGAAGGGGCCGTGGCGCCAGCGGTCAAAGAATGTTGAATGGAATGGTGGTGACCACGCGGAACTCGTCCAGGCTGCCGTCACCCTGGGCCTTGCTGGCGCGGTGGGTGGTGTAGGTGGCGCGGACGCTGGTGTCTTTCAGCGGCCCGCTCTGCACCGCGTAGCTGGTGCCGATGCCCCACTCGTAGTGGGTTTCGCCGTTCAGGCCATTCACGTCGTAGGCGGTGCCGCGGTAGTGGGTGCCGTCGATGCCCCAGCCGCGGGCGTTGTACAGGTTGAACTTCAGGCCGGGCACGCCGTAGGGCGCCATGTTCAGTACGTAGGAGATCTTCAGCGATTTTTCGTTGGGGCCGTTGAAGTCCGACAGCAGCGAGTTGGCCAGGTAGATACCGTTGGTTTCGTGCAGGTAGTCGAAGTACTCGTTGCCGTTCACCTGCTGCCAGGAGGCACCGAGGGTGTGGGCCTGGTGGGTAAGGTCGAGCGACAGGCTGTAGGTGTCGTTGTCGATCTTGCCCATTTTCTGGCTGCCGGCATCCACGGTCTTGTAGTAGTTCAGGCCGGTGCTCAGGCTGAGCACTGCGCTGTCGCCGAGCACGTGGTTGGCGCCGAAGTAGTACTGGTTCCAGAAGTCGTCGACCTGGGTGGCGTACAGGCTGGTGCTCAGGCTCCTGAACGGCTGGTAGTTGATGCCGGCGGTGCTGGCGCGGTCGGTTTCCACGCCCGTGGCGCTGTATTCGCTGCGGAACTTGCTCAGGCTCTGTTCGGTACGTGGCGAGACGCGGTCGAAGGTGCCCAGGTCGAAGCTCAGGTTGTCGAACTCGGCGCTGTGCAGGAACGCGCCCTGGAAGCTCGATGGCAAGGCGCGGTTGCCGATGTAGGCGATCATCGGCGTGTCTACCGACTGGCGACCGAGGGTAAGGGTGGTGTTGGACACACGCGCCTTGATATTGCCCAGGCCCAGCTTGCTCCACTGGCCGATGGGGTCGCCATCGCTGTGGGTAAGGGTGCGGTTGTTGGGGCCGGCGACGGCCTGGCGGTTCTGTTGCAGGGCAATGGCATTGTAGGCTGCGGCCTCGACGGCGATGCCCACGGTGCCTTGGGTGAAACCGGAGCTGTAGTTGAGGATGGTGCCTTGCAGCCAGTTTTCCCGGCTGTGGGTGGGGTGGCGGGTGCCGTCGCTCTTGTAGTAGCGCCACAGCGGCGCGCGTGCGGCGCGTTCACGGGCGTACCAGTTGCGGGTGGTGCCGGACAGGCTCTGGCCGTCGATGAAGCCGCTGGCTTGCGCCTGCTCGCTGCTGGCTTTGAGGGTGAGCGGGATGAAGGCCTGGCTTTGCGGATCGGCCTGGGCCACGGTGGAAAAGGCACTGATGGATAAGGCCAGTGCGGTCAGGGTGAATACTCTCAAGGTTGAAGCTCCCATTTTTTTCTAGTCATTGCCGGCCTTGTGGGCCGGATGGTTGTTGCGGTGTTGCCAGGGTTGCCCGGGGTCGCCGGGCTAAATCGGGGGCGTTGGGCTACCTGTACCGGCCTTTTCGCGGGTAAACCCGCTCCCACAGGGACCTGTGCAGGCCCTGGCTGATGGGGGTACTTGTGGGAGCGGGTTTACCCGCGAAGAGGCCCTTGAAGGCTAAAAGTCAGTCAACACGCACGCCGGAGAAATCATTGCGCCCAAACGGGCTGACCTTGAACCCGGAAACCTTGACGCTGAGCGGCTGGTTCACGGTGGAGTGCGCCACCGGGGTAATCGGCACCTGCTGCTTGAGCCGCTGCTGGGCCTGCTGGTACAGGGCGCTGCGCTGCGCCTGGTCGGTGACCTGCTTGGCCTGCTTGACCAGGCTGTCGTACTGCGGGTCGCACCACAGCGAGTAGTTGTTGCTGCCGATGGCATCGCAGCTGTAGAGGGTGCCCAGCCAGTTGTCCGGGTCGCCGTTGTCGCCGGTCCAGCCAATCAGGGCGATGTCGTGTTCGCCGCTTTTCATGCGCTTGAGGTACTCGCCCCATTCGTAACTGACGATGCGCACCTTGAAACCAAGCTTGTTCCAGTCGGCCTGGAGCATTTCGGCCATCAGCTTGGCGTTGGGGTTGTACGGGCGTTGCACCGGCATGGCCCACAGGGTGACTTCGGTGCTCGGTTTGACGCCCGCCTGCTGCAGCAGCTGCCTGGCCTTTTCCGGGTCGTAGGGTGCGTCCTTGAGGCTTTCGTCATAGGACCACTGGGTGGGTGGCATGGCGTTGACCGCCAGTTGGCCGGAGTCCTGATAAACCGCCTGCAGGATGGCTTTCTTGTTCACAGCCATATCCATCGCCTGGCGCACCTCCAGCCGGTCAAAGGGTGGGTGCTGGGTGTTGTAGGCGATGTAGCCGAGGTTGAAGCCCGGTTGCTGCAGCACCTGCAGCGAACGGTCGGCCTTGAGCGCCGGCAGGTCGGCGGGGCGTGGGTGCAGGGTGACCTGGCATTCGTTGCGGCGCAGCTTCTGGATGCGTACCGAGGGGTCGATGTTGATCGAGAACACCAGGTTGTCGATCTTCACTTCATCCGGTGCCCAGTAATCCTTGTTGCCCTTGTAGCGGATCTGCGAATCCTTCTGGTAACGCTGGAACACGAACGGCCCGGTGCCAATGGGCTGCTGGTTGATGTCGCTCGGCCTTGCGCTGGCCATCAGGTGTTCGGCGTATTCGGCGGAGAGGATGGAAGCGAAGCTCATGGCCAGGTTCTGGATGAACGCGGCATCGACCGTGTTCAGGGTGAATACCACGGTGAGTGGGTCGATTTTCTCGACGTGGGCGATGTTCTTGTCCAGGCCCATGCTGATGAAGTAAGGGAACTCGGTGGGGTAGGCCTGGCGGAACGGGTGGCCCTTGTCGAGCATGCGGTTGAAAGTGAACAGCACGTCGTCGGCATTGAAGTCACGGCCAGGTTTGAAGGCCTTGTTGCTGTGGAACTTCACCCCTTCACGCAGGTGGAAGGTGTAGCGCAAGCCATCGTCGGAGACTTCCCAGCGGGTCGCCAGGGCAGGGTGCACGGCAGTACCGCCGCGCTCGAACTCGACCAGGCGGTTGTAGATCGGTTCGGCGGCGTCGTTGTCGGTGGCGCTGGTGTACTGTGCGGTGTCGAAACCGGCTGGGCTACCTTCAGAGCAGAACACCAGGTTGTTGGCCAGCAGGACCGGGGATTGGCTGACCAGGCCCAGGGCCAGCAGCGCGGAAAGGCGGGTAACGTGGCGCATGGCAAATCCTTTTTCATCTGTTCGCGCCGCCTCCGGGTACGAATGGCGGCAACAGTTCGCCGACCCGCAGCGTATGGCCGCAGGACGACATGAAGAGGTGGGGGGAAGGGCACCCGCGATTCAGCGGGTGCCTCAGTCAGCCTATTTGTCCACGCTGACGCCATAGAAGGCGTTCAGCGCAAACGGGCTGATCTTGAAGTCCTTCACTTTGGCGCTCATGGGCTGGTACACGGTGGAGTGGGCGATCGGGGTGATCGGCACCTGCTCCTTGAGGATGTGCTGCGCTTTTTGGTACAGCTCGGTGCGCCTGGCCTGGTCGGCGGTGGCCTTGGCCTGCTTGATCAGGTCGTCGTAGGGCTTGTAGCACCACTTGGAGAAGTTGTTGCCGTCGACGGCATCGCAGCCGTAGAGGGTGCCCAGCCAGTTGTCCGGGTCACCGTTGTCGCCGCTCCAGCCAATCAGCATGGCGCCCTGTTCGCCACCCTTGGAGCGTTTGATGTACTCGCCCCATTCATAGCTGACGATCTTTGCCTTGATGCCGATCCTGGCCCAGTCGGATTGCAGCATTTCGGCCATCAGCTTGGCGTTGGGGTTGTACGGCCTTTGTACGGGCATGGCCCACAGGGTGATCTCGGTGCCTTCCTTGATGCCGGCTTCCTTCAGCAGTTGTTTGGCTTTTTCGGGGTCGAAGGCGGCGTCCTTGATGCTGTCGTCATAGGACCATTGCGTTGGCGGCATGCCATTGACTGCCAACTGGCCGGCACCCTGGTAGACCGACTCGATGATCTTCTTCTTGTCCACGGCCATGTCCAGCGCCTGGCGCACTTTCAGCTGGGCCATGGGGTTGGGCTCGTTGCTGCCCTTGATCTTGTCCATCACGTTGTAGGCGATATAGCCGAGGTTGAACCCGGCTTGCTGCGGCATTTGCAGATTCTTGTCGGCCTTTAGCGGCTCGATGTCGGCCGGGCGCGGGAACAGGGTGACCTGGCACTCGTTCTTCTTCAGCTTCTGCATGCGCACCGAGGCATCGGTGGTGATGGCGAAGATCAGGTTATCGATCTTCACGTCATCGGGCTTCCAGTAGTCCTTGTTGCCTTTGAAGCGGATCTGCGCGTCCTTCTGGTACTTGCTGAACACGAACGGGCCGGTGCCGATCGGTTTCTGGTTGATGTCGGCAGCCTTGCCATTCTTGAGCAACTGGTCGGCGTATTCGGCCGACTGGATGGAAGCAAAGCTCATGGCCAGGTTCTGGATGAACGCTGCGTCGACTTCGTTGAGGGTGAACTTCACCGTCTGCTCGTCGAGTTTCTCCACCTTGGCGATGTTCTTGTCCATGCCCATGTCGGTGAAGTACGGGAACTCGGTGGGGTAGGCCTTACGGAACGGGTTGTCCTTGTCGAGCATGCGGTTGAAGGTGAACAGCACGTCGTCGGCGTTGAAGGGGCGGCTGGGCTTGAAGTAGTCGGTGGTATGGAACTTGACCCCTTCGCGCAGGTGGAAGGTATAGGTCTTGCCGTCGTCGGACACTTCCCATTTGGTCGCCAGGCCCGGGATGACCGCAGTGCCGCCCCGTTCAAACTGGGTCAGGCGGTTGAACACGGTCTCTGCCGAGGCGTCGAAGTCGGTCCCGGTGGTGTACTGCCCCGGATCGAAACCGGCCGGGCTGCCTTCGGAGCAGAACACCAGGTTGGACGCGGCCAGGGCCGACGGTGCACCGGTGAGTAAGCCTGCGCCAAGCAGGAACGGAATGACTGCGTGTTTGAGCATGGTGGCCTCATTGTTGTCATTTTTTGGATGAGGTGGCCTCGTGAGCCGACCTGAGGATACTTATGCAGGGGGTGTTCCCAATGCAACAGGTAGAAGGATAGTTGGCGCCGGAAAAGTGGTACGACCGTACATGGATGTCGCATCGGTATAACTTTCGACGAAGTTAAACGTTTGCGCAGGCAAAATGATGGCATTTTGCGGGATATTTCGAGGCGGGGGTATGCGTAGGATGCACCTGGGTGGTGCGTAGGAATCGTCTGAAAAGCAGGTTCAAGCGGCAGGCTTCAAGCAACAAGACAAAGCAGACCGGGTTCACCGTCAACTTGAAACTTGCCGCTTGAAGCTTGGGGTTGTCAGGGCATCTGCACTTCGATCAGGCCATCGGCATTCATGCTCACTTCGCTGGTACCCGCCTCGATGTCCGGCGCTGGCGCGGCTTCATCAGCCCCCATGGCTTTCATTGCCATCGGCGCACTGCGCAGGTACGGGCGCGGGTAACCGCTGCTGTTGAGGTTCAGGTTGACCACTTTATAGCCCTTGCCGCCCAGCGCTTCGGTGGCCAGTTGCGCGCGTGCCTTGAAGGCATCGACCGCGTCCTTGAGCAGTGCATCCTCGCTTGCCTTGCGCGTGGCCGGGGCGATGGAGAAGTCCATGCCGCCCATTTTCAGCTCTTGCAGCAGGTCGGCGGTAAGCTGGGACAAGGCCGGGAAGTTGTCGCTTTCCAGGCGCAGCTCGGCGCGCTCGCGCCAGCCGGTAATCTTCTGGCCCTTGCTGTCATACACCGGGTAGCTGTTGCGGCTGCCCTGGCTGATCTTCACGTCCTTGACCTGGCGCGACTGCTGCACGGCCTTGTTCATGGTTTCGGTGATCTGCTTGGCGAGCTTGCCCGGGTCGGTGTTCTGCGCTTCGCTGTACAGGGTCACGACCATCAGGTCGCGCGGCACTTCCTTGCTCACTTCGGCACGCAGCGATACCTGGTTGTAACGTGGCTCATCGGCAGCCAGCGCCGGCAGGCTGGCGAGCAAGCCGCAAGACAGGATCAGGGCGGCGCCGCGACGTGGGATTTGCATGTGGTACTCCTTGGCAATAAAAGGCGTGGGGTCTGGTCATCCATTCCACGCATGGCCCATCAGACCGGCAACAGTGTAGTGGGTTCAAAAGTGCCATCATCAACCTGTGACAAAGTGTGGCGCTTTGCCGCATCGCTGCAGTGAGGCGCCCGGCTTCGGTATACTCCAGCCGATTTTCTGGAGCACTCATCAGGAGAGCTCATGCTCGCTGCCGTACAACCGCTGTCCGCTACCCGCCAGAACCTGTGGCGCCTGACCGTCATTCGGGTCCTGGTCCTGGCTGCCCAGGCCGGCTCCGTGGGCGTCGCCTACTGGACCGAATTGCTGCCGTTGCCCTGGCTGTCGCTGGCTGGCACCTTGGCGTTGTCCTCGTTGCTGTGTGCCTTTACGGCGCTGCGCTTGCGCCTGTCGCTGCCAGTCACCGAAATGGAGTACGCCCTGCAGCTGGCCTGCGACCTGCTGATCCACAGTGCCTTGCTGTACTACTCCGGCGGCTCGACCAACCCGTTCGTGTCGTATTACCTGGTACCGCTGGCGATTGCCGCGGTGACCTTGCCGTGGCTGTATTCGCTGATTCTTTCGGGTATCGCCCTGACCGCCTACAGCCTGCTGCTGGTGCAGTTCTACCCGCTTGAAGGCCTGCCCATGGCGCGGGACAAGATGCAGGTCTACGGCATGTGGCTGAGCATTGCCCTGGCTGCGGCGGTGATTACCTTCTTTGCCGCGCGCATGGCCGAAGAGCTGCGCCGCCAGGAGCAGCTGCGCTCCGAACGGCGTGAAGAAAGCCTGCGTGACGAGCAATTGCTGGCCGTGGCCACCCAGGCCGCCGGTGCCGCCCATGAGCTAGGCACGCCGCTGGCGACCATGAGCGTGCTGATCAACGAAATGCGCCAAGACCATACCGACCCGCTGCTGCAGGAAGACCTGCAGATCCTCCAGGACCAGGTAAAGCTGTGCAAAGAGACCTTGCAACAGCTGGTGCGCGCTGCCGAAGCCAACCGCCGCCTGGCGATCGTGGAGCAGGATGTGACCGCGTGGCTGGACGAGGCGCTGAACCGTTGGCACCTGATGCGCCCCGAAGCCAGCTACCGCTTCCAGCGCCTGCGCGATGGCAAGGTGCCGCGGCTGACACCACCGCCAGACCTGACCCAGGCGTTGCTGAACCTGTTGAACAATGCCGCCGATGCCTGCCCCGATGACCTGGAGGTGCGCCTGGACTGGGATGCCCAGGACATCGTCATCAGCATCCGCGACCATGGCCCTGGCGTGCCGCCGGCCATTGCCGAAGCCATCGGCAAACCCTTCATTACCACCAAAGGCAAAGGCTTCGGCCTGGGCCTGTTCTTGAGCAAGGCCAGCGTGACCCGTGCGGGCGGTTCGGTAAAACTCTATAGTCATGAGCAGGGTGGCACCCTGACCGAATTGCGCCTGCCCTATGGCAAGCGAGGAGATGAATGATGAGCGAAGAAAACCAGGTCGAAAGCGAAGAGCTGCCGCACCTGCTGTTGGTGGATGACGATGCCACCTTCACCCGGGTCATGGCTCGGGCAATGAGCCGTCGCGGTTTCCGCGTGAGCACCGCCAGTTCTGCCGAAGAAGGGCTGATCCTGGCGCAGCAGGACTTGCCGGACTACGCCACGCTGGACCTGAAGATGGACGGTGATTCCGGCCTCGTGCTGCTGCCCAAGCTGCTGGAGCTGGACCCGGAAATGCGCGTGGTGATCCTGACCGGCTACTCAAGCATTGCCACTGCGGTGGAAGCGGTCAAGCGCGGCGCCTGCAACTACCTGTGCAAGCCGGCCGACGCCGATGATGTGCTGGCAGCGCTGCTGTCGGAGCACACCGACCTGGATACCCTGGTGCCGGAAAACCCCATGTCGGTCGACCGCCTGCAGTGGGAACACATCCAGCGCGTGCTGAACGAGCACGAGGGCAACATTTCGGCCACCGCACGGGCGCTGGGCATGCACCGGCGGACCTTGCAGCGCAAGCTGCAGAAGCGCCCGGTCCGGCGCTGATCCCTATCGCCTGTACCGGCCTCATCGCCGGCAAGCCAGCTCCCACAGTCACCCCGCAGGTTCCGGTATATGTGCAATACCTGTGGGAGCTGGCTTGCCGGCGATAGGCCAGCACTGTCGGAAACGTCTCTTTATCGCACCTGATCCCCGCAACTAGCGGCCGTTGGCGTATCATTAGCCACCTAACGGCAACCCTCTCCAGGATCGCTTGCGCATGCTCGCCCTTCTCATCCAGACGCTGAACATCACGGCACCTGTCTTCGCCATGCTGTTCATGGGCGTGCTGCTCAAGCGCATCCACCTGATCGACGACAATTTCAACCGTGTCGCCTCGCAGTTGGTGTTCAACGTCTGCATGCCGGCGCTGCTGTTCCTCGGTATCTACCACGCCGACCTGGCAGCAGCGGTAAAGCCTGGCGTCATCCTCTACTTCATCGCCGCCACCCTGGTTGGCTTCGCCGTCGCCTGGGGCATGGCCATCTGGCGCAGCCCGCTGGCCGACCGGGGCATCTATACCCAGGGCGCGTTCCGCGGCAACAACGGCGTGATCGGCCTGGCCCTGGCTGCCAGCCTGTACGGCGACTACGGTATTTCGCTGGGGGCGGTGCTCGCCGGCCTGGTCATCCTCATGTACAACTCGCTGTCGGCCGTAGTGCTGGCGGTGTACAGCCCGGACTTGAAGTCCGACCCGTGGAGCATCTGCAAGAGCATCTTCAGCAACCCGCTGATCATCAGTGTGCTGGTCGCGACACCCATGGCTTACGGCCAGGTGCCGCTACCCAACTGGCTGCTGACTTCGGGGGATTACCTGGCGCAGATGACCCTGCCGTTGGCCTTGATGTGTATTGGCGGCACCCTGTCGCTGACGGCATTGCGCGACAGCGGCAGGCTGGCCATCGACGCCAGCCTGGTGAAGATGGTCTGGCTACCGCTGGCCGGCACCCTCGGCGCCTGGCTGTGTGGCTTTCGCGGGGCCGAACTGGGCATCCTGTTCCTGTACATCGGCAGCCCTACCGCAGCAGCCAGTTACGTCATGGCGCGAGCAGCCAACGGCAACCATCATCTGGCTGCGTCGATCATCGTCATTACTACGCTAATGGCGGCAATCACCACCAATATCGGCATTTTCATCTTGCAGTGGGGCGGATGGATCTAGATCCTTGACTGCAAACAACACAAAAAACACAGCCTCACTGAGCTAAAGGACACTTCATGCAAGACCAGAGCACGCCCGAGCTACAGCGCGGGCTGAAGAATCGCCATATCCAGCTGATCGCGCTGGGCGGGGCCATCGGTACCGGCTTGTTCCTGGGCATCGCCCAGACCATTCAGCTGGCCGGCCCCTCCGTGTTGCTGGGGTATGCCATCGCGGGCCTGATGGCCTTCCTGATCATGCGCCAGTTGGGCGAAATGGTGGTGGAAGAGCCGGTAGCCGGTAGCTTCAGCCACTTTGCCCACCAGTACTGGAGCGAGTTTGCAGGCTTCGTGTCGGGATGGAACTATTGGGTAGTGTATGTGCTGGTGGGCATGGCCGAGCTGACGGCTGTGGGTATCTACGTGCAGTACTGGTGGCCTGATTTCCCCACCTGGGCCACGGCGGCGATCTTCTTCGTGGTGATCAACCTGATCAACCTGACCCAGGTGAAGGTCTACGGCGAAATGGAATTCTGGTTCGCCCTGATCAAGGTAGTGGCCATCGTCAGCATGATCGGCTTCGGCGCCTGGTTGCTGAGCAGTGGCCATGGCGGCCCGGATGCCAGCGTGGCCAACCTGTGGCAATACGGCGGCTTCTTCCCTAACGGTGTCAGCGGCCTGGTGATGGCGCTGGCGGTGATCATGTTCTCGTTCGGTGGCCTGGAGCTGGTGGGTATCACCGCTGCCGAGGCCGACAACCCGCGCGAAAGCATCCCCAAGGCCACCAACCAGGTGGTGTATCGCATCCTGATCTTCTACATCGGTGCCCTGGCGGTGCTGCTGTCGCTGTACCCGTGGCAGAAAGTGGTGCAGGGCGGTAGCCCGTTCGTGATGATCTTCCACGAACTGGACAGCGACCTGGTGGCGACCATTCTCAATATCGTGGTGCTGACGGCCGCGCTGTCGGTCTACAACAGCTGCGTATACGCCAACAGCCGCATGCTGTTTGGTCTGGCCAGCCAGGGCGATGCACCGCGCCAGTTGCTGAACGTCAGCCGTAGCGGTGTGCCGCTGACTGCGCTGGGCGTGTCGGCCTTCGCTACCGGGCTGTGCGTGGTGATCAACTACCTGATGCCGGGTGAGGCCTTTGGCTTGCTGATGGCCCTGGCGGTGTCGGCGCTGGTGATCAACTGGGCGAGCATCAGCATTACCCACCTGAAGTTCCGCAAAGCCAAGCTGGCGGCCGGGATTACCCCGTTCTACAAGAGCCTGGGGCACCCGCTGACCAACTACCTGTGCCTGGCGTTCATTGTGCTGATTCTGGTGGTGATGTACCTGACCCCGCCGATTCGCATCTCGGTAATGCTGATCCCGGCATGGATAGCCGTGCTGTGGGTGGCCTTCAAGCTGAAGAAGGCTCGGCAGGTTCGCCGTTAGATTTGTATCGCCTGTGAGATCGAGCGCCGCCCGCGCGGCGCTCGATCTAAAGGGCGACACAAGGCTTAAGGCATGCGCCAGATGACATGGCCCGATCAATGCTGCCGGCGCCAGGCGCGCACGGTGGTATACAGCAGCACCACGGCGAGCACAGGCAGCACATAGAACAGCATCAACCGCTCCAGGCGCCCGGCCAGCGGCATGCCCATTGTGAATGCCGCCACGTGCAGCCCGTACGCCAGGTACAGGCAGAGGAACACCAGGCCTTCGGCGCGGGTGATCCGGTAACCGGAATAGAACACCGGCAGGCTCAGCACGGCAACCCCGAGCATTACTGGCAGGTCGAACGCCAGGGCGTTGGGCGAGATCGACAGCGGCTCAGGGGTGATCAGCGCGGTCAGGCCCAGCACGGCCAGCAGGTTGAACAGGTTGCTGCCAATGACCGTGCCCACGGCAATTTCCCGTTCACCGCGCAGGGCAGCGATCAATGCGGCGGCGAGCTCTGGCAGGGATGTGCAGATGGCGACGACGGTCAGGCCGATGATGCGCTCGGACAGCCCCAGGTCGGTGGCAACCTCCACGGCGGCCTCCAGCAGCAGGTGCCCCGCCAGGCTCAGCAGGGCAAGGCCGGCCAACACCAGCAGCAGCGTGCCTGACCAGAAGCGCCTGGCGCTGGATTTGGCCGTGTCCGGCGCGGGGTAGGTGCGTGCGTAGTGGCGCGACTGGTGCCAGAGCATTACCAGGTAGCCGACCAGGCCAAGCAGCAGCAGCCCCCCTTCAACCCGGCCCAGGTAACCGTTGGCGCACAGGGCATAGACCAGGCCGCTGGCGACGATCATCAGCGGAATGTCCAGGCGCACCAGCTGGCGCGATACGCGCAAGGGGATGATCAGCGCGGCCAGGCCGAGAATGACCAGTACGTTGAATATGTTGCTGCCGATCACGCTGCCGACCGCCACATCCGGCGCGCCCTGGTAGGCGGCCTGCAGGCTGACGGTGAGTTGTGGCGCGGTACTGCCGAAAGCCACCAGGCTCAGGCCGATGATCAACGGGCGAACATGAAGGCGTTGTGCCAGGCGCAGCGCTGCGCGCACCAGCAATTCGGCGCCGCCGACCAGCAGCAGCAGGGCAACGCCCAATTGCAGCAGGCTGAAGGTGGGAAGGGTGGCCAGGTCGAAAATGGTCGGACTCCTGTCGCGTCAGTCGCTAAGCCCTTGTACTCGCACGCGCGCTGTTCCGCTACGGAGCATGCCGATTTTTTCTGCTGCGGCGCGAGACAGGTCGATCAGGCGGCCGCGTGTGTGCGGGCCACGGTCGTTGATGCGCACCACCACACTGCGCTGGTTGGCCGTGTTGGTGACCAGTACGCGAGTGCCGAACGGCAGGCTGCGATGGGCGGCGGTAAGGCCGTGCTGGTTGAACGGTTCGCCGCTGGCGGTGCGTTTACCGTGGTGGCGCGAGCCGTAATAGGAAGCGGTGCCCGTCTGGTCGTAACCGCGCGGGTCGATGTCGTGGCTGGCGCAGCCGGCCAGCAGGGAGAAGAGGGCGAGAGTACCCAGGGATCTTTTCAGCAAGTGAGATGCGCTCCAGTGCGGCCATTCGCGGGCTTGCCCCCTTCCCACAGGCATATCACCGCCTGTGAGAGCGGTGCAGTACTGTGGGGGCGGGCAAGCCCGCGAACGAGGGCAAAGCCCTCGCAGCATATTCAGGTCAGCCTTCGAGCTTGGCCTTGAGCAATTGGTTCACCTGCCCCGGGTTGGCCTTGCCTTTGGAAGCTTTCATCGCCTGGCCGACAAAGAAGCCGAACATCTTGCCACGCTTGGCCTCGTCGGCGGCGCGGTACTGTTCGACCTGCTCGGCGTTGGCCGCCAGCATTTCGTCGAGCATCTTGTCGATCGCACCGGTGTCGGTAACCTGCTTCAGGCCTTTGCTTTCGATGATGCTGTCGGCATCGCCCTCACCGGCGGCCATGGCCTCGAACACGGTCTTGGCGATCTTGCCGCTGATGGTGTTGTCGCGGATGCGCAGCAGCATGCCACCCAGGTGCGCGGCGCTGACCGGTGCCTGGTCGATCTCGATGCCCAGCTTGTTAAGCAGGCTGCCCAGCTCGACCATGACCCAGTTGGCCGCCAGCTTGGCGTCGCCACCGATTTTCACCACTTCCTCGAAGTAGTCCGCCTGTTCGCGGCTGGATGCCAACACGTTGGCGTCGTAGGCCGACAGGCCGTACTGGCTCTGGAAGCGTTCGACCTTCTGCGGCGGCAGCTCCGGCAGGCCGGCGCGGATGGTTTCGAGGAAGCTGTCCTCGATCACCACCGGCAGCAGGTCCGGGTCGGGGAAGTAACGGTAGTCGTTGGCTTCTTCCTTGCTGCGCATGGAGCGGGTTTCGTCTTTGTTCGGGTCGTACAGGCGGGTTTCCTGCACGACCTTGCCGCCGTCTTCGATCAGGTCGATCTGGCGCTGGATTTCGCTGTTGATCGCGCGCTCGATGAAGCGGAACGAGTTGACGTTCTTGATCTCGCAGCGGGTGCCGAACTCGACCTGGCCTTTCGGGCGAATCGACACGTTGCAGTCGCAGCGTAGCGAGCCTTCGGCCATGTTGCCGTCGCAGATGCCCAGGTAGCGCACCAGCGCGTGGATCGCCTTGACGTAAGCCACGGCTTCCTTGGCACTGCGCATGTCAGGCTCGGAGACGATTTCCAGCAGCGGGGTACCGGCACGGTTGAGGTCGATGCCGGTGGAGCCGCTGAAGTCTTCGTGCAGGCTTTTGCCTGCGTCTTCTTCCAGGTGCGCGCGGGTTACCCCGATGCGCTTGATGGTGCCGTCTTCCAGGGCGATATCCAGGTGACCCTTGCCGACGATTGGCAGGTCCATCTGGCTGATCTGGTAGCCCTTGGGCAGGTCCGGGTAGAAGTAGTTCTTGCGCGCGAACACGTTGCGCTTGCCGATTTCGGCATCGATGGCCAGGCCGAACATGCATGCCATGCGCACGGCTTCCTGGTTCAGCACCGGCAGTACGCCAGGCATCCCCAGGTCAACCAGGCTGGCCTGGGTGTTCGGCTCGGAACCGAAGGTGGTGGCGCTGCCGGAGAAGATCTTCGACTGGGTGGCGAGCTGGGTGTGGATTTCCAGCCCGATCACAACTTCCCATTGCATGTGTGAACTCCTCAGAAGCCGTTGGGGGCACGGGTGTGCCAGTCGGTCACTTGCTGGTAGCGGTGCGCGACGTTGAGCAGGCGGCCTTCCTGGAAGTACGGTGCCAGCAGCTGCACACCGACCGGCAGGCCGTCGACGAAGCCGGCCGGCATCGACAGGCCCGGCAGGCCCGCCAGGTTGGCGGTGATGGTGTAGACGTCTTCCAGGTAGGCGGCGACCGGGTCGCTGCTCTTGGCGCCAAGCTTCCAGGCCGGGTTCGGCGTGGTAGGGCCGAGGATCAGGTCGACATCGTTGAAGGCGGCCATGAAGTCGTTCTTGATCAGGCGGCGGATCTGCTGTGCCTTCACGTAGTACGCGTCGTAGTAGCCGGCCGACAGGGCGTAGGTGCCGACCATGATCCGGCGCTGCACTTCAACGCCGAAGCCTTCGCCACGGGAACGCTTGTACAGGTCGGTGAGGTCTTTCGGGTCCTCGCAGCGGTAGCCGAAGCGCACGCCGTCGAAGCGCGACAGGTTGGAAGAGGCTTCAGCCGGGGCGATCACGTAGTAGGCCGGGATGGCGTGCTGCATGTTCGGCAGGCTGATTTCCTTGACCACTGCGCCGAGCTTTTCCAGCTCTTTGACACTGGCCTGAACCAGGTCGGCGATACGCGGGTCGAGGCCTGCACCGAAGTACTCTTTCGGCAGGCCGATCCGCAGGCCCTGCAGCGAACCATTGAGGTTGGCGCTGTAGTCCGGCACCGGCTCTTCGATGCTGGTGGAATCCTTGGCGTCGAAACCGGCCATGCCTTGCAGCAGCAGGGCGCAGTCCTCGGCAGTGCGGGCCAGCGGGCCGCCCTGGTCGAGGCTGGAGGCGTAGGCGATCATGCCCCAGCGCGAAACACGACCGTACGTCGGTTTGAGGCCGGTGAGGTTGGTCAGTGCCGCCGGCTGGCGGATCGAACCGCCGGTGTCGGTGCCAGTGGTGGCCGGCAGCAGGCGCGCGGCCACGGCAGCGGCCGAACCGCCCGACGAACCGCCTGGGACGTGTTCGAGGTTCCACGGGTTCTTCACCGCGCCGTAGTGGCTGGATTCGTTGGCCGAACCCATGGCGAACTCGTCCATGTTGGTCTTGCCCAGGGTGACCATGCCGGCTTCAGCCAGCTTGGCGACCACGGTGGCGTCGTACGGCGCCTTGAAGTTGTCGAGCATCTTCGAGCCGCAACTGGTGCGTACGCCGTTGGTGCAGAACAGGTCCTTGTGGGCGATGGGGGCACCCAGCAGCGCGCCGGTTTCGCCTGCGGCGCGACGGGCGTCGGCGGCACGCGCCTGGCCCAGGGCCAGGTCTTCGGTGACGCTGATGAAGCTGTTGATTTGCGGGTCGAGTTGCTTGATGCGCGCCAACAGGGCGCCGGTCAGCTCTTCGGAGGAAAACGACTTGTCGGCGAGTCCGCGGGCGATCTCGGCCAGGGTCAATTGATGCATGGCAGGCTCTATCCCTTACTCGATGACTTTGGGAACTAGGTACAGACCGCTTTCGGTCGACGGCGCGATAGCCTGGTAGGCGTCGCGCTGGTTGCTTTCGGTGACCTGGTCGGGGCGCAGGCGCTGGCTGGCCTCCAGCGGGTGGGCCAGGGGCTCGATGCCAGTGGTATCGACCGCTTGCATCTGGTCGACCAGCCCGAGGATGCTGTTCAGGGCATCGGTAATGCGTGGCAGTTCGCCATCATTCAGCCCCAGACGGGCCAGATGGGCGATCTTTTCCACGTCGCAGCGTTCAAGCGCCATGAAGATCTCCAAGGGAAACAAAGAACGGAATTTGGGTCCGCGATGAGGAACATGTCAGCTTTCTGGCGGTCCAACGGCCGCGATCATCGGCTGGCATGCTCGGAAAAACAGCCAATTTAACATATTGGCTCCTTGCCCAAAATCCCTGCCATTGTTAGAGTTTGCCGCACTTTTTTACCCACGCTTTCCCCAGGGTCACTTTCCCATGTTCAAGAAACTGCGTGGCATGTTTTCCAGCGATCTCTCCATCGACCTGGGTACTGCCAACACCCTTATTTACGTGCGTGAGCGCGGTATCGTTCTGAATGAGCCCTCGGTTGTTGCCATCCGTACCCATGGCAATCAGAAAAGCGTCGTCGCCGTCGGTACCGAAGCCAAACGCATGCTGGGCCGTACGCCTGGCAACATTGCTGCCATTCGTCCGATGAAGGACGGCGTTATCGCCGACTTCAGCGTTTGCGAAAAAATGTTGCAATATTTTATCAACAAGGTTCACGAGAACAGCTTCCTGCAGCCAAGCCCGCGCGTGCTGATCTGCGTGCCGTGCAAGTCGACCCAGGTAGAGCGCCGCGCCATTCGCGAGTCGGCCCTGGGTGCCGGTGCCCGTGAAGTGTTCCTGATCGAAGAGCCAATGGCAGCTGCCATCGGTGCTGGCTTGCCGGTTGAAGAGGCTCGCGGTTCGATGGTCGTCGATATCGGTGGTGGTACCACTGAAATCGCACTGATTTCCCTGAACGGCGTGGTCTATGCCGAATCCGTACGTGTTGGCGGCGACCGCTTCGATGAAGCCATCGTCACCTACGTGCGCCGCAACTACGGCAGCCTGATCGGCGAGTCCACTGCCGAGCGCATCAAGCAGGAAATCGGTACCGCTTACCCGGGCGGCGAAGTGCGCGAAGTCGATGTGCGTGGCCGCAACCTGGCCGAAGGCGTACCGCGTGCCTTCACCCTGAACTCCAACGAAGTGCTCGAAGCGCTGCAGGAATCGCTGGCGACCATCGTCCAGGCCGTGAAGAGCGCCCTGGAGCAATCGCCGCCCGAGCTGGCTTCGGACATCGCCGAGCGTGGCCTGGTGCTGACCGGTGGTGGCGCGCTGCTGCGTGACCTCGACAAGCTGCTGGCCCAGGAAACCGGCCTGCCGGTGATCGTCGCCGAGGACCCGCTGACCTGTGTCGCCCGTGGCGGCGGTCGCGCCCTGGAGATGATGGACAAGCACGCGATGGACCTGCTCTCCAGCGAGTGATCCCACTCGCTGTTCACGAGCGCCCGGTTTACAGGTAGCACGCACAGTGCTACCTGTATGTGCTGGGCTGGCGCCCGTCAAGGGCGCCGTATCCGTCAACCCGCAACCAGGCTGGTGCGTTGTTCCATGTCCAATGACCTCCTGAGTCGTCCACGAGGAACGGCCCATTAAACCGCTTTTCTCCAAGGGCCCTTCGCTGGGCGTTCGCCTGCTCGTTCTGGTGGTGATGTCGGTCGCGTTGATGGTTGTCGACGCGCGCTTTGACGTGCTCAAGCCCGTGCGCAGCCAGATGGGCATGGTGCTGATGGAGTCGTACTGGATCACCGACCTGCCGCAACGTGCGTGGCAAGGCGTGGCCGGCCAGTTCGGCAGCCGCACTGAACTGATCGCCGAAAACGAAAAGCTCAAGACCGAAGCCCTGCTGCTGCAGGGGCGTCTGCAGAAACTGGCAGCCCTGACCGAGCAGAACGTGCGTCTGCGCGAGTTGCTGAACTCTTCGGCGCTGGTCAACGAAAAGGTCGAAGTGGCCGAGCTGATCGGTGTCGACCCCAACCCGTTCACCCACCGCATCCTGATCAACAAGGGCGAGCGTGATGGTGTGTTCCTTGGTCAGCCGGTGCTCGATGCGCGCGGTCTGATGGGCCAGGTGGTCGAGCTGATGCCCTACACCTCACGGGTACTGTTGCTGACCGATACCACCCATAGCATTCCGGTGCAGGTCAACCGCAACGGCCTGCGCGCCATTGCCAGTGGCACCGGCAACCCGGAGCGCCTTGAACTGCGTCACGTGGCCGATACCGCCGACGTCAAGGAAGGCGACCTGCTGGTCAGCTCCGGCATGGGCCAGCGCTTCCCGGCTGGCTATCCGGTGGCGACGGTCAACGAGGTGATCCACGATTCCGGGCAGCCGTTCGCCATCGTACGCGCCATTCCCACCGCCGCGCTCAATCGCAGCCGTTACATGCTGCTGGTGTTCAGCGACCGGCGTACCCCGGAGCAGCGCGCCACTGATGCTGCCATCGCCCAGGAAGAGGCTGACCGCAAGGGCACCTCGGTCCCCGGCCAACCGGCGGGTACGGGCGAGCAGGGCACACCTGCCAGCACTACGCCTGTAACCCCAGCCACACCCGCAGCGCCGACAGCACCGGCCGCACAGCCTGCAGCCCCGGCGGCCAACCCTGCCACGCCTGCCGCAGCGCCTGCCGCACCCGCTCACACCCGGAGACAATGATGGCTGCTTCGCGCCGCAACAACGGCTGGGTCATCTGGCTGACTTTCGCCATCGGCCTGCTGCTCAGCGTCTCGCCCATGCCGCAGTTCATGGAAGTGTTCCGGCCCATGTGGCTGGCTTTGCTGGTGTCGTTCTGGACCCTGGCGGTGCCGGGCAAGGTCGGCATGACCACGGCGTTCGTGCTGGGCCTGGCCGAGGACGTGTTGTACGGCACCCTTCTGGGCCAGAACGCGTTGATTCTCACCCTCATCACCTTCCTGGTGTTATCCCTGCAGCAGCGCTTGCGCATGTTCCCCATGTGGCAGCAGAGCCTGGTGATCCTGGTCATTTTCGGCATCGCCCAGCTTATCCAGCTATGGCTCAGCGCCCTGACCGGCAACCGGCTGCCTACCCTGGCGCTGGTCTGGTCGGCGGTCATCAGTGCCTTGCTCTGGCCATGGATCAGTTTCGCCCTGCGCGACCTGCGCCGACGCTTGCATATCAACTGACGGCGACGCCGCAACTGACAGGGAGATGTCTGCATGAACCCGTTATACCTGGCCTCTGGCTCGCCCCGCCGTCGTGAATTGCTGACCCAGATCGGTGTGCCTTTCACCGTTGTCAGTGCACCCATCGATGAGTCCCCGCTGCCTGACGAAAGCGCCCCGGCCTACGTTGAGCGCCTGGCTCGGGCCAAGGCTGCGGCTGGTCTGGCCCGTGTCGAGGGCCCGGCTGTGGTGCTGGGGGCGGACACTGCCGTGGTGCTCGATGGTCGTATTCTGGGCAAACCGGAAAACCGCGAAGATGCCATGGCCATGCTGGCTGACCTGTCGGGCCGCGAGCACCAGGTATTGACTGCGGTTGCCCTCAGCGACGGGCTGCATACGCAAAGCCTGTGCGTCACCAGCAAGGTGCGCTTCCGGGCGATCAGCGCCGATGAAACACAACGCTACTGGGCCAGCGGCGAGCCTGTGGACAAGGCCGGTGGCTACGCCATCCAGGGCCTGGGCGCAGTGTTCGTCACCGGTCTGTCCGGCAGTTATTCGGCCGTGGTAGGCCTGCCCCTCAGTGAGACGGCCGAGTTGCTTGGCACGTTTGGTATCGCCTGTTGGCAATCGCCCGTGCATACGCCAGAGGTAACAAACCCGCAGTAGCCAGCACGGCATACGCCATCCATCATTACAAAAGACCTTTGACGAGAGCCGGCCATGAGTGAAGAGATCCTGATCAACATCACCCCGATGGAGTCACGCGTGGCGGTGGTGGAAAACGGGGTACTGCAGGAAGTGCACGTCGAGCGCACCCAGCGCCGTGGCATCGTCGGCAATATCTACAAGGGCAAGGTGGTGCGTGTGCTGCCAGGCATGCAGGCGGCCTTCGTCGACATCGGCCTGGAGCGCGCCGCGTTCATCCATGCGTCGGAAATTTCCCAGCGTGAAGGCTCGGCGGTCGAGACCATCACGGCGCTGGTGCACGAAGGCCAGTCCCTTGTGGTGCAGGTGACCAAGGACCCGATTGGCACCAAGGGCGCACGCCTGACCACCCAGCTGTCGATCCCTTCGCGCTACCTGGTGTACATGCCGCGCAGCAGCCATGTCGGCATTTCGCTGAAGATCGAAGACGAAGCCGAGCGAGACCGCCTCAAGCAGGTGGTCAGCAACTGCATGGAAAGCGAAAACATCAAGGATGCCGGTGGTTTCATCCTGCGCACCGCCGCCGAAGGCGCTCGTGCCGAAGAGATCTTGCAGGACATCCGCTACCTGCGCCGCCTGTGGGAGCAGATTGGCGCCCAGATCAAGACCTGCGGCGCGCCGATGGTCATCTACGAGGACCTGGGCCTGGCCCTGCGTACCCTGCGTGACCTGGTCAACCCGAAGATCGAGAAGATCCGCATCGACTCGCGTGAAACCTTCCAGAAGACCACGCAGTTCGTCGGTGAACTGATGCCGGAAATCGCTGACCGCCTCGAACACTACCCAGGCGAACGGCCAATCTTTGACCTGTACGGTGTCGAAGACGAAATCCAGCGCGCCCTCGAGCGCAAGGTGCCGCTCAAGTCCGGTGGCTACCTGGTGGTCGACCCGGCCGAAGCGATGACCACCATTGATGTGAACACCGGTGCATTCGTCGGCCATCGCAACCTTGAGGAGACCATCTTCAAGACCAACCTGGAGGCTGCCACCGCCATCGCCCGGCAACTGCGCCTGCGCAATATCGGCGGCATCATCATCATCGACTTCATCGACATGGAAGATGAAGAGCACCAGCGCCAGGTGCTGCGCACACTGGAAAAACAGCTGGAACGGGATCACGCCAAGACCAACATCATCGGCATCACCGAGCTGGGGCTGGTGCAGATGACCCGCAAGCGCACCCGTGAAAGCCTGGAGCAGGTGCTGTGCGAGCCGTGCCTGGCCTGTCAGGGCCGCGGCAACCTGAAAACCCCCGAGACCATCTGCTACGAAATCTTCCGCGAGATCCTGCGCGAGGCACGTGCCTATCAGGCCGAGGGCTACCGTGTGCTGGCCAACCAGAAGGTGGTCGACCGCCTGCTGGATGAAGAATCGGGCAACGTGGCAGAGCTGGAGGCCTTTATCGGTCGAACCATTCGCTTCCAGGTCGAGTCGATGTATTCGCAGGAACAATACGACGTGGTGCTGCTCTGAGGTCTTCTCGAACGCGCCACTGGATGTTCGGGCTGGCAAAACCGCCACTACCGGCCATCATGGATAAACGACTTGGAGGGCCATGGCCATGGGACGTCTGACCCGCGTTCTTGTCGCCTTGACCCGCTGGGGGCTGGGCTTTTGCGCCCTGCTGGCGGTATTGGTGGCGTTGTATGTCAGCCTCGGCCGCGAGCTGGTACCGCTGGTGGCCGAATACCGTGCCGATGTGGAACGCAAAGCCGAGCAGGCGCTGGGCCTGCCGGTGCATGTCGGTGCCCTTGAGGGGCGCTGGAGCGGCCTGGCACCGGTGCTGCGGGTACGTGACCTGCAACTGGGTGAAGGCGCGACGGCGCTGCGCCTGGACGACGTCAAGGTTGTGCCCGATGTCTGGGCCAGCCTCAGTGCCCGCGAAGTGCGCCTGGCGCGTATACAGCTGGGTGGTCTGCAACTGATCCTGCGTGAGAACGAGCAGGGGGCCTGGGACCTGGAAGGCCTGCCGAAGAAGGACGATGCGCCGCTTGACCCCGCCGAACTGCTGGAGCGCCTGCGCCAGCTGGGCCGCATTGATGTGTTCGACAGCCAGGTCACCTTGCACCCGTGGCAGCGTGACCCGCTCACCCTGACGTATGTGAGCGCCGGCCTGCAGGCGGGTGCTTCGCGCCAGGCCCTGGACTTGAGTGCAACCCTGCCCGATGGCCAGCCCCTTGCGCTGAACCTGCGTAGCCGTGCGTCGGCAAAGGCCTGGCGTGATGCCCAGCTAGATGCCTACCTGAGCCTGCCGCAGAGTGACTGGGCGCGATGGTTGCCCCCACGCCTGTTGGGCCAGTGGCATGCCGAGGCGCTGCGAGCAGGCGGCGAGTTGTGGGTCGACTGGCGCGAAGGGCAATTGCAGCAGGCAGTGGTGCGGCTCAACGCACCCGAGCTGCAGGGCGGTTACGCCGGGCGCAAGGCCGCGACACTGAACAATCTGGCTCTGGGCGCCTGGTTCCAGCGCCAGGCCCAAGGCTTTGATGTAGTGGTCGACTCCCTGGCCATGGACATCGGCAAGACCCGCTGGGAGTCGCACCTGCAGTTGCAGCAGCGCCCCGGCCAGAGCGCTGCCGATGAAAGCTGGAAGCTGCAGGCCGACCGGCTGCACCTTACGCCCCTTACCCCGCTGATCGAAGCCCTGGCACCGCTGCCTGACAATGTCATGGCAGTAGTCGATGGCCTGAAAGTAACCGGCGCGTTGCGCAATGTACGGCTGGAGGCCCGGCCCAAGGCCGAGGGTGACCAGCGCCTGCAATTCGACGCCAACCTGGAGAAGGTCGGCTTCGATGCCTATCACGGTGCCCCGGCTGCCGGTAACGTCAGCGGCAGCATCAGCGGCGACCTGGGGCATGGTGAACTGCGCCTGGATACCGATGCGTTCATGCTGCACCTGTACCCGATCTTCGCCAAACCCTGGCAATACCAGAAAGCCAATGCGCGCCTGACCTGGGCGCTGGACAAGGAAGGCTTCACCCTGGTTGCGCCTTACCTCAAGGTGTTGGGCGAGGAGGGCAAGATTGCGGGTGACTTCCTTATCCGCCTGTTGTTCGAGGAAGGCCGCGAGGACTACATGGACCTGCGTGTCGGCCTCACCGAGGGCGATGGCCGCTACACCGCCAAGTACCTGCCCGAGGTGCTCAGCCCGGCCCTCGACGAATGGCTGCGCAGCGCCATCGTCAAAGGCACGGTGGATGAGGGTTACTTCCAGTACCAGGGCTCGCTGAATCATGGCGCCGCACCGGAGGCTCGCAGCATCAGCCTGTTTTTCAAGGTGCGGGACGCGGCCCTGGACTTCCAGCCTGGCTGGCCGCAGGTGCAGCACGTAGATGGCGATGTGTTCATCGAGGACAGCGGTGTGCGCATCAAGGCCCAGCGTGGCCTGTTGCTCGACACCAGGGTGAGCGATGTCAGCGTTGATATCCCGCATGTCGAGGGTGAGCAGCACAGCCGCCTGTACCTGGATGGCGACTTCGACGGCAGCCTGGGCGATGGCCTGAAAATACTCAAGGAAGCGCCGATCGGCACGGGCGAGATCTTCGCCGGCTGGGAGGGCGAAGGGCCGTTGAAGGGCAAGGTCAAGCTCGACATCCCGCTGGCTCATGGGGAACGGCCGAAAGTGCAGGTGGATTTCGCCACCAGCGATGCGCGCCTGAAAGTTGCCCCGCCCAGCCTGGAGTTGAGCCGCTTGAAGGGTGATTTCAGCTTCGATTTTGACAAAGGCCTAAGTGGCAAGGGCATCAGCCTGCAGGCGTTCGGCAAGCCGGTGACGGCGCAAATTACTGCCGAAGGCCAGCCGGGGCAGATGCAGACGCGCATCGAAGCCAATGGCCAGGTATCGCTCAAGGCACTGACCGACTGGCTGCAGTTCAAACAGGCCTTGCCGGCGTCCGGTGACCTGCCTTACCAGTTGCAACTCAGCCTGGGTAGCCGGGACAACCGACTGAGCGTCAACTCGAACCTGAAGGGCTTGGCCATCGACCTGCCGGCGCCCTTCGGCAAAGCCGCAGCAGACACCCGCGACAGCCGTTTCAGCATGAGCCTGCAAGGCCAGGAGCGGCGGTTCGATGCCGCTTACACCGACCTTGCACGCTTTGCCTACGCCGCACCGGCCGACAAGCTCATGCAGGGGCGTGGTGAATTGCTGTTGGGCACTGGTGACGCCCAACTCCCAACTGGGCAGGGTTTGCGGGTACGCGGGCGCCTGGAGTCGCTGGACCTGGCGCCTTGGCAAGAACAGGCGGCCCGGCTTGCCGGTGACGACCCAGGTGGCAGCGCGCGACAGAACCTGCAAAGTGTCGACCTGAGCATCGGCCAGCTGAAAGCCTTCGGCATGGACCTGAACCAGGCCGTGGTGCGGATGGCCCGTGGCGGCCCGGCCTGGGACCTGCGCCTGGACAGCAAGGAAGTGATTGGCAACGCCCGCGTGCCGGATGCCAAGGGTGCGCCAATGGTCGTGCGTATGCAGACCCTGCGCCTGCCCGCTGCCGACCCTGCCCAGGCTCAGGCCGAAGAGGGCCCGGACCCGTTGGCCTCGTTCGACCCGCGCAAGGTACCGGCGCTGGATTTGAGCATCGACAAGCTTTACCGCGGCGACGACCTGTTCGGCAGCGCGGCGATCAAATTGAGACCGACAGCGCGGGGCGTGACCGCCAGCGATATCGACCTCGACTTCAAAGGGCTGCGCATCGACGGCGGTGGCGGCTGGGAGGGTGAGCAGGGCCGCACCAGCAGCTGGTACAAAGGGCGCCTGGACGGCAAGAACCTGGCCGATGTGCTCAAGGCCTGGGGCTTCGCTCCGACTGTGACCAGCCGTGACTTCCGCCTGGATGTGGACGGTCGCTGGCCGGGTTCGCCCGCTGCGGTGGGCCTGAAGCGCTTCTCTGGCAGCATGGACGCGGCGCTGCGCACCGGCCAGTTCGTCGAAGTTGAAGGCAGTGCACAGGCACTGCGCGTGTTCGGCCTGCTCAACTTCAACTCCATTGGCCGGCGCCTGCGCCTGGACTTCTCCGACCTGTTCGAAAAGGGCTTGGCCTACGACCGGGTCAAAGGCCTGCTGGTTGCCAGTGACGGTGTCTATGTGACCCGCGAGCCGATCAGTGTCACTGGCCCGTCGAGCAACTTTGAGCTGGAGGGCACCCTGGACATGGTGCGCGACCGGGTCGATGCCAACCTGCAGGTGAGCCTGCCGGTGACCAACAACCTGCCGCTGGCTGCACTGATTATCGGCGCGCCGGCCGTAGGCGGTGCGCTGTTCCTGGTCGACCGCTTGATCGGTGACCGCGTGTCGCGCTTTGCCAGCGTGCACTACCGTGTCGAAGGGCCGTGGAAAGAGCCTAGAATCACATTTGTGAAACCTTTCGAGAAATCCCGCTAGGAGTGCCCATGAAGGCAGCGGTAATCCAGATGGTCAGCCAGGATGATGTGCTGGCTAACCTGCAGCGTGCCGGTGCCCTGTTGGAGCAGGCCGCATCTGGCGGCGCACGGCTGGCGGTACTGCCGGAAAACTTCGCCGCCATGGGCCGCAAGGACGCCGCTGCCATCGGCCGCGCCGAAGCATTGGGCGAAGGGCCGATCCTGCCATGGTTGAAACGCACCGCCCGCGACCTCAAGTTATGGATTGTGGCCGGTACCTTGCCCTTGCCTCCGGTCGGCCAGCCCCAGGCCAAGGCGCATGCCTGCTCGCTACTGATCGACGAACACGGCGAGGTGGCGGCACGCTATGACAAGCTGCACCTGTTCGACGTGGACGTTGCCGACAATCGCGGTCGGTACCGTGAGTCGGATGACTACGCCCATGGCGCCCAGGTGGTGGTGGCTGACACGCCGGTTGGGCGGCTGGGGCTTAGCGTGTGCTACGACTTGCGCTTTCCTGAGCTGTACAGCGCACTGCGCGAGGCCGGCGCGGAACTGATCACTGCCCCAGCGGCCTTCACTGCCGTGACAGGCGCGGCACATTGGGAGGTGCTGGTACGCGCCCGCGCAATCGAAACCCAGTGCTACCTGCTGGCTGCGGCGCAGGGCGGCACCCATCCAGGGCCCCGGGAAACCCATGGCCATGCGTCGATCGTCGACCCTTGGGGGCGCATCGTCGCAGAACAGGCGCGAGGCGAAGCAGTACTGCTTGCCGAGCGCGACATTGAAGAACAAGCGTCCATCCGGGCGCGCATGCCGGTGGTATCGCACCGGCGCTTTTTCTCGCAGGGCGCGTTGCGGCCTGCGCACACCTCGGAGTGACTATGAGCCAGATGTTATCCACCGTCAGTGAGCAGCTCCTGGCCCCAGGCGGCTTGACCCTGGACAGCCTGCAGAGCGTACTGGGTGAGTTGGCCGGCCCCGGCATCGACGCCGCCGACCTGTATTTCCAGGGCCAGATCTCGGAAACCTGGGCGCTGGAAGACGGCATCGTCAAAGAGGGCAGCTTCAACCTGGACCAGGGCGTGGGCGTACGTGCCCAGTCCGGTGAAAAGACCGGCTTCGCCTACAGCAATGCGATCAACCACGAGGCATTGACCTCGGCGGCGCGTGCCGCCCGTTCGATTTCACGTGCCGGGCAGAATGGCACGGTCCAGGCTTTCCGCAGTCAGGAAGTGGCCGCCCTGTATGCCGCAGACAACCCGCTGGATGTACTCAGCCGTGCCGAAAAGGTCGAGCTGCTCAAGCGTGTCGATGTCGCCACCCGCGCCCTGGACCCGCGCATCCAGCAAGTCAGCGTGAGCATGGCCGGGGTCTGGGAGCGCATCCTGATCGCTGCGGCCGATGGCAGCCTGGCTGCCGACGTGCGCCCGCTGGTGCGCTTCAACGTCAGCGTCATCGTCGAACAGAATGGCCGTCGCGAGCGCGGCGGGCAGGGCGGTGGCGGGCGTACCGACTACCGTTTCTTCACCGAAGAACGGATAATGGGCTATGCCCGCGAGGCATTGCGCCAGGCGCTGGTAAACCTTGAGGCGATCCCGGCACCTGCAGGCACCTTGCCGGTTGTACTGGGCTCGGGCTGGTCGGGCGTGTTGCTGCACGAGGCTGTAGGTCATGGCCTGGAGGGTGACTTCAACCGCAAAGGCAGTTCGGCGTTCAGCGGCCGCATTGGCGAGAAGGTGGCATCGAGCCTGTGCACCATCGTTGACGATGGCACGCTCGAAGGCCGCCGTGGCTCACTGAGCGTGGATGACGAAGGCACTCCGACCGAATGCACCACGCTGATCGAGAACGGTGTGCTCAAGGGGTACATGCAGGACAAGCTCAACGCACGCCTGATGGGCATGGCGTTGACCGGCAACGGTCGCCGTGAATCCTACGCGCACCTGCCGATGCCCCGCATGACCAACACCTACATGCGTGCAGGCGAAAGCGACCCGCAGGAAATCATCGCGTCGGTGAAGAAGGGCATCTATTGCGCCAACCTGGGCGGTGGCCAGGTGGACATCACCAGTGGCAAGTTCGTGTTCTCGACCAGTGAGGCCTACCTGATCGAAGACGGCAAGATTACCGCGCCGGTCAAGGGTGCGACCCTGATTGGCAATGGCCCGGAGGCGATGAGCCGGGTGTCGATGGTCGGTAACGACCTGGCGCTGGACAGCGGGGTAGGGACGTGCGGCAAGGATGGGCAGTCGGTACCCGTAGGAGTAGGGCAGCCGACTTTGAAGCTGGACGCGATTACCGTGGGCGGTACCGGGGCGTGACGGCCATCTTGGACCGCTCTGCGGTCCTTTCGCGACGCAAGGCCGCTCCCACAGGGGCTGCGCCATGCAGGAATGGCTGCGCGAATACTGTGGGAGCGGCCTTGTGTCGCGATTGGGCCGCACAGCGGCCCCAGGGGCTCAGCGCAAACCGCGCTGTAACTCGTCGAGGTCGCGGATGTACTTGAACACCTTGCGTGCAGCAGCAGGCGGCTTGTTACGCGCTTTTTCGTGCTGGGCATGCCGGATCAGCGAGCGTAGTTGCTGGCGATCGGTATCGGGGTATTCGTTGACGAAACGCTCGAGGTCTTCGTCATTACCGTCGATGAGCCGGTCGCGCCAGCGCTCCAGGCCGTGGAAGCGCTCGTTGTACTGGCGGGTCGAGCTGTCCATCTGCTCAAGCAAGGCGTGGATGGCATCCAGGTCCTGCACGCGCATCAGCTTGCCGACAAACGACATGTGGCGTTTGCGGGCACCGTGAGCGGTGTGCTTGGAAGCCTCGGCCAGGGCCTTGCGTAGCTCGTCGGTCAACGGCAGACGCGCCAGAGTGTCGGCCTTGAGCGTAGTGAGGCGCTCGCCGAGTTCAACCAGCTCATGCAGTTCGCGCTTGATCTGGGTTTTGCTTTTTTCGCCGTCGTAGGCGTCGTTTGAATCAACCATGGTGGCAGTCCGCTAGAAATCGTCGCCATGATAACCAGTCGGGGGCCGCTTGTCCGGCCCGGTCGTAGAATGACCCCAAGCCGTACGCAGAATTTTAGTGGAGAGAACCATGAGTGCAGTCCAGAGCGTAGGTCCGAAAGACCTGCCAGCATTGCAGGAGCAGGTCGAGGAGATCATTGCCGAGGCGCGCCGCCAGGGGGCCACCGCCTGCGAAGTGGCGGTGTCGCTGGAGCAAGGCCTGTCCACCACGGTACGCCAGCGTGAGGTCGAAACGGTCGAGTTCAACCGCGACCAGGGCTTTGGTATCACCCTTTATGTTGGCCAGCGCAAAGGCTCGGCCAGCACCTCGGCCAGTGGCCGGGACGCGATCCGCGAGACCGTCTCCGCAGCGTTGGCCATTGCCAAGCATACCTCCGAGGACGAATGCTCAGGCCTGGCCGACGCGGCGTTGATGGCCCGCGAAATCCCGGATCTGGACCTCTATCACGACTGGGCCATGGAGCCTGAAAAGGCCATCGAAATGGCCCTGGCCTGCGAGGCTGCGGCGTTCGATGAAGACCCGCGCATTCTCAACGCCGATGGCACCACACTCAATACCCACCAGGGCTGCCGGGTGTATGGCAACAGCCATGGCTTCATCGGCAGTTATGCTTCGACCCGGCACAGCCTGAGCTGCGTGATGATCGCTGAAGGCGACGGGCAGATGCAGCGTGACTACTGGTACGACGTGAACCGCCAGGGCAACCTGCTGGCCGACCCGCGCAGTATCGGCGCCCGCGCTGCCCAGCGCGCAGCCAGCCGTTTGGGCGCACGCCCGGTACCGACCTGCGAGGTACCGGTGCTGTTCTCCGCCGAGCTGGCCGGTGGCCTGTTCGGCAGTTTCCTCTCGGCCATTTCCGGCGGCAACCTTTACCGCAAGTCGTCGTTCCTTGAAGGCACCATTGGGCAACGCCTGTTCCCCTCCTGGCTTACCCTTGACGAGCGCCCCCATATCCCACGGGCACTGGGTAGCGCGGCATTCGACGGTGATGGCCTGGCGACCTATGCCAAGCCGTTCGTCGACAAAGGCGAGCTGGTGTCGTACCTGCTGGGCACCTATTCCGGGCGCAAGCTGGGCTTGCCTAGCACGGCCAACTCCGGTGGCGTGCATAACCTGTTTGTCACTCACGGTGTGGAAGACCAGGCCGCATTGATCCGCCGTATGGGGCGCGGGCTGCTGGTGACTGAGTTGATGGGGCATGGGCTGAATATGGTGACGGGGGATTACTCCCGTGGTGCGGCCGGCTTCTGGGTCGAAAATGGCGAGATTCAGCATGCTGTGCAGGAAGTGACCATTGCCGGCAATATGAAGGATATGTTCCAGCAGATTGTTGCGATTGGCAGCGATCTGGAAACCCGCAGCAACATCCATACAGGCTCGGTTCTGATCGAACGGATGACTGTTGCTGGTAGCTGATCATCAACCTGTACTGCTCAGATAAATGAAGACCCGGCCCCTGCGCCGGGTTTTTTTTCATCACCTTTTCCTTGAAGTGATTCTGTTTATCACTTAATAATGAATATCATTATCCAGTAACCCGGCGATGATGTTCATGAAACCCGTCCTCCGCGAACTGCCCTACCTGGAAAACTGGCGCTGGCTCAGCCGGCGCATACGCTGTGCGCTCGAGCCCGACGAGCCGCGCCTGATCGAGCATTACCTTGCCGAAGGCCGCTATCTGGTGTGCTGCACCGAGACCTCGCCATGGACGGTGGCACTGACCTCTTTCCGCCTGCTGCTGGATACCGCCTGCGACCGCATGCTGCCCTGGCATTGGCGCTGCCTGTGCCTGGACCTGGCCTGGCGCCCGCTGCTGGACATGCGCAACCTCGACCGCCAGGAACAGAACCAGCGCTGGCAGCCCTATGCCCTGCAGTTGGCCAATTGCCGTCTGCTGCCGTCGATTTCTCCCGATGAACTGATGCAAGGATTTGATGATGAGTGATACCCGTATCGAGCGTGACAGCATGGGTGAGCTGCAGGTGCCGGCCCAGGCCCTGTACGGTGCCCAGACCCAGCGCGCGGTCGACAACTTCCCGGTCAGCGGTCTGCGCATGCCGGCCCAGTTCATTCGTGCCTTGTTGCTGGCCAAAGCTGCTGCCGCCAAGGCCAACGTGGAGCTGGAGCAACTGTCTGCAGCGCAGGGCCAGGCCATCGTCAAGGCTGTCGAGCAACTGCTGGCGGAAGACTTCATTCAGCACTTCCCGGTGGATGTGTTCCAGACCGGCTCCGGCACCAGCTCGAACATGAACGCCAACGAGGTGATTGCTACCTTGGCAAGCCGCGTGCTGGGTGACGCTGTCAACGCCAATGACCACGTCAACTGTGGCCAGAGCAGCAACGACATCATCCCCACCACCATTCATGTCAGTGCTGCGCTGGCCTTGCACGAACAGTTGCTGCCGGCCCTGAGCCACCTGGTACAGGTGATCGAGACCAAGTCGGCGCAAGTGCACCAGTATGTGAAAACGGGCCGTACGCACTTGATGGACGCCATGCCGGTGCGCATGAGCCAGGTGCTGGATGGCTGGGCGGCACAGATCAACGCTGCGAAGGGGCACATCGAAGCGACCCTACCCAGCCTGCAGGCGCTAGCCCAGGGCGGCACCGCCGTGGGTACGGGCATCAACGCCCACCCTCAGTTCGCTGCCGGTTTCGCCCGACAGCTCAGCGGCCTGACCCAGGTCGAGTTCACCCCAGGGCAGAACCTGTTCGCCCTGATCGGCTCGCAGGACACCGCCGTGGCGCTGTCTGGCCAGCTGAAGACCACCGCCGTGGCACTGATGAAGATCGCCAACGACCTGCGCTGGATGAACTCCGGCCCACTGGCCGGCCTGGGCGAAATCGAGCTGCAAGGCTTGCAGCCGGGGTCTTCGATCATGCCTGGCAAGGTCAACCCCGTGATCCCGGAGGCCACCGCCATGGTTGCCGCCCAGGTGATCGGTAATGACGCGACCATCGCTGTCGCTGGCCAGTCCGGCAACTTTGAGCTGAACGTGATGCTGCCGGTGATCGCCCGCAACTTGCTGGAGAGCATCGAGCTGATGGCCAACGTCAGCCGTTTGCTGGCCGACAAGGCCATCGCCACCTTCAAGGTCAACGAGGCCAAGCTCAAGGAAGCCCTGGCGCGCAACCCGATCCTGGTCACTGCGCTGAACCCGATCATCGGTTACCTCAAGGCTGCCGAAATTGCCAAGACCGCCTACAAGCAGGGTCGCCCGGTCATCGATGTGGCGCTGGAGCACACCGACCTGTCACGTGACCAGCTTGAAGCGCTGCTGGACCCGGAAAAACTCACCGCCGGCGGTATCTGACCCTGCGTCACCGCCCAGGAGACAACCCATGCAGCACTGGAAACGCACCACGGAAACCGCCAACCGCCTGTTCGAACAAGGCGAGCTGGTCGACGCCCGGGAACACTACCTGCAAGCCCTGGCGCTGGCCCAGGTGCTGTTCGAGCGCTGGCATGACGTCGACGAAGCGGTGGCCGTGTTCGTCATCGCCCACCACAACCTGGCCGACCTGCACGTGCGCCTGAATCAGCCGCACGAGAGCGCCGACTACTTGTGCGCCGCCCACCAGCGGCTGCTGCACGCCAGTCAGGAGGCGCGATTGCCCCAGCCGCTACGTGACGCAGCGCTGCGCCACAGTGGGCGAACCTACACCGAACTGCTGAATTTCATCGCCGAGTACGGCCAGTACCCGCGAACCGAGCGCCTGCTCAACCGCCACAATGCCGGGGCCAGCGAACTCGCTGCCCAGCCGGACGTGGCGCCTGGAACCCATGCCTACGGAATTCACTGACATGCCCCATACCTTGCCTGCTTTGCCTTACGCCTACGATGCGCTGGAGCCGCACATCGACGCCCAGACCATGGAGATCCACCACAGCAAGCACCATCAGACCTACGTCAACGGCCTCAATGCCGCCATCGAAGGCACTGAGTGGGCCGAATGGCCGGTGGAAAAACTGGTCGGTGCGGTCAAGCAGCTGCCAGAAAACCTGCGCGCTGCGGTCACCAACCATGGCGGCGGCCACGCCAACCACAGCCTGTTCTGGACTGTGATGTCGCCGCATGGCGGCGGTGAGCCACGGGGCCAGCTGGTACAAGCCATCTCCTCGCAACTGGGCGGTTTCGATGCCTTCAAGGATGCCTTCACCAAAGCGGCGCTGACCCGCTTCGGCAGCGGCTGGGCCTGGCTCAGCGTGACCCCGCAGAAAACCCTGGTGGTGGAAAGCAGCGGTAACCAGGACAGCCCGCTGATGCACGGCAATACGCCGATCCTCGGCCTGGACGTGTGGGAGCATGCCTACTACCTGAAGTACCAGAACCGTCGTCCGGAATACATCGGCGCTTTCTACAACGTCATTGACTGGGCGGAAGTGGAACGTCGCTACGTTGAAGCCCTGAAGTGAGTCGGACCGGTATGCGCTCTGAAGTGATGTCTGTCAGCAGTGTGCGCCTGTTTCGCCTTGCGCTTGGGACTTTGCTTTTGCTGGCGGGCACCGCGCTGTTGGTAGCGCGTGGCCTTGCCTGGCTGGACCTGGAACCACGGATGTTGCGCGCCCTGGAGGGCGGCGCATTGTGCGCACTGGGGACGGCGTTGGGGGCGGTACCGGTACTGGTCATTCGCAACATGCCAGTGGCGCTGGCCGACACGCTGCTGGGCTTCGGCGCTGGCGTTATGCTGGCAGCCACCGCGTTTTCCCTGATCATTCCGGGTCTGGGCGCGGCCCAGTCCATCGGTTTCAGCCCTTGGGGCGCGGGCGGCCTGATCAGCTTTGGCTTGTTGTTCGGTGCGCTCTGCCTGTTTCTGGTTGACCTAAAAGTGTCTGGCGCCTCACCAGAAGCGCTGGTCGGCACCGACAACCAGCCGGTGATTGCTGCGCGCATCTGGCTGTTTGTGATCGCCATCATCGCCCACAACATTCCCGAGGGCATGGCCATCGGTGTGTCCGCCGGTGGTGGCATGGCCGACGCCGACAGCCTGGCCATGGGCATTGCCTTGCAGGATGTGCCTGAGGGGCTGGTCATTGCGCTGGTGCTGGCCGGGGCGGGCATGTCGCGCTTCAAAGCCTTCTTGATAGGCGCAGCGTCAGGCCTGGTCGAGCCGGTGGCTGCGGTGATCTGCGCCTGGCTGGTGAACATCGCCGAACTGCTGCTGCCGTTGGGCCTGGCCTGCGCGGCGGGGGCAATGCTGCTGGTGGTGACCCAGGAGATCATCCCGGAATCGCGCAGTAACGGCCATCATCGTCTGGCCAGCCTGGGGCTGTGTATTGGCTTCTGCCTGATGATGGTGATGGATACAGCGATGTCCTGATTCATTATCAGGTTTGCGTGTTCCCTGTGGGAGCGGCCTTGTGTCGCGATAGGGCCGCAAAGCGGCCCCGGCAACTTGTGCCTTGTTGCTCAAATTCTGGGACCGCATTGCAGCCCTGTCGCGGCGCAAGGCCGCGCCTACAAGGATCGTGCTGGCTTTTATTCGCCTTCGTCGAAGAAGTTGTTGATCAGCTCGACCAGCGCATCCATGGCGTCGTTGTCCTGCTCGCCTTCGGTGTGCAGGTGCACCTGGGTGCCTTTGCCGGCCGCCAGCATCATCACCGCCATGATGCTCTTGCCGTCCACCAGCTTGTCCGGCGCACGGCCAACCCGCACCTGGCAGGGGAAGCGGCCTGCCACGCCGACGAACTTGGCTGCCGCCCGGGCATGCAGGCCCAGCTTGTTGATGATGGTGATTTCGCGGGCGGGCATCGTGGGGCGGATCCTTGGGCTAGAGGTCGCGGTGGCGGACCTGGACGTTTTTCAGGGATTGCTGCAGCAACTGGCCAAGGCGCTCAGTGATGTACACCGAGCGGTGGTGGCCGCCGGTGCAGCCGATGGCAATGGTGACGTAGGCACGGTTGCTGGCGGCGAAGCGGGGCAGCCACTTGAGCAGATAGCTGGAAATGTCGCTGAACATGTCTTCGACATCCGGCTGTGCGGCCAGATAGTCGATTACCGGTTGGTCGAGGCCGGAGTGCTCGCGCAGCTCGGGCTTCCAGTAAGGGTTTGGCAGGCAGCGCACATCGAACACCAGGTCTGCATCGACCGGCATGCCACGCTTGAAACCGAACGACTCGACCAGGAACGCGGTGCCGGGCTCGGGTTGGTTGAGCAGGCGCAGCTTGATTGAATCACGCAACTGATACAGATTCAGGTTGGTGGTGTCGATCTTCAGGTCGGCCAGGTCGGCGATCGGGCCCAGAAGCTCACTCTCGACCCGAATCGCTTCGGCCAGCGAGCGGTTGGCATTGGTCAGTGGGTGGCGTCGGCGGGTTTCCGAGAAGCGCTTGAGCAGCATGTCTTCGTCGGCATCCAGGAACAGCACATCACACTGGATGTTTCGCGCACGGGCTTCTTCGAGCAATTCGGGGAAGCGCGTCAGGTGGCTGGGCAGGTTACGCGCGTCGATCGACACGGCAACCTTCGGTTGCAGCAGTTCGGTGTTGATCAGCGCTTCTTCCGCCAGTTCCGGCAGCAGCCCGGCGGGTAGGTTGTCAATGCAGTAGAAACCGTTGTCTTCCAGTACATCGAGGGCGGTGCTCTTGCCGGAGCCGGAGCGGCCGCTGACAATGATCAGGCGCATGTTCAGTGCTCGTTCTGTACGTCCAGGACAACCTGGAACAGGGCCTCGTTACTGCTGGCGGCACGCAAGCGATCACGAACCTCCTTGCGATCGAGCATGCTGGCAATCTGGCGCAGCAGTTCCAGATGGGCATCGGTAGCGGCTTCAGGCACCAGCAGGACGAACAGCAGGTCCACGGGCGCGCCATCGATGGCGTCGTAATCGATTGGAGCTTCCAGGTGCAGCAAGGCACTGACCGGTGCGGAACAGCCTTCAAGCCGGCAGTGGGGGATGGCGATGCCATTGCCGAAACCGGTCGAGCCGAGTTTTTCCCGGGCGACCAGTTTTTCGAAGACGTCTTGCATCTCCAGTTCTGGCACTTGGTCGGCGATGACGGTGGCGACCTTTTCCAGGGCGCGCTTCTTACTGCCGCCCGGCACGTTCACGAGTGAACGGCCGGGGGTCAGGATGGTTTCAAGTCGGATCATGGATGAGGGGGATCAGCGTGCAGCTGCACCTTGCAGCAGGCTTTGCTGTTTTTCCTTGTGTTTTTTCAGTTGGCGGTCGAGCTTGTCGGCCAAGGCGTCGATTGCTGCATACATGTCTTGGTCTTCGGCATTGGCAACCACTTCACCGCCGGGAATCTGCAGGGTCGCTTCGACCTTCTGCTGCAGCTTCTCGACTTTCATGATGACCTGCACGTTGGTGATCTTGTCGAAGTGACTCGCTACGCGTTTGAGCTTCTGCTCCACATAATCACGCAGCGGTGGGGTGACTTCTACATGCTGTCCACTGATATTGACTTGCATACAGCTTCTCCTTTGTTGCCCGTGCATAAAGAGGCAGGTCTCGCACCTGCCCCACAAACGCTGTGGCTCATCTCAGGGGCTACATCAGTCGCTTGCGCTCGCTCGACGGTGCGATGCCGAGGGACTCGCGGTACTTGGCGACGGTGCGACGGGCTACCTGGATGCCTTGTGCCTCCAGTAAACCAGCGATCTTGCTGTCACTCAATGGCTTTTTCTGATTTTCAGCCGCAACCAGTTTCTTGATGATCGCGCGAATCGCCGTGGACGAGCATTCTCCGCCTTCGGAGGTGCTGACGTGGCTGGAGAAAAAGTATTTCAGTTCGTAGATGCCACGCGGTGTGTGCATGTACTTTTGCGTGGTAACTCGCGAAATGGTCGACTCGTGCATCCCCACCGCTTCGGCAATGTCATGCAGCACCAGCGGCTTCATCGCTTCGTCGCCGTGGTCGAGGAAACCACGCTGGTGCTCGACGATCTGGGTGGCAACCTTCATCAGGGTTTCGTTACGGCTTTGCAGGCTCTTGATGAACCAGCGCGCTTCCTGCAACTGGTTGCGCATGAAGGTGTTGTCGGCGCTGGTGTCGGCGCGGCGCACGAAACCGGCGTATTGCGGGTTCACCCGCAGGCGCGGTATGGCTTCCTGGTTCAGCTCCACCAGCCAACGGTCGGTATCTTTGCGCACGATGACGTCGGGCACCACGTACTCGGGTTCGCTGGACTCGATCTGCGAACCAGGGCGCGGGTTGAGGCTTTGTACCAGTTCGATGACCTGGCGAAGCTCGTCTTCCTTGATTTTCATGCGCCGCATCAGCTGGCTGTAGTCGCGGCTGCCGAGCAGGTCGATGAAATCGGTGACCAGGCGCTTGGCTTCGGTCATCCACGGGGTATTGGCAGGTAGCTGGCGCAGTTGCAGCAGCAGGCATTCGCCCAGATTGCGGGCGCCGACACCTGCCGGTTCGAACTGTTGGATGCGGTGCAGTACCGCCTCGACTTCGTCCAGCTCGATGTCCAGCTCAGGGTCGAAACCGGCGCAGATTTCTTCGAGGGTGTCTTCCAGGTAGCCCTGGCCGTTGATGCTGTCGATCAGGGTAACGGCGATCAGGCGGTCGGTGTCGGACATCGGCGCCAGGTTCAGTTGCCACAGCAGGTGGCTTTGCAGGCTTTCGCCGGCCGATGTGCGGGTGGTGAAGTCCCACTCGTCGTCATCGTTGCTCGGCAGGCTGCTGGCGCTGGTCTGGTAGATGTCTTCCCATGCGGTATCGACTGGAAGCTCGTTGGGAATGCGCTCGCTCCATTCACCGTCTTCCAGGTTGTCGGCACTGATGGTGCTTTCCTGGAAGCTGTTGTCCTGGGCTTCGGCTGTCGGCTTGTTCTCGGCGTTGTCCGCCATCGGGTCGCTGTTGTCGAAGTCCTCGCCGTCTTCCTGACGTTCGAGCATCGGGTTCGACTCCAGCGCTTCCTGGATTTCCTGTTGCAGGTCCAGGGTGGAAAGCTGGAGCAGACGGATGGCCTGTTGCAACTGCGGTGTCATCGTCAGTTGCTGGCCCATTTTTAGGACGAGCGATGGTTTCATGGCAGGGGCTTGTACCTTGTTCGCCGGCGCGCATGCGCCATCCACTACACGAGGGCGCCGGGGCGCCAGATCAAGCAAGTTTTATGCCTTAAATTGTAGCGTTTGCCTAGAGCACCGTAACAACTTTACCCGCAGTTGTGCGGCTATTTTCCGGTGCTCCAGGCGCGTGCCGGGGTCAGAGACGGAACTCGTGGCCCAGGTAAACCTCTTTGACCAGGTCGTTGGCCAGGATGGTTTCGGCGTCGCCTTCGGCGATCAGTCGGCCATCATTGACGATATAGGCGGTTTCGCAGATATCCAGGGTCTCGCGCACGTTGTGGTCGGTGATCAGCACACCGATGCCCTTGGCCTTGAGATGGTGGATGATCTGCTTGATGTCGCCGACCGAGATCGGGTCGACACCGGCGAATGGTTCGTCCAGCAAGATGAACTTGGGTGCGGTCGCCAGGGCGCGGGCAATCTCGACGCGACGGCGTTCACCACCAGAGAGGCTCATGCCGAGGTTGTCGCGGATGTGGCTGATGTGGAACTCCTGCAGCAGGCTTTCCAGCTCCTTGCGCCGGCCGTCGCGGTCGATGTCCTTGCGGGTCTCGAGGATGGCCATGATGTTGTCGGCCACCGACAGCTTGCGGAAGATCGAGGCTTCCTGCGGCAGGTAGCCGATGCCAGCACGGGCGCGGCCGTGCATGGGCTGGTGGCTGACATCGAGGTTATCGATGAGCACGCGCCCCTGCTCGGCCTGGACCAGCCCGACAATCATGTAGAAGCAGGTGGTCTTGCCGGCGCCGTTGGGGCCGAGCAGGCCGACGATCTGGCCGCTGTCGATCGACAGGCTGACATCGCGTACGACCTGCCGCCCCTTGTAGCTCTTGGCCAGGTGCTGGGCTTTGAGGGTTGCCATTTACTCGGCCTTCTTCTTGGGCTGGATCACCATGTCGATGCGCTGACGCGGTGTAGTCACGTTGCCACCGCGACCGGCGGTCGCCACCTGGGTCTGGGTGTTGTAGACGATCTTCTCGCCTTCGGTGGTGTTGCCTTCGTTCTCGACCTTGGCGCGGTCGGTGAGGATCACCAGGTCTTTCAGCGCCTGATACTGGATGGTCACGCCCCAGCCTTTCATCTTGTCTGGCTTGGCCGCGCTCTGCTGCTGCTCGAAGTAGGCCAGGTTGCCCACCGAGGTCACCACATCGATGTCGCCGGAAGCGGAGCGGGTGATGGTCACGGTGTTGCCTTTGATCATCATCGAGCCCTGGGTAATGACCACGTCGCCGGTGTAGGTGGCTACGCCTTGCTTGTCATCCAGGTGGGCCTGGTCGGCCTGGATGCGGATCGGCTGATCACGGTCATTCGGCAGTGCGAAGGCGCTCGCGCTTCCCAGTGCTGCGCTCAGGCTGAGCAAAAGGGGGAGGGTTTTAACGAGCCTCATACTGTCCTCTTACGTTAGAGAGCAGGTCCATCCTGCTTTCTTTCAAATACGCTTTCATTCCTTTGCCCGTAGTTGTGCCACCGGCGCCGTCGATTCTAACGGCTTGCTCGGTCTGCGCATATTGCTTCTGCGGGAACACGGTCATGCGTGAGCTGGTAATGATGGTTTCACGCTGCTTTTCGTCGATGCGCGCAATCCGGACCTTGTCGATCAGTTCGACCTCGGTGCCGTCCGGATTGACCTCGGCGCGGGTGCTCTGCACGTGCCACGGGTATTCGGTGCCGCGGTACAGGTGCAGGTCCGGCGTGGTCAGCAACGTGATTTCGCTGGCCTTGAGGTGCTCGACCTTGTCGGCAGTCATTTCGTACTGCAGCTTGCCATCAGGCAGAAACTGCACGCTGTGGGCGTTGATCGCATAGTAGTCGATGGCGCTTTCGTCGACCTGGGCCACCGGCTTGTCGAGGAAGCTTTCCGGGCTGACGTTCCAGTAGCCGACCGCCGCCAGCAGGGCGGCGATCACTGCTAGCAGCGCAATATTGCGGGCTTTCTTGCTGAACATGGGCAGCCTTACAGGTAATTGGCGTTGGCAGCGTCCAGGGTGCCCTGGGCCTGCATGATCAGTTCGCAGAATTCACGGGCTGCGCCTTCGCCGCCGCGTGCCTGGGTCACGCCGTGGGCGTGCTGGCGAACAAACGGAGCGGCGTTGGCCACGGCCATGCCCAATGCTACCCGGCGAATGACCGGCAGGTCGGGCAGGTCGTCGCCCAGGTAGGCCACTTGATCATAGCTTAGGCCCAGTTCGGCGAGCAGGCCGTCAAGCACGACCAATTTGTCCTCGCGGCCCTGGTACAGGTGCGGGATGCCGAGGTTTTTCGCCCGCCGTTCGACCACAGGGGTTTTACGCCCGCTGATGATCGCGGTGGTCACGCCCGAGGCCATGAGCATCTTGATGCCCTGGCCGTCGAGGGTGTTGAAGGTCTTGAACTCGCTGCCGTCCTCGAGGAAGTACAGGCGCCCGTCGGTGAGCGCGCCGTCCACATCGAACACTGCCAGCTTGATGGTTTTGCCGCGTTGCATGAGATCCTGGTTCATTCCATCGCTCCTTACATTACACCGGCGCGCAGCAGGTCGTGCATGTTCAGGGCGCCGGTCGGGCGGTCCTCGCGGTCCACCACCACCAGTGCGCCGATCTTGTGGTCTTCCATGATCTTCAAGGCTTCGGCAGCGAGCATTTCGGCACGGGCCGTCTTGCCGTGCACGGTCATCACCTGGTCGATCAGGGTGGTGTGTACGTCGATGTTGCGGTCCAGGCTGCGGCGCAGGTCGCCGTCGGTGAAGATCCCGGCCAGCGTGCCGTCGGCTTCGACGATCACGGTCATGCCCAGACCTTTGCGGGACATTTCAAGCAGCGCATCCTTGAGCAGGGTGCCGCGGGCTACCTGGGGCAGCTCGTCGCCGCTGTGCATCACGTTCTCGACCTTGAGCAACAGGCGGCGGCCCAGTGCACCGCCCGGGTGCGAGAAGGCAAAGTCTTCTGCCGTGAAGCCGCGGGCTTCGAGCAGGGCGATGGCCAGGCAGTCGCCCAGCACCAGCGATGCGGTGGTGGAAGAGGTGGGTGCCAGGTTAAGTGGGCAGGCCTCTTGCTCTACGCGGGCGTCGAGGTTGACCTCGGCGGCCTGGGCCAGAGGCGAATCGGGGTTGCCGGTCAGGCTGACCAGCTTGATGCCCAAGCGTTTGATCAGTGGCAGCAGGGTGACGATTTCGGCAGTGCTACCGGAATTCGACAGGGCAAGGATGACATCATCGCGGGTGATCATGCCCATGTCGCCATGGCTGGCTTCAGCCGGGTGCACGAAAAACGCCGGCGTACCGGTGCTGGCCAGGGTGGCGGCGATCTTGTTGCCGATATGCCCGGACTTGCCCATGCCGACCACGACCACCCGGCCCTTGCTGGCCAGGATCAGTTCGCAGGCTTTGACGAAATTGTCGTCGATGCGCGCCAACAGGGCCTCTACGGCCTCGAGTTCCAGGCGCAGGGTGCGTTGGGCGGATTGGATCAGCTCGCTGGATTGGCTCATGTCGAGAAAGCAATGCCTGATGAAAAGGCCGCGATTATACGCGCAATGACGAAAACCCTCACCCCTTCGATTGCTGTAGCGAATGTCATCAAAGCCTGTCACAGGGCTGAACGACTGCTTGCCTGGCCTTGGGGCGGTGGCGTCAGCGGTGCTATAGTTCGCCGCTATTCGGCCTGGCAGGGGCGCTTGTGCCTTCCTGATGGAGGCTGGCGTCCACTAGGACGAGGCTGCACTAGCAAGGAGTCTAGATGAGTGTGGATAGCGCCTACGCGGTCGAGTTGAAGGGGGTTACCTTCAAACGCGGTTCGCGCAGCATTTTCAGCAACGTCGACATTCGCATCCCGCGCGGCAAGGTCACCGGCATCATGGGGCCATCGGGTTGCGGCAAGACCACGTTGCTCCGCCTGATGGGCGCGCAACTGCGCCCCTCCAGCGGTGAGGTATGGGTTGCCGGGCAGAACCTGCCGACCCTGTCGCGCAGCGACCTGTTCGATGCCCGCAAGCAAATGGGCGTGCTGTTCCAGAGTGGTGCACTGTTCACCGACCTTGATGTGTTCGAGAACGTCGCGTTCCCGCTGCGCGTGCACACCCAGTTGTCGGAAGAAATGATCCGCGACATCGTGCTGATGAAGCTGCAGGCCGTGGGCCTGCGCGGTGCCATCGACCTCATGCCCGACGAATTGTCCGGTGGCATGAAGCGCCGTGTGGCGCTGGCACGGGCAATTGCCCTGGACCCGCAGATCCTCATGTACGACGAACCGTTCGTCGGCCAGGACCCCATTGCCATGGGCGTACTGGTGCGCCTGATCCGCCTGCTCAACGATGCCTTGGGCATCACCAGCATCGTCGTCTCCCACGACCTGGCGGAAACCGCCAGCATCGCCGACTACATCTATGTGGTAGGCGACGGCCAGGTGCTGGGGCAGGGCACGCCTGACGAGCTGATGGGCTCCGACAACCCACGGATTCGCCAGTTCATGAAGGGCGACCCGGACGGCCCGGTTCCCTTCCACTTTCCTGCGCCTGACTACCGCGCCGACCTGCTGGGAGCGCGTTGATGCGCAAAAAATCCTTACTCGAACGTGTCCGTTTGCTGGGCCGTTCGGCCATCGACGTGCTGGCCGTGCTCGGGCGTTCGTGCCTGTTCCTGTTTCATGCGCTGGTCGGCCGTGGCGGCATCGGCGGTGGCTTCCAGTTGCTGACCAAGCAGCTGTACTCGGTAGGCGTGCTGTCGCTGGCAATCGTTGTCGTGTCCGGTGTGTTCATCGGCATGGTGCTGGCGCTGCAGGGCTACAGCATCCTGACCAAGTACGGTTCGGAGCAGGCGGTGGGGCAGATGGTCGCCCTGACCCTGCTGCGCGAGCTCGGCCCGGTGGTGACGGCGTTGCTGTTTGCCGGCCGTGCAGGTTCTGCGCTGACCGCCGAAATCGGCAACATGAAGTCCACCGAGCAGCTGTCGAGCCTGGAAATGATCGGCGTCGACCCGCTCAAGTACATCGTCGCGCCGCGCCTGTGGGCCGGCTTCATCTCGCTGCCGCTGCTGGCGCTGATCTTCAGCGTGGTAGGCATCTGGGGTGGCTCGTGGGTGGCCGTGGACTGGCTGGGCGTCTACGAGGGCTCGTTCTGGGCCAACATGCAGAACAGTGTTTCGTTCACTGACGACGTGCTCAACGGGCTGGTCAAGAGCCTGGTGTTCGCCTTCGTCACAACCTGGATCGCCGTATTCCAGGGGTACGACTGTGAGCCCACCTCAGAAGGGATCAGCCGTGCCACCACCAAGACCGTGGTCTATGCCTCGTTGGCAGTGCTGGGTCTGGACTTTATTCTGACCGCCTTGATGTTTGGAGATTTCTGATGCAAAACCGCACCCTGGAAATCGGTGTCGGCCTGTTCCTCCTGGCCGGGATCCTGGCGCTGCTGCTGCTGGCCCTGCGTGTCAGCGGGCTGTCGGCCAGCCCGAGCAGCGATACCTATAAAGTTTATGCCTACTTCGACAATATTGCCGGTTTGACGGTCAGAGCTAAAGTGACCATGGCCGGTGTGACCATCGGCAAGGTCACCGCCATCGATCTGGACCGCGATTCCTACACCGGTCGGGTGACGTTGCAGCTGGACAAGACGGTAGACAACCTGCCGACCGACTCCACTGCCTCGATCCTGACCGCCGGTTTGCTTGGCGAGAAGTACATCGGCATCAGCGTGGGCGGTGAAGACCAGGTGCTCAAGGATGGCGCGACCATCCACGACACCCAGTCGGCACTGGTGCTGGAAGATCTCATTGGCAAGTTCCTGCTCAACTCCGTTGGCAAGGAACCGAAAGAAGCGCAACCGGCTAATTAAGGAGTTTCCATGATTTCGATCCTGCGACGTGGCCTGCTGGTTTTGCTGGCGGCTTTCCCCCTGCTGGTCGTGGCCGCGCAGACGCCCCACGATGTGATTCAGGGCACCACCACCGAACTGTTGGGCGACCTCAAGGCCAACAAGGAACAGTACAAGTCCAACCCTGGCGCCTTCTACGATGCACTTAACCGCATCCTCGGCCCGGTGGTGGACGCCGACGGCATTTCCCGCAGCATCATGACCGTCAAGTACTCGCGCAAGGCCACGCCTGAGCAGATGCAGCGCTTCCAGGAAAACTTCAAGCGCAGCCTGATGCAGTTCTATGGCAACGCGCTGCTCGAATACAACAACCAGGGCATCATCGTCGATCCGGCCAAGGCCGATGACGGCAAGCGCGCCAGTGTCGGCATGAAGGTCACCGGCAACAACGGTGCCGTTTACCCGGTGCAGTACACCCTGGAAAACATCGCCGGCGAGTGGAAGGTGCGTAACGTCATCGTCAACGGCATCAACATCGGCAAGCTCTTCCGTGACCAGTTCGCCGATGCCATGCAGCGCAACGGCAACAATCTGGACAAGACTATCGACGGCTGGGCCGGCGAAGTGGCCAAGGCCAAGCAAACCGCGGACAGCTCGCCTGACAAGGAAGTGAAATGAGTGATGCCGGTGTGAGCATGGCCGAACCAGGCGTGCTGCGCCTGGCTGGCGTGCTGGATTACCGCAGCGGCCCGGGCTTGCGCAAGCAAGGCAAGGCGTTGATCGAAGCGTCTCGCGAGCCACGCCTGGTGCTGGATTGCTCGGCTGTCGAGAAATCGTCGAGTGTCGGCCTGTCGCTGTTGCTGGCGTTCATTCGCGATGGTCAAGCCGCCGGCAAGGCCTTCGAGGTGCGCGGCATGCCCGACGACATGCGGGAAATCGCCGAGGTTTATGACCTCGATGAAGTGCTGGCGAGCTGATGGCTCGCCACTGATTGAGGCCCCTCGGTCAGCGCACGCCCTCGGTGGGCTTCGCAGGCGAGGGGCTTTTTTGTATGATGGCCGACCCGTGCGCATCGGGCGCCGATTGAGGTTGAGCATGCAGGCCCTAGAAGTTAAGAGCTTCCTTGAAGAAAAATTGCCGGGATCCCTGGTTGAAGTTGAAGGCGAAGGCTGCAACTTCCAGTTGAACGTGATCAGCGACGAGTTGGCTGGCCTGAGCCCGGTCAAGCGCCAGCAGGCGATCTATGCTCACCTTAATCCCTGGATCGCCAATGGCAGCATCCACGCGGTAACCATGAAATTTTTCAGCAGCGCAGCCTGGGCTGAGCGCACCTGAGCCAACTTGGCGGCGAGACTCCAATGGACAAACTGATTATTACTGGCGGCGCTCGCCTTGACGGCGAGATCCGTATTTCGGGCGCGAAGAACGCAGCCCTGCCGATTCTGGCGGCGACCCTGCTGGCCGATGGCCCGGTCACCGTGGGCAACCTGCCGCACCTGCACGACATCACCACCATGATCGAGCTGTTCGGCCGCATGGGCATCGAGCCTGTGATCGACGAAAAGCTGTCGGTGGAGATTGACCCACGCACCATCAAGACCTTGGTTGCGCCTTACGAGCTGGTCAAGACCATGCGTGCCTCGATCCTGGTACTGGGCCCGATGGTTGCCCGTTTCGGCGAAGCCGAAGTGGCCCTGCCTGGCGGTTGCGCGATTGGTTCGCGCCCGGTCGACCTGCACATCCGCGGCCTCGAGGCCATGGGCGCGAAGATCGAAGTGGAAGGTGGCTACATCAAGGCCAAGGCGCCTGAGGGTGGCCTGCGCGGCGCGCACTTCTTCTTCGACACCGTCAGCGTCACCGGTACCGAGAACATCATGATGGCCGCTGCCTTGGCCAAGGGCCGCAGCGTGTTGCAGAACGCCGCACGTGAGCCTGAAGTGGTCGACCTGGCCAACTTCATCAATGCCATGGGCGGCAATGTCCAGGGCGCGGGTACCGACACCATCACCATCGATGGCGTCGAGCGCCTGCACTCGGCCACCTACCGCGTGATGCCGGACCGCATCGAGACAGGTACCTACCTGGTCGCTGCTGCCGTCACCGGTGGCCGCGTCAAGGTCAAGGACACCGACCCGACCATCCTTGAAGCCGTACTGGAAAAACTCAAGGAGTCCGGTGCCGACATCAACGTCGGCGAAGACTGGATCGAGCTGGACATGCACGGCAAGCGGCCGAAAGCCGTCAACCTGCGTACCGCCCCGTACCCGGCGTTCCCGACCGACATGCAGGCGCAGTTCATTTCGCTGAACGCCATTGCCGAAGGCACTGGCGCGGTGATCGAGACCATCTTCGAAAACCGCTTCATGCACGTTTACGAAATGCACCGCATGGGCGCGCAGATCCAGGTCGAAGGCAACACTGCCATCGTCACTGGCGTCAAGTCGCTCAAAGGCGCACCGGTCATGGCCACCGACCTGCGTGCTTCCGCCAGCCTGGTGCTGTCGGCGCTGGTTGCAGAAGGCGATACCCTGATCGACCGCATCTACCACATCGACCGTGGTTACGAGTGCATCGAAGAGAAACTGCAGATGCTCGGCGCAAAAATCCGCCGCGTACCGGGCTGATAGCCCGCAGGTGCAAGGATGCACCTTTCGAATTGAATGCGGCCAGGTCGATGACCTGGCCGGCAGCAGCCGCTTAAGGACCGACGTTCCAATGTTGACCATCGCGCTTTCCAAAGGCCGTATTCTCGACGACACCCTGCCGTTGCTGGCCGAGGCCGGTATCGTGCCGACCGAGAACCCGGACAAGAGCCGCAAACTGATCATCCCCACCACGCAGGACGATGTGCGCCTGCTGATCGTGCGTGCCACCGACGTGCCGACCTATGTCGAGCATGGTGCCGCCGACCTGGGTGTGGCCGGCAAGGACGTGCTGATGGAGTACGGCGGCCAGGGTATGTACGAACCCCTGGACCTGCAGATTGCCCAATGCAAGCTGATGACTGCCGGCGTGGTCGGCGCAGCCGAGCCCAAGGGCCGCCTGCGCGTGGCCACCAAGTTCGTCAACGTAGCCAAGCGCTACTACGCCGAACAGGGCCGCCAGGTCGACATCATCAAGCTGTACGGCTCGATGGAACTGGCACCGCTGATCAACCTCGCCGACAAGATCATCGACGTGGTCGACACCGGCAACACCCTGCGTGCCAACGGCCTGGAACCCCAGGACCTGATCGCCACGATCAGCTCGCGCCTGGTGGTCAACAAGGCCTCCATGAAAATGCAGCATGCCCGTATCCAGAGCCTGATCGACACGCTGCGCGAAGCGGTCGAATCGCGACACCGCGGCTGACTCCCTGCGCGCGACCTTCGCTGTCGCGTCCGTCTATCCGCGTCATAGCCACTTTTCTCGGGTGCCCGCGCGGATGGACTGGTAGCCTAGGGCGCCTGAGCATTCGCTAATAATCGAGGCCCTCGCCATGACCGTGTCCACTGCAATTGCCCGTCTCAACGCTGCTGATCCGGATTTCGCCCGACATCTGGATCATCTGCTGAGCTGGGAAAGTGTGTCCGATGACGCGGTCAACCAGCGCGTGCTCGACATCATCAAGGGCGTGCGCGAGCGCGGCGATGCGGCACTGGTGGAGTTCACCCAGCGTTTCGACGGCGTTGCCGCCAACAGCATCGATGACCTGATCCTTGGTCGCGAGCGCCTTGAACTGGCCCTGACCCGCATTACCCCGGTGCAGCGTGAAGCCCTGGAAAAGGCCGCAAACCGTGTGCGCATGTACCACGAGCGGCAGAAGCAGGACTCCTGGCAGTACACCGAGGCCGACGGCACGGTGCTGGGCCAGAAGGTCACCCCGCTGGACCGTGCAGGCTTGTACGTGCCGGGCGGCAAGGCGTCGTACCCGTCGTCGGTGCTGATGAACGCCATTCCGGCCAAGGTTGCCGGCGTGGCCGAAGTGGTGATGGTAGTGCCGACCCCACGTGGTGAGGTCAACGAACTGGTGCTGGCCGCCGCCTGCATCGCCGGCGTCGACCGCGTGTTCACCGTCGGTGGTGCGCAAGCTGTCGCAGCGCTGGCCTACGGTACCGAAAGCGTGCCGCAGGTGGACAAGATTGTCGGCCCTGGCAACATCTACGTGGCCACTGCCAAGCGCCACGTGTTTGGCCAGGTAGGCATCGACATGATCGCCGGCCCGTCGGAAATCCTCGTGGTGTGTGACGGCCAGACCGACCCGGACTGGATCGCCATGGACCTGTTCTCCCAGGCCGAGCACGACGAGGATGCCCAGGCCATCCTGGTCAGCCCGGATGCCGCGTTCCTCGACCGCGTTGCCGCCAGCATCGACAAGCTGATGCCGACCATGGAGCGTGCCGATATCATCGAGAAATCGATCAACGGCCGCGGCGCGCTGATCCAGGTGCGTGACATGCAACAGGCCATGGATGTGGCCAACCGCATCGCCCCGGAACACCTGGAGCTGTCGGTGGCCGACCCGCAAGCCTGGTTGCCGCACATTCGCCACGCTGGGGCGATCTTCATGGGCCGCCACACCAGCGAAGCGCTGGGCGATTACTGCGCCGGCCCCAACCACGTGCTGCCTACCTCCGGCACCGCGCGTTTCTCTTCGCCGCTGGGGGTGTACGACTTCCAGAAGCGTTCGTCGATCATCTTCTGTTCCGAGCAGGGCGCGTCCGAGCTGGGCCACACCGCTTCTGTGCTGGCCCGCGGCGAGTCGCTGACCGCCCACGCCCGCAGCGCTGAATACCGTATCCTGACCCAAGAGAAGGGGAACTGAGCATGAGTCGATTCTGGAGCCCCTTCGTCAAGGATTTGGTGCCTTACGTGCCGGGCGAGCAACCCAAGCTGGCCCGTCTGGTCAAGCTCAACACCAACGAAAACCCCTACGGCCCGTCGCCCAAGGCGCTGGAGGCCATGCGTGGCGAGCTGAACGACAACCTGCGCCTGTACCCGGACCCTAACGGCGACCGGCTGAAGCAGGCGGTTGCCGAGTACTACGGCGTAACCCCGGGGCAAGTGTTTGTCGGCAACGGCTCGGACGAGGTGCTGGCGCACATTTTCCACGGCCTGTTCCAGCACGATGCACCGTTGCTGTTCCCGGACATCAGCTACAGCTTCTACCCGGTCTATTGCGGCCTGTACGGTATTGCCTTCGAGCAGGTGGCGCTGGATGAGCAGTTCCAGATCCGCATCGAGGACTACAACAAGCCCAACGCCGGCATCATCTTCCCCAACCCAAATGCGCCGACTGGCTGCCTGATGCCGCTGCAGGCGGTGGAGCAGTTGCTGCAGGCCAACCGTGACTCGGTGGTGGTGGTCGACGAGGCCTACATCGATTTCGGTGGCGAGACGGCCATCAGCCTGGTGGACCGCTATGACAACCTGCTGGTGACCCAGACCCTGTCGAAGTCGCGCTCCCTGGCCGGCCTGCGGGTTGGCCTGGCGGTCGGGCACCCGGACCTGATCGAGGCGCTGGAGCGGATCAAGAACAGCTTCAACTCCTACCCGCTGGACCGTGCGGCGATCGTTGGCGCGGCGGTGGCGTTTGAAGACCGCGAGTACTTCGAGCAAACCTGCCGCAAGGTGATCGACAGCCGCGAAGTGCTGGTCGGGCAGCTTGAGGCCAAGGGCTTCGAGGTACTGCCTTCGGCCGCCAACTTCATCTTCGCGCGCCACCCGCAGCAGGATGCCGGCGAGCTGGCTGCACGTCTGCGCGAGCAAGGTGTGATCGTGCGCCACTTCAAGCAACCACGCATTGCTCAGTTCCTGCGTATTACCATCGGTACGCCAGAGATGAACCAGGCGCTGCTCGATGCGTTGAACTGACGCATGGCCGGGCGCGGTTCTTACAGGAGCGCGCCTGGCTTAATAGCTGCTCTCTTCGATAACAAATGCCTTGGCCGCTGGCCGGTTGCGCACCGCCGTCGGCGTGCCATCAAGCACCAGCACGTAATCGTTCTGCCTTTCCATCCCCTGCGGATCAGTCCATTGCCCGTCCCTGGCCGGTACCTGTGCAACCACTTGCCCGTTCTTCAGAATCGTCAGGTAGCCAGTGGCATTGCTGTTCCAGCGCAACCGTCCCTTGTGTTCATCGGCTCGAGCCTTGCGCGCACCGGTTTTACCCAGCAAAGGCGTGCCATCCAGTAGCCATTCTGGCTGCAGCGTCAGGCCCATGTGGCGTAGCACAGTGGGTGCCACCGAAGTCTGCGCGGGAAGGCCGTACAGGTTGTTGGGCCCTGGCATTTCCGCAGGAATGCTCAGCTCGGTCAGCTCCTGATTCAGCGGCTTGTTGCTGGCGATGAAGATGCTCTTTTCCTGCTCCGAAGCGCTGCCATGGCCTTTCCCCCAGTAATCGCGCCCATGGTCTGTGCTGACGATCACCAGCCAGTCTTCCTGCGGGTGCAGGCGCCGGCGTTCGTCGACCTTGTCCAGCAAATGCCCGATCTGGCTATCGAGTGTGCGCAACGCCTGCTGATAGTGATCGCCAAAGCCACTGTCGTGCCCGACCTGGTCTGCCGCATCCAGCTGAATGAATGTGAAGTCGGCGGGCGTGTTGGCAAGGATTTGCAGCGTTCGCTCAATTACCCGCGCATCTGACAAACCACTCTCGCGTACATCGGCACCATGGGCATCTTCCAGCAGGAATGCCGTGTTCAGCGGTGACCAACCCACCACACTGGACAGGTAAGCGTTGGGCATGGCCAGGCGCAGCCGTTTGAACAGGCTGGGAAACGCCGGATCTACCCGCAACGACTCGGTATCCGAGTCGACGCCATGCTTGTTGCTCCAGACGCCGGTAAGCAGCGTGACCCAGCCCGGGCCACTCAAGGTAGGCTGCTCACTGGCCCTGCCGTTGATTCCGCCAGCGTAGGCCTTGCCGTAATACAGCCGTTGATTCAGGTTGGTGGCGTCGCCCAACAGCAGGTATTGCTCCAACTGCACCCCGTCCAGCCCGATGAGCAAGGCTTTGGGGCGGCTGGGGTGTCTGGCCGGATCGCAACCCGGCAGCATTGCCAGAAACAGCATTAACAGCAGGCTCGCCAGTCGCATGTAAGTTCACCCCTGAAAAAACACTGCGAGCGTTGCAACAAAGGGTTTTGTTCACAACTGGCAGAAATACCAGGTGGTTTGCGGCGTTACCCGGCATCCAGTAAGCTGTGCCAATTCATCGGATGATTGGTTGAGTAAGATGAGCACTGAGTTGACCAAGCGTTCCCTGGTCGAACTGGCCGTGGAGCGCATGCGCGAGCGCATCGTGTTGGGCGACTGGCAAGTCGGCCAGCGTTTGCCCACCGAGCCGGAACTGGCCCTTCAGCTGGGCATTAGCCGCAACACTGTGCGTGAGGCCATGCGCGTGCTGGCGTTCAGTGGCCTGGTGGAAATTCGTCAGGGCGACGGCAGCTACCTGCGTACGGCCCAGGACCCATTGCAGGCGGTGCAGGCAATGTCCCGCTGCACCCCCGAGCAGGCCCGTGAAACCCGCCATATCCTCGAAGCCGAGGCCATTGGCCTGGCGGCGTTGCGCCGCACGGATGCCGACCTGCAAGCGCTGCGCGAGGCCCTGGCCGGCAGTGCCGGGCACTTCCACGGGAATGTCGATGCCTATGTGGCGTGTGACCTGGTGTTTCATCAGCGGCTGGTCGATGCCGCCCACAATCCGGCATTGAGCGAGCTGTACCGGTACTTTTCCGGGGTGGTGGCTGCCGCTCTTCAGCACAACATGGCGACCGTGCCCCGTTGCCAGGCCACGTTCGATCTGCATGGGCAGATCCTCGATGCCATCGAACAACGTGATGCGGAGCGGGCCAAGCGCCTGAGCCGTACCCTCATCGAATCCTGACTCCGAGAAGGCCATGGCTGAATCCATCACCCGTAACAACCCGCGCAACGAGCGGGATCTCGATGAGCTGCTGATCGACGCTGAGGCGGACGACGAGCAGGTGCAGCAACAGCCTGTGGTATTGCGGCGGCCCTGGCTGTTGTTGCTTGGCCTGGTGCTGGTGGCATTGAACCTGCGCCCTGCATTGTCGAGCATGGCGCCGGTGCTGGGGCAGGTTGCCGAAGGCCTGGGGCTGAGTGCTTCGCAGGCCGGGTTGCTGACTACCTTGCCGGTGCTGTGCCTGGGGCTGTTCGCCCCACTGGCGCCGGTACTGGCGCGGCGTTTTGGCAGCGAGCGGGTGATCCTGGGCATCCTCGTCACCCTGGCGCTGGGCATCATGGTGCGAAGCGCCTTTGGGGCCATCGGGGTGTTTCTTGGCAGCCTGATGGCGGGGGCCAGCATCGGAATTATCGGCGTGCTGTTGCCGGGTATCGTCAAGCGCGACTTCCCGCAGCACGCTGGCACACTGACCGGTGTGTACACCATGGCGTTGTGCCTGGGCGCAGCGATGGCAGCCGGTGCCACCGTACCTTTGGCCCAACATTTTGACGGCAGCTGGGCGCTGGGGTTGGGCTTCTGGGTGCTACCGGCCCTGCTGGCCATGCTGGTGTGGCTGCCGCAGGCCCGCCAGGGGCACGGCCTGCACAAGGTGGCCTATCGCGTGCGTGGCCTGTGGCGTGACCCGCTGGCCTGGCAGGTGACCCTTTACATGGGCCTGCAGTCATCGCTGGCTTACATCGTGTTCGGCTGGTTGCCATCCATCCTCATCGGTCGCGGCCTGAGCCCGACCGAAGCGGGGCTGGTGTTGTCGGGGTCGGTGATCGTGCAGCTGGTCAGCTCCCTGAGTGCGCCTTGGCTGGCCACCCGCGGCAAGGACCAGCGGCTGGCGATCGTGCTGGTCATGCTGATTACCCTGGCTGGCCTGTTCGGTTGCCTGTATGCACCGGTGTCGGGGCTGTGGGGATGGGCCGTGGTGTTGGGCCTGGGGCAGGGCGGAACCTTTGCCCTGGCGCTGACCTTGATCGTGCTGCGCTCGAAAGATGCCCATGTGGCCGCGAACCTGTCGAGCATGGCCCAGGGAGTAGGTTACACCCTGGCGTCGATGGGGCCGTTCGCGGTGGGCCTGGTGCATGACCTGACAGGGGGCTGGGCGGCAGTAGGGTGGATTTTTGCTGTGCTGGGGGTAGGTGCAATCGTGTTCGGGCTGGGTGCCGGGCGCGCGTTGCATGTGCAGGTGACCAGCGAAAAAGTTTGAGACTGGCATAAGCCATCGGGGCAGATTATCGTGCTGCTTTCGACCCCAGGACGGACCTGCCCCATGAGTGACGCCAACCGCGACCTGATCACCCGCTTCTACCAGGCCTTCCAGCGCCTGGACGCCGAGGGCATGGTGGCTTGCTACAGCGACGATATCGTTTTCAGCGACCCGGTTTTCGGTACCCTGCGCGGCAAGGATGCGGGGGACATGTGGCGGATGCTCACCACCCGCGCCAAAGACTTCACGCTGGCATTCGACAGTGTGCGCGCCGACGAGCGCAGCGGCGGCGCGCACTGGGTGGCGACCTACCTGTTCAGCCAGACCGGCCGTATTGTGGTCAACGACATCCAGGCCCGCTTTGTGATCCGCGATGGGCTGATCTGCCAGCATGACGACACCTTCGACCTGTGGCGCTGGTCGCGGCAGGCGTTGGGTGTGCCGGGTATGTTGCTGGGCTGGTCGCCACTGGTGCAGAACAAAGTACGCCTGCAGGCATTCAAGGGATTGCGCGCTTTCCAGCAGGCCCAAGGTGAGTGATGCCGTTGAGACGGTTGTTGGCAAACCCTGGTATGTCTACCTGGTAAGGGCTGCCAACGGCTCGCTGTACTGTGGCATCAGTGATGACCCGCAGCGCCGGTTTACCGCGCATCAGAAAGGGCAGGGCGCGCGTTACTTCAAGACCAGCCCGGCCCAGGCGCTGGTGTATGTCGAGCAATGGCCGGACAAAGGCGAAGCGTTGCGCCAGGAGCGGTTGGTGAAGCGGCTGCGCAAGTCGGCGAAGGAGGCGCTGGTGGCCTCCTTCAGCGGCCTTGGAGGTATCAGTCCTTGCGCCGCTTCAGCTGATCCACCAGGGTTGTAGGCAAGCCCTTGATGATCAAGGTCCCCGCCTCTTCGTCATACTCCACCTTGTCGCCCAGCAAGTGCGCCTCGAAGCTGATCGACAGCCCCTCGGCACGCCCGGTGAAGCGGCGGAACTGGTTGAGGGTGCGCTTGTCTGCGGGAATTTCCGGCGACAGGCCGTAATCCTTGTTGCGGATATGGTCGTAGAACGCCTTTGGCCGGTCCTCGTCGATCAGGCTGGACAGTTCTTCCAGCGTTACCGGTTCGCCCATTTTGGTCTGGCTAGTCGCGTATTCGACCAGGGTCTGGGTCTTTTCGCGGGCGGACTCTTCGGGCAAGTCTTCGCTCTCGACGAAGTCACTGAAGGCCCTGAGCAGGGTGCGGGTTTCGCCCGGGCCGTCGACGCCTTCCTGGCAGCCGATGAAGTCGCGGAAATAGTCCGAGACCTTTTTGCCGTTCTTGCCTTTGATGAACGAAATGTACTGCTTGGAATTCTTGTTGTTCTTCCACTCCGACAGGTTGATGCGCGCTGCCAGGTGCAACTGGCCAAGGTCAAGGTGGCGCGAAGGGGTCACATCAAGCTCGGCGTTCACCGCCACGCCTTCACTGTGGTGCAGCAGGGCAATCGCCAGGTATTCGGTCATGCCTTGCTGGTAGTGAGCAAAAAGGGTGTGGCCGCCAGTAGACAGGTTGGACTCTTCCATCAGCTTTTGCAGGTGCTCCACCGCCACGCGGCTGAATGCGGTGAAGTCCTTTTCCTCGTCGAGGTACTGCTTCAGCCAGCCGCTCAGCGGATACGCCCCGGACTCACCGTGGAAGAACCCCCAGGCCTTGCCTTGCTTGGCGTTGTAACTGTCGTTGAGGTCAGCCAGCAGGTTTTCGATGGCGTCGGAAGCCGCCAGCTCGGCGTCGCGGGCGTGCAATACAGCAGGGCTGCCATCAGGCTTTTTGTCGATCAGGTGAACGATGCAATGACGGATTGGCATGGGATTCTCGGCGAGCTGCAAAAGGCGTCAAGTTTACCCTAGACACAAGGTGATGCAGTGGCCGTATGTTGGCGGATATGTCGGTTGTTCGTTTTTTGTTCAGTTTTGTGCGTTTTAGGCTAAAACCCCCGAAAAACCTGCATTAAATCGAAGTGCGCAGCGGATATTTATCCATTCCTGTGGTAGTTTTGCGCGGTCTTGCGCCCCTCGTGTGGCGCAGTGCTGGCAGCGTGCTGTCGTCGTGTCGAACCAAACGTCGATTTACGTATCTACATACGCGATTGGCGCGGCCCTCCACTGTAAGGGGCTGGCCCGATAACGTCGTAGTTCGCTGCATAACCATCGAATTTGATAGGGAAGGAACATCACCATGGCATTGACCAAAGACCAACTGATTGCCGACATCGCCGAATCGATCGCCGCGCCAAAAGCCACCGCTAAAAACGCTCTGGAGCAACTGGGCCAGATCGTTGCCGACCAACTGGAAAACGGCGCCGAAATCACTCTGCCAGGCATCGGCAAGCTGAAAGTCTCCGAGCGTCCTGCCCGTACCGGCCGCAACCCTTCGACTGGCGCTGCCATCGAAATCGCTGCCAAGAAAGTCGTCAAGTTCGTTCCAGCCAAAGTGCTGACCGATGCCATCAACAAGTAATTGTTGAAGCATTGACAAAAACCGCGCCTGGCTTGCCCAGGCGCGGTTTTTTCATGCCTGTGATTTACGCTGGGCGTGCCAGGCCTGGCGCGCGGCGTCGTCATGGAAGCTCCAGGCGACCATGCGGCTCTGTTTCTGCCCCTGGCCCATCTCGATGATGCGTACGGCCTTGGCACCGGCCTTTTTCAACGCAGCGTCTATCCCCGGCAGGTTGCTGGCCTTGGACACCAGGCTGGTAAACCACAGCACCCGCTTGGCGTACTGCACGCTTTCGCCAACCAGTTGGGTGACAAAGCGGATTTCGCCGCCTTCGCACCACAACTCATTGTTCTGGCCCCCGAAGTTCAGCACCGGCAGCTTGCGCTTGGGGTCCTGCTTGCCGAGGTTTTTCCACTTGCGCTGGCTGCCGCGGGTGGCTTCCTCGCGCGAGGCATGGAAGGGCGGGTTGCACAGGGTCAGGTCGAAGCGGTCGTCGTCCTGCAGCAAGCCGCTGAGGATATGCGCGCGGTTGGCCTGCTGGCGCAGGGTGATCGCCTTGCCCAGGCCATTGGCCTGGACGATGGCTTTGGCCGAGGCCAGGGCCACGGGGTCGATGTCCGAGCCGAGAAAACGCCAGCGGTAGTCGCTGTAGCCCAGCAGCGGGTAGATGCAGTTGGCGCCAACGCCGATATCCAGCGCACGCACCTGGGCGCCCTTGGGGATCTCACCCGCATTGTCGTCGGCCAACAGGTCGGCGGCCACGTGGATGTAGTCGGCGCGACCGGGAATGGGTGGGCACAGGTAATCGGCGGGGATGTCCCAGTGCTGGATGCCGTACTGGGCCTTGAGCAGGGCGCGGTTGAACACCCGCACGGCTTCGGGGTTGGCGAAGTCGATGCTGGGTTTGCCATGGGGGTTGGTGATGGTGAAGCGCGCCAGGTCAGGGTGGGCCTTGATCAGGCTGGGGAAGTCGTAACGGCCCTGGTGGCGGTTGCGCGGGTGCAGGGTGGGTTTGTCTTGGGTCATGCTCGGGTCCGGTGCTGCATGTGCTGGCCAGGCGGCCGCTGTGCGGCCCATTCGCGGCACAAGGCCGCTCCTGCAGGATAGCGGCGCCCTTGAAACCGGCGCCGTGCCTGTAGGAGCGGCCTTGTGCCGCGAACGAGGGCGAAGCCCTCGCTGGTCAGATCAGCAGTGTCAAGTTACAGCGCTGCAATCCGCGCATGCTGCTCGGTGAAGTTGGCCAGGGCCTGTTCGGACTCGGCCAGCTTGGCGCGTTCCTTCTCGATCACGGCAGGCGGTGCCTTGTCGACGAAGGCGGCGTTGGACAGCTTGCCGCCAACACGTTGCACTTCGCCTTGCAGACGCTGGATTTCCTTGTTCAGGCGCGCCAGCTCGGCATCCTTGTCGATCAGGCCGGCCATTGGCACCAGCACTTGCAGGTCACCGACCAGGGCGGTGGCCGACAGCGGCGCTTCGTCGGCATCGCCGAGGACGGTGAACGACTCGACCTTGGCCAGCTTCTTCAGCAGCGCTTCGTTTTCGTGCAGGCGGCGCTGGTCGTCGGCGTTGGCGTTTTTCAGGAACAGCGGCAGCGGCTTGCCCGGGCCGATGTTCATCTCGGCGCGGATATTGCGCAGGCCGACCATCAGTTCCTTCAGCCACTCGATGTCGCCTTCGGCAGCTGCGTCGATGCGCGCTTCATTGGCCACCGGCCACGGCTGCAGCATGATGGTCTTGCCCTCGATACCGGCCAGCGGCGCGATGCGCTGCCAGATTTCTTCGGTAATGAACGGCATGAAGGGGTGCGCCAGGCGCAGCGCCACTTCCAGTACGCGCACCAGGGTGCGACGGGTGCCGCGGGCGCGCTCGACCGGGGCGTTTTCGTCCCACAGTACCGGCTTGGACAGCTCCAGGTACCAGTCGCAGTACTGGTTCCAGATGAACTCGTACAGCGCCTGGCTGGCCAGGTCGAAGCGGAACTGCTCCAGCTGGCGGGTCACTTCGGCTTCGGTGCGCTGCAGTTGCGAGATGATCCAGCGGTCAGCCAACGACAGTTCGTAGGCTTCGCCGTTCTGGCCGCAGTCTTCGCCTTTGTCCAGCACGTAGCGGGCGGCGTTCCAGATCTTGTTGCAGAAGTTGCGGTAGCCTTCGACGCGGCCCATGTCGAACTTGATGTCGCGGCCAGTGGAGGCCAGCGAGCAGAAGGTGAAGCGCAGGGCGTCGGTGCCGTAGCTGGCGATACCTTCGGGGAACTCGGCCTTGGTCTGCTTGGCGATCTTCTCGGCAAGCTTGGGCTGCATCATGCCGCTGGTGCGTTTTTCCAGCAGGGCGTCGAGGGTAATGCCGTCGACGATGTCCAGCGGGTCGAGGACGTTGCCCTTGGACTTGGACATCTTCTGGCCCTGGCCGTCACGCACCAGGCCGTGCACGTACACGGTCTTGAACGGGACTTGCGGGGTGCCGTCTTCGTTCTTGATCAGGTGCATGGTCAGCATGATCATGCGCGCAACCCAGAAGAAGATGATGTCGAAGCCGGTTACCAGCACATCGGTGGAGTGGAACTTCTTGAGGAACTCGGTCTGTTCCGGCCAGCCCAGGGTGGAGAAGGTCCACAGGCCCGAGCTGAACCAGGTGTCGAGTACGTCGTCGTCCTGGCGCAGGGCCACGTCGGCGCCGAGGTTGTGCTTGGCACGCACTTCGGCTTCGTCGCGGCCAACGTAGACCTGGCCGGCCTCGTCGTACCACGCCGGGATGCGGTGGCCCCACCAGAGCTGGCGGCTGATGCACCAGTCCTGGATGTCACGCATCCAGGAGAAGTACATGTTCTCGTACTGCTTGGGCACGAACTGGATGCGGCCATCTTCAACGGCAGCGATGGCAGGTTCTGCCAGCGGCTTGGTGGAAACGTACCACTGGTCGGTCAGCCACGGCTCGATGACGGTGCCCGAACGGTCGCCTTTCGGCACTTTCAGGGCGTGGTCGTCGATGCTCACCAGCAGGCCCTGGGCGTCCAGGTCGGCAACGATCTGCTTGCGCGCGACGAAGCGGTCGAGGTTGGCGTACTGGGCCGGCAGGCGGGTGTCGACCTGCTCGTTGATACTGCCGTCGAGGTTGAAGGCCTGGGCGCTGGCCAGCACGAAGGCATTCTTGTCGAAGATGTTCAGCAGCGGCAGGTTGTGGCGCTTGCCGACTTCGTAGTCGTTGAAGTCGTGAGCCGGGGTGATCTTCACGCAGCCGGTACCGAACTCGGGGTCGCAGTAGTCGTCGGCGATGATCGGGATGCGGCGGCCAACCAGCGGCAGTTCGACGAACTTGCCGATCAGCGCCTGGTAGCGTTCGTCGGTCGGGTTGACCGCAACGGCCGCGTCACCTAGCAGGGTTTCCGGACGGGTGGTGGCAACGACCAGGTAGTCCAGGCCCTCGGCGGTCTTGGCGCCGTCGGCCAGCGGGTAGCGCAGGTTCCACAGGTGGCCCTTTTCGTCGTGGTTTTCCACTTCGAGGTCGGAGATGGCCGTGTGCAGCTTGGTGTCCCAGTTGACCAGGCGCTTGCCGCGGTAGATCAGGCCGTCTTCGTGCAGGCGCACGAAAGCTTCCTTGACCGCGTCGGACAGGCCGTCATCCATGGTGAAACGCTCACGGCTCCAGTCTACCGACGAGCCCAGACGGCGGATCTGGCGGCTGATGTTGCCACCGGACTGGTCCTTCCATTCCCAGACTTTTTCCAGGAACTTCTCGCGGCCCAGGTCATGCCGGTTCTGGCCCTTGGCTTCGAGCTGGCGCTCGACCAGCATCTGGGTGGCGATACCGGCGTGGTCGGTACCTGGCTGCCACAGGGTGTCGCGGCCTTGCATGCGGCGGAAACGGATCAGGGCGTCCATGATCGCGTTGTTGAACCCGTGGCCCATGTGCAGGCTGCCGGTCACGTTCGGCGGCGGGATCATGATGGTGTAGGACTCGCCTGCACCTTGTGGGGCGAAATAGTTCTCGGACTCCCAGGTGTTGTACCAGGAAGTTTCGATGGCGTGCGGCTGGTAGGTCTTATCCATGCGCGGCGGGACCCTGTGCATTTATTCGGGAAAGCCGGGAAGTATAACCAAGCTGGGGTGTTGAGGCGACAGCCGCTGGGGCTGCTTTGCAGCCCATTCGCGGCACAAGGCCGCTCCTACAGGGACCGCGGTGCCTGCAGAAGCGGCATTGTGCCGCGAATGGGCCGCAAAGCGGCCCCGGAATATCACTCGGTACGCTTGATCAAGCGCTCGATCCGCGCATCCAGCCGGCGCTTGATCTCGTTTTCGATATGCGGGGTGAAGTCGTTGATCACGTCCTGCATGATCATCTGCGCCGCAGCGCGCAGCTCGCTTTCCAGGTGCAGCAGGGTGTCCTGCCGGCGTGTCTGCGGGTCTTCCTCGGGCTCGACAGCGATTGGCTCGCCATCAGGCGCAGGGTTACCGGCAGGTTCTTCCAGCAGTAACGGGATCTGTTCCACCGTCTCGGTCAGCAGCGGCGGTTGCAGGTCGGCGTCGCCAAGCAGCTGGCGGATCGACTCGAGGTCATCGAGCAGATGGGCGGAGTCGGGCAAAGGGGAGGGCTTGTCCATCGTCGTCAAAGTCGCTGTAAGCGGTGGTCTTGCAGAGCATAGCCCTGTTCGCGGTAGAAACGGAATCGCTCCCGGGCTGATTGGCGGATGCCAGGCTCTTCCACCACGATTTCGGCCACCCGCTCGAACTGGCCGACGAAGCCCGGCACGCCGGCCCCCAGGTTGATCAGCAGGTCGCGGTGATCGCCCGCATTGTCAGCCAGGCCAAGGGCCACGCCGGCATCGGCATGCAGCTCGGCCAGGTCGTGGGGCACGAAGGCCTCACCCTTGAAGCGCCACAAACGCAGGTCCAGCTCGCTGCGCTGTTCTTCATCCTGGCAGTGCAGATAGACCCGGTGGCCGAGGCGCCAGGCCTTTTCGCACAGTTTGCAGGCGAAATCGAGCCGCGCCGACAGCGAGTCGGTGGGCAGGATGTAAAAGTCGACTTTGCTCATGGTGGTAATCGCCGGCCGGAGGTGCGCAAGGCACCGCCGGCCTCACGGCGTCAGGCGCCAGCGCGGTCCAGCAGGTACTGGGTCAGCAGGGGCACCGGGCGGCCTGTGGCGCCTTTGTCCTTGCCACCACTGATCCATGCGGTACCGGCGATGTCCATGTGCGCCCAGTTGTAGGCCTTGGCGAAGCGCGACAGGAAGCAGCCTGCGGTGATGGTGCCGGCCTTCGGCCCACCGATGTTGCCCATGTCGGCGAACGGGCTGTCCAGCTGCTCCTGGTATTCATCGAACAGCGGCAACTGCCAGGCACGGTCGTCGGCGCGTTTGCCAGCGTCGAGCAACTGGCCAACCAGGTCGTCGTTGTTGCCCATCAGGCCGGTGGTGTGGCTGCCCAGGGCGACGATGCAGGCGCCGGTCAGGGTGGCGATGTCGATCACCGCCTGCGGCTTGAAGCGCTCGGCGTAGGTCAGGGTGTCGCACAGCACCAGGCGGCCTTCGGCGTCGGTGTTGAGAATTTCGACGGTCTGGCCGCTCATGGTGGTAACGATGTCACCCGGGCGGGTGGCACCGCCGCTTGGCATGTTCTCGGCACAGGCCAGCAGACACACCAGGTTGACCGGCAGTTGCAGTTCGAGCACCGCGCGCAGGGTGCCGAACACGCTGGCAGCACCGCACATGTCGTACTTCATTTCGTCCATGCCGGCGCCTGGCTTGAGGCTGATGCCGCCGGTATCGAAGGTGATGCCCTTGCCCACCAGCACGAACGGCTTGTCTGCCTTCTTGCCGCCCTGGTAGTTGAGCACGATCAGGCGGGGTGGCTGGTCGCTGCCTTGGCCCACGGCGTAGAACGCGCCCATGCCCAGGTCCTTGATCTTCTTCTCGTCCAGCACCTCGACCTTCAGCGCCTTGTGCGCCTTGCCCAGCTCCTTGGCCTGTTCGGCGAGGAAGCTTGGGTGGCACAGGTTAGGCGGCAGGTTGCCCAGGTCGCGGGTGAAGGCCATGCCGGTGGCAATGGCGCTGGCGTGCTTGACGGCGCGCTCGACCTCGGCCTGGCCGGCCAGCAGGGTGACTTTTTTCAGGGCGCGTGGCTCGACCTTCTGGCTCTTGAAGCGGTCGAACACGTACTCGCCGTCCAGCAGGGTTTCGGCCAGCAGGCGGTATTTGCCGTAGTGTGCATCGCGGTTGTTGACCGCGACATCGTCCAGGGCCAGCACTGCATCGGCGCCATTCAGGCCCTTGAGCACGCCGGCCACGCTGGCGACCAGTTTGCGCCAGGTGCGGTCGCCCAGGGCTTCGTCCTTGCCGCTGCCTACCAGCAGCACGCGCTCGGCTTTCAGGCCCTGCAGGTTCTGCAGCAGCAGGGTCTGGCCTGGCTTGCCAGCCAGGTCGCCGCGCTTGAGCACAGCGCTGATGGCACCTTCGCTGGCCAGGTCGACAGCCTTGGCAACAGCGCCGAGCTTGCGGTTTTCACCTACCGGAATGACCAGGGTGGCGGTTTTTACGGATGCAGCAGCTACGCTTTTTACAACCAGTTCCATGTCAGGGTCCCCGAATGATCGATACGAATGGCGCTGTGTGTTCCAGCGCTCTGGACGGGCCTGGCGGCGGAGTCGCGCGCCAGCGGAAAAGCTGCCAGTTTGAGCCTGCGGCAAGCGTGCTGACAACCCCGTTATGCGCCTTCATGCGCGGCCAAGTGACAGGCGCGGTCAATCACAGGATAATGCGCGCACTTTACATGGAGGTTCGCCTTTGGCGAACCGGCATTGGTCTTGGCTGTACTAAGTCATTGTTTGGCGCCATTGCATGGCAGTCCGCCCTGACAACCCAGGAGTGTCTGGTTTGATCGTCTTTCGTTATCTCTCCCGCGAGGTCCTGGTGACCTTGAGCGCCGTCAGCGCTGTGCTGCTGGTGATCATCATGAGCGGGCGCTTCATCAAGTATCTGGCCCAGGCGGCCCAGGGCGTGCTCGACCCGGGCGTGCTGTTCCTGATCATGGGCTTCCGGCTGCCGGGTTTCCTGCAACTGATCCTGCCTCTGGGGCTGTTCCTCGGCATTCTCCTGGCGTACGGGCGGCTGTACCTGGAAAGCGAGATGACCGTGCTGTCCGCAACCGGTATGAGCCAGCAGCGCCTGTTGGGGCTGACCATGGTACCGGCGGCGCTGGTCGCCCTGCTGGTGGCCTGGCTGAGCCTGAGCCTTGCGCCGTTGGGCGTTGCCCAGGTGCAGCAGATCATTGCCCAGCAGGACACGCTGACCGAGTTCGACACCTTGGTGCCGGGCCGCTTCCAGACCTTGCGTGACGGTTCGCGGGTGACCTACACCGAGCAGCTGTCGGACGACCGCGTCAACCTGGCCGGGGTGTTCATCTCCGAGAAGCGCTTCAACCAGGACAAGACCAAGGACCGCGCCCCATCGGTACTGGTCGCTGAAAAAGGTCACCAGGAGATCCAGGCCGACGGCAACCGCTACCTGGTGCTGGAAAACGGCTATCGCTATGACGGTAACCCGGGCCAGGCCGATTACCGCGCGATCAAGTACGATACTTATGGTGTGCTGCTGCCCAAACCGGAAGTCGCCGAGGAAGTCACCGAGCGCGAAGCCATCCCTACTTCCGAGCTGATCGGCAAGAAGGGCCTGCGAGAGCGTGCCGAGCTGCAATGGCGGCTGTCGCTGCCGATCCTGGTATTCGTCGTGACCCTGCTGGCGGTGCCGCTGTCACGGGTCAACCCCCGCCAGGGCCGCTTCCTCAAGCTGCTGCCGGCAATTCTCTTGTACATGGCCTACCTGACAATGCTGATTTCCGTACGCGGCGCCCTCGAGAAGGGCAAATTGCCGATTGGCCTGGGCATGTGGTGGGTCCACGGCCTGTTCCTGCTGATCGGCCTCGGCCTGTTGTACTGGGAACCGATGCGCCTCAAGCGCGCCGCCCGTCGTGCGGAGGTGGCCCATGGGTAAGCTGGACCGCTACATCGGCCAGAGCGTACTGCTGGCCATCCTGGCGGTGCTGGGCATCATCCTCGGCCTGGCCTCGCTGTTTGCCTTCATCGACGAGATGAGCGACCTGAGTGACACCTACACGGTGATGGAGGCTGGCAACTTCGTCATGCTCACCGCACCTCGGCGGCTGTACGACATGCTGCCGATGGCAGCCCTGATCGGCTGCCTGATCGGCCTGGGCAGCCTGGCAAGCAGCAGCGAACTGACCATCATGCGTGCGGCCGGGGTGTCCATCGGCCGCATCGTCTGGGCGGTGATGAAACCGATGCTGGTGCTGATGCTGGTTGGCCTGCTGATTGGCGAATACGTGGCTCCGGTGACCGAGAACAAGGCCCAGGCCGACCGTTCCCTGGCCCAGGGCGGTGGTGAGGCGCAAAGCTCCAAGCGCGGCATGTGGCACCGCCAGGGTGAAGAGTACGTGCACATCAACGCCGTGCAGCCCAACGGCCTGTTGCTGGGTGTGACCCGTTACCGCTTCGACAGCGAACGCAAGATCGTTACTTCGAGCTTCGCCCGCCGCGCGCAGTACCAGAGCGACCACTGGTTGCTCGCCGACGTGCGTACCACCTACTTCCGTGGCGACCACACTGAAGTCGTCAGCGCACCGCAGGAGCGCTGGGACGTTTCGCTCACGCCAGAACTGCTCAATACGGTGATCCTGGCGCCGGAGTCGCTGTCCATTACCGGGTTGTGGGATTACATCCACTACCTGTCCGACCAGGGCCTGAACAATGCCCGTTACTGGTTGGCGTTCTGGACCAAGGTGCTGCAGCCGATGGTCACCGCGGCGCTGGTGCTGATGGCGATTTCCTTCATCTTCGGCCCGCTGCGCTCGGTAACCCTTGGCCAGCGCGTGTTCACCGGTGTACTGGTGGGCTTCGTGTTCCGCATCGCCCAGGACCTGCTGGGGCCATCCAGCCAGGTGTTCGGCTTCCCGCCGCTGCTGGCGGTGGTGATCCCGGCGGGGATCTGCGCCTTGGCCGGTGTCTGGCTGTTGCGTCGGGCAGGATAGTGGCCTGAGTTGTCTAAAAAAGCCGACCTCAGTGTCGGCTTTTTCATGGGTGTTGCCTGTTCAGGCCTCTTCGCGGGTAAACCCGCTCCCACAGGGATCGCATGGGGTTCGAATACTGTGCTGTACCTGTGGGAGCGGGTTTACCCGCGAAGAGGCCAGCACAGGCAGCACAACGCTCGGATCATTTCTTTTGCTTCGGCACCCGCACCAGCTGGCTTTCCGAATAGATGTCATGCCAGCCACGCTTGCGCTTGTCGATCAACACCCAGAAGAACCCCAGCCCCAGGCACAGCCATGAGGCAATCGACACCACGAAGCGCAACAACGCCTGCCACAGGCTGATGGCTGAGCCATCGGCATTCTGCACGCGCACGCCCCACACCTGCATGCCCAGCGTCTGCCCGCCATGGGTCCAGAACTTGGCAAAGAAGCCGAACAAGGCGAACAGCAGTACCGTCGACAATAGCGGGTCGCCATCCAGTGCGCCGGCTTCGGTCAGCTCTCGCATGCGCGCTTCGCCGATGATCGCCATCTGGATCAGCTTGTAGGCACCGGCTGTCACCATGAGCAGCGCAGTACATAGCAGGAAGTCATAGAACATCGCGGCCAGTCTTCGGCCCAGGCCAGCAGCGGGGAAGTCGCCTTGAGGGATAAGGTGGGGCTTGGGCATCGCTCGGCAACTCCAGGGGGAAAAGCTCATTCTATGGAATCGCAAGCAAAAAAAAGCCCCTGCGCGTCAACGCAGGGGCTCTTTTTTAGAAGTATCAGGCTTCAGCCTGGACTTCGTCAGCCTGCATGCCTTTTTGGCCCTGCACAGCAACGAAGGTCACTTTCTGGCCTTCTTTCAGGCTCTTGAAGCCGTTGCCCTGGATGGCGCGGAAGTGCACGAACAGATCCGGACCGCTTTCTGGGGTGATGAAACCGTAACCTTTTTCGTCATTGAACCACTTGACGGTACCGTTCTGACGCTCAGCCATTGTCTTAGTTCCTATGAAACTTAAATTTTGATGACAGTTTCTTCTGCATTGTTTGTAAGCAAAAGACTACTGGGCTGGGTTGCAGGAAAGTAAGAGACGTCGAACGGGTTGTAGCAGATTGCGGCTACTGGCCCAGGTCACGAACTGTTGCGACCCATGCAAACACAGTGCAGTGACTCTACGACAACTCCCGAGCGAAAAACAAGCCCTTGGTCGAATGGAAAATCGGCCGCTTGCCGATAACCGACCAATTTGTCGGAAACGGCGTGGCGCCTGGCCTGGCGCCATGTTCAAAAGTTATTGGGCAGGTTCGAAAACGAATATGTCGAACCTGGCCACAACCTTCACAAAGCCGTTTCAACCACGGTAGTAACGTTGCGCCACGAAAGGCATTTTGCTGACTTTCAAGGCAACCTTCTTGCCGCGCACCACGGCAAACAGTGCGGTGTCGAGTGCAGCATGTTCACTATCGATATAACCCATTGCAACAGGTGCGCCGAGTGTCGGGCCAAAGCCGCCGCTGCACACTTTACCTACCGGCTTATCGTTTTCATCGACAATATCCGCGCCTTCACGTACTGGCGTACGCTCCTGCGGCAACAGGCCGACACGTTTGCGCGCCACACCGTCGCGCTGGTGGGCAAAGATCGCTTCAGCGCCGGGGAAGCCGGCCGCACGTGCACCGTCGGCACGGCGCACCTTGGAAATCGCCCACAGCAGGCTCGCTTCGATCGGGGTGGTCTCGGTATTCATGTCATGGCCGTACAGGCACAGGCCGGCTTCCAGGCGCAGCGAGTCGCGTGCGCCCAGGCCGATAGGCTGTACTTCGGGCTCGGCCAGCAGGCGGCGGGCCAAGGCTTCGGCGGCCTGGACCGGTACCGAAATTTCGTAGCCGTCTTCGCCGGTGTAGCCTGAGCGGCTGACGAAGCAGTCTTCACCCAGCAGCTTTACTGGGCGGAACTGCATGAAGGTCATGCCGGCCACTTCCGGGGCCAGGCGCTCCAGCACCTTGACCGCTGCCGGCCCTTGCAGGGCAAGCAGGGCACGTTGTTCGAACAGCGGCTGCACCTCGCAACGGCTGCCGATGTGCGTTTGCAGGTGGGCCAGGTCCTGGTCCTTGCAGGCGGCGTTGACCACCAGGAACAGGGTGTCGTCGCCCAGGTTGGCAACCATCAGGTCGTCAAGGATGCCGCCTTGTTCATTGGTGAACATGGCGTAGCGCTGCATGCCCACCGGCAGGTCGATGATATCCACCGGCACCAGGCTTTCCAGGGCCTTGGCGGCATCGGCTCCGCGCAGGATGATCTGGCCCATGTGTGAGACATCGAACAGGCCGGCCTGCTCGCGGGTGTGCAGGTGTTCCTTGAGCACGCCCAGCGGGTACTGCACCGGCATGTCGTAGCCGGCAAACGGCACCATGCGCGCACCCAGTTCCAGGTGCAGGGCGTGCAGTGGGGTCTTGAGCAGTGTTTCGGACATCGGTGACTCCTTGGTTTTATTGTTGGGTCAACATTCGATGATGTTGACGGCAAGACCGCCGCGGGCGGTCTCCTTGTATTTGCTTTTCATGTCGGCGCCGGTCTGGCGCATGGTGCGGATGACCTTGTCGAGCGACACGAAGTGCTGACCGTCGCCGCGCAAGGCCATGCGCACCGCGTTGATGGCCTTCACCGAGCCCATGGCGTTGCGCTCGATGCAGGGCACCTGCACCAGCCCGCCGATCGGGTCGCAGGTCAGGCCCAGGTTGTGTTCCATGCCGATTTCGGCAGCGTTTTCCACCTGCTGCACGGTGCCGCCCATCACTTCGCACAGCGCGCCGGCGGCCATTGAACAGGCCACGCCGACTTCACCCTGGCAGCCCACTTCGGCGCCGGAGATGGAGGCGTTCTCCTTGTACAGGATGCCGATCGCTGCGGCGGTGAGCAGAAAACGCACCACCCCGTCGTCGCTGGCGCCCGGCACGAAGCGCATGTAGTAGTGCAGCACCGCCGGGACGATGCCCGCGGCGCCATTGGTGGGTGCGGTAACCACACGCCCGCCATTGGCGTTTTCCTCGTTCACCGCCAGGGCATACAGGTTGACCCAGTCCAGCACCGACAGCGCATCGCGCAGGCTGGCTTCCGGGTGGCGGCTCAGCTGGCGGTACAGGGCCGGGGCCCGCCGCTTGACCTTGAGCCCGCCCGGCAGGATGCCTTCATGCTGGCAGCCGGCTTCAACACAATCCTGCATCACTTGCCAGATACGCAGCAGCCCGGCGCGGGTCTCCGCCTCCGGGCGCCAGGCGGCCTCGTTGGCCAGCATCACCTGGCTTACCGACAGGTTCTGCGTGGTGCAGTGGCCAAGCAGTTCCTTGGCGGTCTTGAACGGGTAGGGCAGCACGGTGCTGTCCTCGACTATACGGTCGTGGCCGGCGGCATCCTCGTCGACCACGAAACCACCGCCCACCGAATAGTATTCGCGGCTGCGGATTTGCAGGCCGGCGTCGTCGAAGGCGCGGAAGATCATGCCGTTGGGGTGGTAGTCCAGCGGCTTGCGGATCATTGCCAGGTGCTGCTTTTCGATGAACGCAATGCGCTGTTCGCCCAGCAGGTTGATGTGGCCGCTGTCGCGGATGGCCTGCAGGCGGCCTGGGATGGAGCCGGTGTCGACGGTGTCGGGGTGTTCACCTTCAAGGCCTAGCAGTACGGCCTTGTCACTGCCGTGGCCCTTGCCGGTGGCGCCCAGGGAGCCATACAGCTCGGCCTTGACGCTAATCGTGCTGGGCAGCAGGCCGTCGCGGCGCAGGCCTTCGGCGAAACGTGCGGCAGCACGCATCGGGCCGACCGTATGGGAGCTGGAGGGGCCGATGCCGATCTTGAACAGGTCGAAAACGCTCAGTGACATGGTGGTTCCTCCAGCCAGGAAAATTAGGCGGACGGTGAACCCGGTGGGAGCGGGCGTGCCCGCGAATGCGTCGGTGAAGTCATCATCGCATTCGCGGGCGCGCCCGCTCCCACAGAGGTCCACACCTCAAGTCAGGTAGCGGGCCTGAGCGCAATCAGGCGTCCTGATAGCTCTCGATCGACGGGCAAGCGCACACCAGGTTGCGGTCGCCGAACACGTTGTCGACCCGGCCGACCGGCGGCCAGTACTTGCTTTCCACCAGGCTTGGCAGCGGATAGACCGCCTGCTCGCGGCTGTAGCCGTGGGCCCACTCGCCAACCAGCTCGGCCGCCGTGTGCGGGGCGTTCTTGAGCGGGTTGTCGTCCTTGTCCAGGCTACCGCTTTCGACCGCACGGATTTCTTCGCGGATCTGGATCATGGCGTCGCAGAAGCGGTCCAGTTCTTCCTTGGCCTCGCTTTCGGTCGGTTCGATCATCAGCGTGCCGGCCACCGGGAAGGACATGGTCGGGGCGTGGAAACCGAAGTCGATCAGGCGCTTGGCCACGTCGTCGACGCTGATGCCGCTGGTGTCTTTCAGTGGGCGCAGGTCGAGGATGCACTCGTGGGCCACCAGGCCATTGCCACCGGTATACAGAACAGGATAGTGCTCTTCCAGGCGGCGGGCGATGTAGTTGGCGTTGAGGATCGCCATCTGCGAAGCACGCTTCAGGCCGGCGCCGCCCATCATGCGGATGTACATCCAGGTGATTGGCAGGATGCTGGCGCTGCCGAACGGTGCGGCGCACACCGCCCCTTCGGTGTTTTCCAGCTGCGCATGGCCGGGCAGGAACGGCGCCAGGTGCGACTTGACGCCAATCGGGCCCACGCCCGGGCCGCCACCACCGTGCGGGATGCAGAAGGTCTTGTGCAGGTTCAGGTGGGACACGTCGCCGCCGAACTTGCCTGGCGCGCACAGGCCGACCATGGCGTTCATGTTGGCGCCGTCGATGTACACCTGGCCACCGTTGTCGTGGATGATCGCGCAGATTTCGCCGATCGCTTCCTCGAACACACCGTGGGTCGACGGGTAGGTGATCATGATCGCGGCCAGGCGCTCGCGGTGCTCGATGGCCTTGGCGCGCAGGTCCTCGACATCGACGTTGCCGCGGGCGTCACAGGCGGTGACGACTACGCGCATGCCAGCCATGTGTGCGGTGGCCGGGTTGGTGCCGTGGGCCGACGACGGGATCAGGCAGATGTCGCGGTGGCTTTCGCCACGGCTGCGGTGGTAGGCGCGGATGGCCAGCAGGCCTGCGTACTCGCCTTGGGAGCCGGCGTTGGGCTGCAGCGACACGGCGTCATAGCCGGTGGCGGCGCACAGCATGGCTTCCAGCTCGGTGGTCATCTGCAGGTAGCCCTGGCTCTGCGCGGCCGGGGCGAACGGGTGCAGGTTGCCGAACTCGGCCCAGGTGACCGGGATCATTTCACTGGCCGCGTTCAGCTTCATGGTGCACGAGCCCAGCGGGATCATGCTGCGGTCCAGTGCCAGGTCCTTGTCGGCCAGGCGGCGCAGGTAGCGCATCAGCTCGGTTTCGCTGTGGTAACGGTTGAACACCGGGTGTTCGAGGATGGCCGACTGGCGCAGCAGGGCGGCAGGCAGCAGCGAACCGGTGCTGGCAGCCAGGGCGGCGAAGTCAGGCTGGGCCTTGTCGTCACCGAACAGCTGCCACAGGGATTCTACGTCTGCCTGGCTGCTGGTTTCGTCCAGCGACAGGCCCACGTGGGCGGCGTCGATCTGGCGCAGGTTGATGCCCTGGGCGCGTGCGTTGTCATGCAGGGTTGCGGTGGCAGTGCCAGTAGCCAGGGTCAGGGTGTCGAAGGCGCTGGCGCCCACTACCTGGACGCCCAGCGTCTTCAGGCCGGCGGCCAGGATCGCGGTCAGTGCATGGGTGCGTTCGGCAATGCGCTTGAGGCCGGCCGGGCCGTGGTAAACGGCGAACATGCTGGCGATGTTGGCCAGCAGCACCTGGGCGGTGCAGATGTTGCTGGTGGCCTTTTCGCGGCGGATGTGCTGCTCGCGGGTCTGCATGGCCAGGCGCAGGGCGGTTTTGCCGAAGCGGTCGATCGATACGCCGACCAGGCGGCCCGGCATGTCGCGCTTGAACGCGTCCCGGGTGGCGAAGTAAGCCGCGTGCGGGCCACCGAAGCCCAGTGGTACGCCAAAACGCTGGGCGCTGCCGATGGCCACGTCGGCGTCGAATTCGCCCGGCGGGGTCAACAGGGTCAGGGCCAACAGGTCGGCGGCCACGGCGACCAGGGCGTTGGCGGCGTGGAAGCGCTGAACCACTTCACGGTAGTCAAACACTTCACCGTTGCTGGCGGGGTATTGCAGCAGGGCGCCGAAGAAGGCACTGACATCGCCCAGCTCACGCTCGTCGCCGATCACCACCTCGATACCCAGCGGTTCGGCACGGGTGCGCAGCACGTCGAGGGTTTGCGGGTGGCAGTGCACGGAGGCGAAGAAGGCATGGCTGGCCTTGTTCTTCGACAGGCGCTTGCAGAAGGTCATGGCCTCGGCCGCAGCAGTGGCTTCGTCGAGCAGGGAGGCGTTGGCGATCGGCAGGCCGGTCAGGTCGCTGATCAGGGTCTGGAAGTTCAGCAGCGCTTCCAGGCGGCCTTGGGAAATTTCTGGCTGGTACGGGGTGTAGGCGGTGTACCAGGCAGGGTTTTCCAGCAGGTTGCGCAGGATCGGCGCCGGCGTGTGGGTGTTGTAGTAGCCCTGGCCGATGTAGCTTTTGAACAGCTGGTTCTTGCCGGCGATGGCCTTGAGCGCGGCGAGCGCGTCGGCTTCGCTCTGGCCGTCGTGCGAGCCCAGTACGCTGGTGCCCTTGATGCTGTCGGGGATGACTGCGGCCGTCATGGCGTCCAGCGAGTCGAAGCCCAGGGCGGCGAGCATGGCCTGCTCGTCAGCGGCGCGCGGGCCGATGTGACGGGCAATGAATTCGTTGGCGGTGCTGAGGTTGATGGTCATGGCGGGGTTCCTCAGGCGTCGTCGTTGGCTTTGATCAGGCGGTCGTAGGCGTCCTGGTCGAGCAGGGCGGTGACTTCGCTCATGTCGGCCGGGTTGAAGCGGAAGAACCAGCCTTCCCCCATCGGGTCTTCGTTGACCAGTTCAGGGCTGCTTTCGAGCTGGCCGTTGACCTCGACCACTTCGCCGGTCAGCGGCATGTACACGCCGCTGGCGGCCTTGACCGACTCGACGGTGGACGCTTCGCTGCCTTTCTCATACTGCTGCAATTCGGGCAGTTGCACGAAAACCACATCGCCAAGGGCGTTCTGGGCGTAGGCAGTGATGCCCACGGTGACGCTGCCATCGGCGTCGACGCGCAGCCATTCGTGATCTTCAGTGAAACGCAACTCGCTCATGGGGAATCCTCGGGAAGCAGGGCGTTGGGCGCGGTGGCTCCGCGCTCTTGGGTTGGGATTCCCTAAGCAATAATGCGGCCAATAACAATAAATCCTTTTAAATCAGCAATTTAGCTAATTCATGCAATGCATTTGTCATTTTTGTGGAATGAAAACGCTACAGATAGCAAGGAGGAGGAAAGGGTTTTGGGATCAAACCCTTGTGCAGGCGCATTCGGATGCGTGTGTATCGATTTCAATCCGATGTATTGAAATCGATACAGGCGGAAGTGCCGGGATTCAACCTCCAGTAAGGAAGGGCAATGCCAGGTACAGCTTGATCACGATCACATTGATGATGTCGATGAAGAACGCGCCCACCATCGGCACTACCAGGAAGGCGATGTGCGAGGCCCCGTAGCGCTGGGTCACCGCCTGCATGTTGGCGATGGCCGTCGGCGTTGCCCCCAGGCCGAAGCCGCAGTGCCCGGCAGCCAGTACTGCCGCATCGTAGTTGCGGCCCATTACCCTGAACGTCACGAAGATCGCGAACAGTGCCATGACCAGTGTTTGCGTGGCCAGCAATATAAAGAAGGGTAACGCCAGTGCGGCCAGGTCCCACAACTTCAGCGACATCAAGGCAATGGCCAGGAACAGGGACAGACTGACATTGCCCAAGACCGAAACTTCCCGCTCGAATACACGATAGAAGCCGAATGCGGAAAGACCGTTGCGCAACAACACGCCGACAAACAATACGCACACGAAGGTCGGTAATTCAAATGCAGTGCTTTTCAATAAACCGTGAAGCAGGGTGCCCGCCAGCAAACTGACGGCAATCAGGGCCAAGGTTTCGATGAATGAAGATGATGTAATCAGGCGCTCTTTATTCGGCTGCTCAAAGCCTTTTGGCAGTTGGGGAGCCTCTTCTTCGCTGCCGTGCGTCTTTACCCGCTTGATTAGCAGCCTGGCAACCGGGCCGCCAATCAGGCCGCCCAATACCAGGCCGAAAGTGGCAGAGGCCATCGCCAGTTCGGAGGCCGAAGGCAGGCCAAATTTTTCAGTGAACGTCGCGCCCCAGGCGGCGCCTGTGCCGTGGCCACCGGAGAGGCTGATCGAGCCGGCCAGCAGGCCCATCAACGGGTCGAGCCCCAAGGCCGTTGCCAGGCCGATGCCCATGGCGTTCTGCACCAGGAGCAAGCCAGTCACCACCAGCAGGAACACGGCGACCACACGCCCGCCTTTCTTCAGGCTGGCGAAGTCTGCACTCAAACCGATGGTGGCGAAGAACGCCAGCATCAATGGGGTTTGCAATGAGGTATCAAACTGGACCTGTATATCGAAGCTGCGTAATGCCAAGAGTGCCAAGGCAACGACCAATCCGCCTGCAACAGGTTCCGGGATATTGTAAACGCGCAGGAAACCAATACGCGCGACCAGCCCTCGCCCCAGTAGCAGTACTAAAGAGGCGGCTACAAGTGTCCCGTAAAAATCGAGTTCAAACATCAAGGTACTCTTCGTTCAAGGTGACATGCGAAATTACGATGTCACCATTCTACGGCGAGCACTCCAGTCAATTGCGGCTACACGGCTAGGAAAAGTCTGAATGAGCTGTCGGTTTTGGCGACACGTATCAAAGTTTCCCCGGTATTCCATATTTACGTAGTCGCTGGGCAATAGCGGTATGCGAAGTTTGCAAGCGCCCGGCCAGCTGCCGCGTCGACGGGTAACTGGCATACAGGCGCTGTAACAGTTCCCGCTCGAAATCACCCACGGCCTGTTCCAGGCTGGCCACTTCGCCGTCCTGCCCGCGGGCCACCGAGGTGCCGGCAATGTCCAGGTCGCCGATATCCACCAGGTTGCCCTCGCAGATGGCTGCAGCGCGGAAAATCACGTTCTGTAGCTGGCGCACGTTGCCCGGCCAAGGGTTGGCCAGCAGTGCAGAGTGGGTGGCGGGGGTCAGCCGGCAGGCTGGGCGCTGGATCTGCGTGCAGGCTTGCTGCATGAAGAAGTGCGCCAGCATCAGGATGTCCTGGCCCCTGTCGCGCAGGGGCGGTACCTGCAGGTTGAGCACGTTGAGGCGGTAGAACAGGTCTTCGCGGAAGCTGCCTTCGGCGACCATGCGCTCCAGGTCGCGGTGGGTGGCGCTGATGATGCGCACATCCACCTTCACTTCGCGGTCGCCGCCTACCCGACGGAAGCTGCCATCGCTTAGGAAACGCAGCAGCTTGGCCTGCAAATACGGTGACATTTCGCCAATTTCATCAAGGAACACCGTGCCCTGGTTGGCCAGCTCCATCAGCCCGGGCTTGCCACCGCGTTGCGCGCCGGTGAAGGCGCCAGGGGCGTAACCGAACAACTCGCTCTCGGCCAGGCTTTCGGGCAGTGCGGCACAGTTCAGGGCCAGGAACGGTGCCGCATGGCGGCTGCTGATGGCATGGCAGGCGCGGGCCACCAGCTCTTTACCGGTGCCGGTTTCGCCATGCACCAGCAGCGGTGCATCGAGCGCCGCCACGCGCAGGGCGCGGGCCTTGAGCGTGCGGATGGCGGGCGACTCGCCGAGCAGGGCATCGAAGCCTTCGGCATGGTCGTGGTGCAGGGCCGAGAGGCGTTCGCCCATGCGCGTCGGGGGGTACAGCGTCAGCAGTCCACCGGCGTTGGTGATCGGCATGGCGTCCAGCAGCAGGCTCTGGCCGTTGAGCTGCATCTCGCGCATGGGCAGGTGGAAGTTGTTGTCCAGCAGCGCTTGCAGCAGCGCGGGGTCGCCGAACAGTTCACCCACCGAGCGCCCGGCGGATTCGCGGCCGCACAGGGCGATCAGCGCCGGGTTGGCCAGCAGCACCAGGCCTGCGCTGTCCACCGCCAGCACCGGGTCGCTCATCGCTGCCAGCAGGGCATCGAGCTGCAGGTGGCGACGCTGGCCGGGGAGGATGTCGACCACGTCCACCGATTGCACGCCCTGCACCTCGAACAGTGCATCATGCAGTTCTTCGAGCACGGCGGGGCTGAGGGTGGGGGCGTCGATGTAGACGTTCGGCGGGACCATCTCCACGGCGTCCAGGTTGAGGTGGCGGGCACCAAGCAGGGCGAGGACTTCCTGGGTGATGCCGACGCGGTCGATGAAGCTGACGTGGATGCGCATGAGGAGGCGAAAGGTGGTGGCCGGGGAGGGCGGTAGTATGCCTTAACATCGCCGGGGCCGCTGTGCGGCCCTATCGCGACACAAGGCCGCTCCCACAAAGTTTATGCATTCTCCTGTAATCGATGGACTCGCCCCCGCCGAGGCATCACAGTGCCACGGTGGCGTTCGAAGAAGCCA